>DBYQ01000073.1:8295-28325 GCA_002310015.1 Bacteroidales bacterium UBA1182
AAGGTTGACCGCTATATCCCCACAATGCTGAACTATCAGACTCACATCGATAACGGTTCAATGTTCAACACACCTCCTACATTCACTATCTATTCTGCAATGGAGTCACTCCGCTGGCTCAAAGCTCAGGGCGGTGTAAAGGAGATGGCTAAGCGTGCCGAGGCCCGTGCTGCCAAGCTGTACGGTGAGATTGACCGCAACAAGCTGTTTGTTGGTACCGCTAAGGAAGAGGATCGTTCATACATGAACATCTGCTGGGTTATGGCTCCTGAGTACAAGGAACTTGAGGATGAGTTCATGAACTTTGCCAAGGGCAAGGGTATGGTCGGTATCAAGGGCCACCGTTCAGTTGGCGGTTTCCGCGCTTCTTGCTACAACGCTCTGCCTATGGAGAGCGTAGATGCCCTGATTGCTTGCATGAAGGAGTTTGAGGCCAAGCATTAAAATTGAGAATTGAAAATTGAAAATTGAAAATTAAAAGTTTCGGATATGAAAGTTTTAGTTGCTACATCAAAACCTTTTGCTAAGGTTGCTGTTGACGGAATACGTGAAGTTATTGAGGGTGCAGGTTATGAACTTGTACTGCTTGAGAAATATACTGAGAAGGCTGCCCTTCTCAAGGCTGTTGCCGATGTTGACGCTATCATTATCCGTAGCGATATCATAGATGCTGAGGTATTTGATGCCGCTAAGCAGCTTAAGATCGTGGTTCGCGCAGGTGCAGGTTATGACAATGTTGACCTGGCATCGGCCACCGCTCATGGAGTATGCGTTATGAATACTCCGGGCCAGAACGCCAATGCTGTTGCTGAGCTCGTTGCCGGTCTGATGGTTTACGCTGTACGTAACTTCTACAACGGCACATCAGGTATCGAACTGCTGGGCAAGAAGCTGGGTATCCACGCTTTCGGTAACGTAGGCCGTAACGTGGCACGCATAGCCAAGGGATTCGGCATGGAGGTTTACGCTTTTGATGCTTACTGCCCCAAGGAGGCTATCGAGGCTGCCGGTGTACACGCTGTTGATAGTGTTGAGGAGATGTACAAGACCTGCCAGTTCATATCACTGCACTTGCCTGCAACTGATGAGACCAAGAACTCAATAGGTAAGAAGCTTGTAAGCCTGATGCCTAAGGGTGCCGTTCTGGTTAACTCAGCCCGTAAGGAGATCATCAATGAGGATGAGCTCATCCAGTTGATGCAGGAGCGTGAGGACCTCAAGTTCGTATCAGATATAGCACCTGCTGCATCTGCCAAGTTTGAGGAACTGTTTGTGGGCCGCTACTTTGCTACTCCCAAGAAGATGGGTGCCCAGACTGCCGAGGCTAACATCAACGCCGGTATCGCAGCTGCAAACCAGATTGTGGGCTTCATCAAGGATGGTTGCACCAAGTTCATGGTTAACCGCTAATGGCAAAAGTAAAACCATTTGAGGGCATACGTCCTCCCAAGGAGCTTGTTGAAAAGGTTCAGAGCCGTCCGTATGACGTGCTCAACTCAGAGGAGGCCCGTGTAGAGGCTGCCGGAAATGAGATGTCTCTGTATCACATCATCAAGCCTGAGATTGACTTTGATCCCATAGCAGAGGAGACTGACCCCAGAGTATATGCCAAGGCTGCTGAGAACTTCAAGAAGTTCCAGGATAAGGGCTGGCTCAAACGCGATAACAAGGAGCAGTACTACATCTACGCTCAGACCATGAACGGCAAGACCCAGTACGGTCTTGTGGTTTGCGCCAATGTTGATGACTACCTTAAGGGTAACATCAAGAAGCATGAGCTTACCCGTGCTGACAAGGAGGAGGACCGCATGAAGCATGTACGCGTTAACAACGCCAACATAGAGCCGGTGTTCTTTGCATATCCTGATGATGCCGTTCTGGACAAGCTTGTTGCAGAGTACGTCAAGGGTACTCCTGAATATGATTATATTGCTCCGGGTGACGGTTTCCGTCATCAGTTGTGGATAATAGACAAGGATGAGGATATCAAGACTGTCACAGAACGTTTTGCACACATCCCGTCACTCTATATCGCCGATGGTCACCACCGTTCAGCCGCTGCCGCTCTGGTAGGTGCTGAGAAGGCACGTCAGAATCCTAATCATCGTGGTGATGAGGAGTACAACTGGTTCATGGCAGTATGCTTCCCGGCTTCACAGCTCACCATCATTGATTACAACCGTGTAGTCAAGGATCTGAACGGAATGACTTCAGAGCAGTTCCTTAAGGCTCTTGAGAAGAACTTTATCGTAGAGAAGAAGGGTAAGGATATCTTCAAACCGTCAGAACTTCATACATTCTCACTCTATCTTGATGGCGAATGGTATAAGCTGGCTGCAAAGAAGGGTACATTCGACGACAGCGATCCTATCGGTGTCCTGGATGTTACAATCTCATCAAACCTTATTCTGGACCAGCTGCTCGGTATAAAAGACCTGCGCCGCGACAAGAGAATAGACTTTGTAGGCGGTATCCGCGGTCTTGGTGAACTGAAGCGTCGTGTTGACAGCGGTGAGATGAAGATGGCTCTGGCTCTCTATCCTGTTTCAATGAAACAGCTCATGGATATAGCCGATACCGGCAACATCATGCCGCCCAAGACCACTTGGTTTGAGCCTAAGCTCCGCTCCGGTCTCGTGATACACTCACTCGACTAATTGAGAATTGAAAATTGAGAATTGAAAATTGTAAAAGGCGTTCGAAAATAATTTCGAGCGCCTTTTAATGTCGCGGGCTTTACGCAGGTGCTTTTTACGCAGGTGCGTGTTAATTTTCAATTTTCAATTCTCAATTGGGGTGACGCGGTCTTTCTTGGGGAGTTTGGCGTTGACCTCGTTGTAGGCGTGGCGGGTCAGTTCCTCTATCAGGGGGCGGTCCACGTCTGAGTCCAGACGGATCTGGTTCCAGTATTTCTTGTTCCAGTGGAATGCTCCCTCTATGGCGGCGTAATGGTCGCGTAGTTCAAGTGCGCGGTCGGGGTCACACTTGAGCACCACGATATCGGGCTTATCGAGCGTGATGCACGCAAATATCTTGCCTTTAAGGCGGAAAACCACTACCGTTTCATCAAAAGGCATATCCTCTGTCACCAGTGGCAGGGTCAGGCAGTATTCCCGGAATTCTTCTATATTCATTTGATTATAATTCGTTGGTTCTCAATTTGATTTCCGTTGCCGCGGAGAGTTACGTTATAGATACCTTTAGGCATAGCTCCGGTCTCGAATGATGCCGTGTTGTCCTCTTGGACATGTGTCTGATCCAGCACCTGGCCTGACATGCTTGAGACGGTAATGTTGTCATTCTGTCCGGAGGCGGAAACCTGGATATCCAGTCTGTTGCCCTGATCAATTACATTTGGCCTGATAACCATGCGTGATGGCGCTCTTGATATGGATTTGACCTCAACCTTGTTGGGATCAATGATGTATATCCCGTCATAAAACTGCCGATCATAATAGTTATTTTCCCAAGCTCCCTTGCGGACAATTTCTTTCGTGAGAATGTATAAAAAACCATCTATGATGGCTACTGTCTTAATGTTTATGGAAATTGTGAATTCATCTTCCTTGCCTGTCAATGGGATATTTAAAAGTTCACGGCCTTCATCATCGATTATCATGATGCTTGTGAAATATGTCTGGTTATATACTGTTCTTCTTATTTTGCCGTCCGGATATTCCCGACCGTCACTTCTTGTTGCATAGTATTCGGCATTCAGAATCATGTATTCCCATTTTGTATCGTTGTTGAAAATGTTCTGGCTTGCATATATTTCAGAAGCGGGATATACGGAGTTGTCTAAATCCTGATAAATGAACGGTTCTAAATAGCAGGTGAATTCTTCATACCCATCCTTTCGGGAATAATCCAGGTCTTTGGTCCATACAGCCTCTGAATAATCATATACTGTTTCATAACCGAAATAGTGATACATGCATAACCTGCGTTCTTCATTAATACCCCAGTATTCCAGAGGGTATTTGTCTCCGTATTTCTCATAATTGAAATACTTGTTGTTACTTAAGTTGTTGCCTACAAATGCCTGCATTGAGTCTGCATCAGTAAACTCTGTAAGTTTGAATGTCTCTCCATACCCCCATAGGTTCCTGATGAGCGCTTCCATATCAGCTATCATTGATGTATCGCCTATCACATAATCAAATATGTCATAGAACTTGTTGCGTATGACAACGTTTTCCTTGACTCCTTCAGCAACCTCATAATATGTTTCACCTGATTGCTGTTGGGGCACCTTCATTGATATTACAGGTTCTTCATCGCCAGGATGGCTGTATATGTTTATGGTGGGATCATCGGTAGTCTTGTCATATCCCACTGCTGCAATATAGGGTTTCTTTAAAGATGTAACCTCTTTGGGGACAAGGCTGAAAGAGCCATTGTACATACGTTCGGCAACTACGATATCCTGTGCAGTGAGTGATAATGCGTAAGAAATCAGCAATGCTGCGAATAATGTGATCCTTTTCATAACGGTCTCTATTGTATATGGGTATGTTTCGTCCTGCAATAATAGTCTTATTTTTCAAATAGTAAGCGATAAGCATCGGCTTTTCTTTGAAGCAACAAGGGTAGGCACGGAATGCGACTACTAAATAACGCTTTTTTTAATTTTTAATTTTCAATTTTCAATTTTCTACATTTGTAGCATGGAGCATTGGAGCATATACGCAGATTGGAACCCCTGGCACGGATGTACCAAGATAAGCCCTGGGTGCAAGTACTGCTATGTCTATAGGCAGGATGCCATGTACGGTAGTGAGATAGGGAGCAATCTGGCCCGCAAGACCGCAGCTTTTGATTTGCCCATAAAACGTAAACGTGACCACAGCTGGAAAATTGAGCCCGGCAAGGTGGTGTTCACCTGCTTTACATCTGATTTCCTTCTAAAGGATGCCGATGAGTGGCGCCGTGAGTGCTGGCAGATGATGCGCGTGCGCAGTGACCTGTGGTTCTACTTCTTTACCAAACGCATAGACCGTTTCATGGATTGCATCCCTGATGACTGGGCCGATGGCTATGACAACGTGCTGGTGGGCTGTACGGTTGAGAACCAGCAGATGGCAGATTATAGGCTTCCTATCTTTAAGGAACTTCCGATTAAGCACAAGTCTATCATTGTGTCACCATTGATATCAGCAGTGGATATTTCTGAGTATCTGGACAGTAGTATTGAGGAGGTGTCGGTGGGAGGAGAATCAGGCGTGGAGGCACGTCCATGCAATTATGATTGGATATTGGATTTGAGGCGCCAGTGCGTGGAGAAGGATGTGCCGTTCCGCTTTCATCAGACAGGAGCCCGTTTCATAAAGGATGGCAAGGAGTATTACATACGCCGTCCGTTCCAACTGAGCCAGGCGCACAAGGCAAACATAGACTACAAGATTGACCAGTTCTATGTGCCTGAGAAAGTGAAATTCCAGTGGCAGGAATCTGATTATCGTCAGGAAGAGCTGTTTGAAGGATAAGCCCCGGGCAGTAAAGACAGATTACTTCTTGTCTTCAAGTATGCGGCATTCCCTAAAGGCTTTTTTGCTTACCTTGTCTGGCTGGTTTAGAACCTGCTGGAGAGAACGGCAGTTATAGAAAGCATCTTCATCAATACGTAGGGCGGATTTAGGCAAGGTTACTGTTCTCAGATTCTGGCAATCGGCAAACATCCTCTTACCAATCACATTGTTGTCTTGGACGTGATATGAGATAAGGATCCTGCCGGCAGAGTTTCTCTCCAAGAGCATATCTCCGCGGTCATCCAGGTTATAACTTACAATGGTTTGCCACTGTTTATCTGTTATGTTTGACAGATTATAACTGTAACTGAAATTGCCTTTGCCGGGTATGTCATCTTTTCCTGATATCGTGTAACCGTCAGCGTAGAAGACTGCGTACGGTTTTCCACCATTTATTTTTGCTTCTGACAGGTCCAGATACATCAGTGAGCCTATGCCTTTTGAGGGATCATAAACATCAATTGCTCCGGCCATGTTCCTGAGAAAACTGATGTCATCTCCGTTGATTGTTCCTTTGACGGTAAGTGAGGTAAGTTTATTCCATGATTCTTTATTAATCAATGTGGAAAGTGTTCCGGGTTCTTGAACGGTGATGGTATCTGATAAGAACTCTTTCAAGGGCTCTATATTTGCCAATATCTCATTGAAGGGTAGTTTGTCAGATGATATGTCATCGGCAGTGAGGACTCTGAAATAGCCATTGCATTTACCGTTCCATCCAAAATTGAAATGCAGATAGTCCTGATCATATCCGTCACATACAAAAATATGACTCAGACCACCGACAATGACGGGTCTGTCATTGTTCAGTTCCGTGTATGCCAGAGTAAGTAATTCCATGTCTGAGACATTGTTCACATACATGCATTGCGGACTGTAATTCCAATAGGAGATGAGGGCTGATTTGAAATTGTTCAGGCTGGTAGTGGAACTTGATGAACTTACTTCTGCTCCCAGGCTGGCCGCACAATCAAGCATAAGATTGGCAAGATCAGAATTGGTTCCACTCCAGTCAATAGGATGTTCATTAAGGCTTATGCTGATTTTCTTGCCGGAGTTCAAATGCAGGGAACCGTTTTCAATGGGTTGATTGTCAATGTGATAGAAGCTTAATATATGTGCCAAGGCAACAGGGCCGCAACCGGCAATGCATCGGGCCCCATCCTGGGAGGATTCATCCTTTGGAAAGAGGTCATTATATGGCTTCTCTTGACCAAACAGCATGTCCTCCAGCAGTATCCTTCCGTTTAATGAATTGTCAGCCAGATTATTTACGATGTGAGCACCGCTATAAATGGAATCTTTTGATAGGAGCTCTTTCAGTTGCTGCTCGTAATTGTTTATAATCTGTGACAGCGTTATACTGCTTTCCGTGTCGGTGCTTTTCCATAATGGGGACTCCATGCTGTATGCCAGAACCGGATAATCAAGACAGGATTCATATTTTTTCCTGGCAACAATGGCAAATACATTGTTCTTGTCATCGGATAATCCTATAAGTGTCTCAGTTCCGAACTTAAATTTAAGTCCATCAGCCTGTACCCCTTTCTTTTGCAGGAACTCTCTTGCTGAATACCATTCATAGCCATATTCTGCATTGGGCAGAACGATTATTGTAGTTGAATCAGAAAAGATGGTCTTTCCGCGGAATTCAGCAGACATCGGCAGCACTTTGATTGCTCCACATGAATTGATCTGATATGTGGCTGTTACTGTCAACCTGTTCTTTCCATCGGGCAGTGTGGATTTGGAATAATCAAGTTTTATGCGTTTTTCACCTTCAAGTCCACCATTGAAAGTTGTTACCGAGTATGACGGAGCGTCAAGTACATATTGGATCTCTACCTGACTGCCCTGGGTGATGGTCTCTTGGGGAACAATAACCTTGAATGAATATTCAGATTGAGAGTTATCTTGAGCGTACAAGCCCGCCGTATCCGTAATCTTTAGGAATGACAGCAGGCAAATGCAGAATATCCGATATGTTCTCTTTGATAAAAACATTGTGCAAAGTTATTAAGAATCTGTATGTAAAGATTGAACCAAAAGGGGAAAAGTCAAAAACGTCATCATGATTTTCTTATCTTTGCGGATATGGCAGAGCACTGGAACATATATGCAGACTGGAATCCTTGGCATGGGTGTACTAAGATAAGCTCGGGGTGCAAGTATTGCTATGTCTATAGGCAGGATGCCATGTACGGGAGTGAGATAGGCAGTAACCTGGCCCGCAAGACTGCGGCTTTCAACCTGCCTGTTAAGCGCAAGCGTGACCGCAGCTGGAAGATTGAGCCTGGCAAGGTGGTGTTTACCTGTTTTACATCTGATTTTCTGCTTAAGGATGCTGATGAGTGGCGTAAGGAATGCTGGCAGATGATGCGCTTGCGCAGTGACCTGTGGTTCTATTTCTTTACCAAGCGCATAGACCGCTTCATGGAGTGCATACCCGATGATTGGGCTGACGGCTATGACAATGTGCTGGTGGGCTGTACAGTGGAGAACCAGCAGATGGCAGATTATAGGCTTCCTATCTTTAGAGAACTTCCGATTAAGCACAAGTCAATCATTGTGTCACCATTGATATCGGCAGTAGATATCTCTGAGTATCTGGACAGTAGTATTGAGGAGGTATCGGTGGGAGGAGAATCAGGCGTGGAGGCACGTCCCTGCAATTATGATTGGATATTGAATTTGAGGCGCCAGTGCGTGGAGAAGGATGTGCCGTTCCGCTTTCATCAGACGGGAGCCCGTTTCATTAAGGACGGCAAGGAGTATTACATACGCCGTCCATTCCAACTGAGCCAGGCGCACAAGGCAAACATTGACTACAAGATAGACCAATTCTATGTGCCTGAAAAAGTGAAATTCCAGTGGCAGGAATCTGATTATCGTCAGGAAGAACTGTTTGAGGGATAAAACAATGCAGCTGCCTTTTCGGGGCAGCTGCATTGCATTATTGTTAATGAGGAATGTTTATTTGATTATTATCCTCTGGTTCTCAGTGGGGTTGCCATTGCCGCGGAGTGTTACATTGTAGATTCCCTTAGGCATTGCACCGGTATTGACTGATATGGATTTATCCTCTTTTACGGGTGATGAATTGATAACCTGGCCAGACATGCTGGAGATGGTCAGATTATCATTCTTGCCGGATTCAGAGATCTGTATGTCAAGCCTTTCACCCTGATCAATAACTGTGGAATTAAGATTCATACGTGAAAGAGATCTTGTAATTGCATGTACAGAAGCGTCTTTGGGGTCAATGGCATATATTCCCTCATAATGCTTTTCGGTTTCGTAACCATGTTTATTGGTGATGGCTTTTTCTTCAGTTTGGATATACACCAAACCATTCAATACAGAGACATACTTCAAATCAATATCTGTGGTATATTCATCCGACTTGTTCTGAACAGGGAGATATCCCAACTGGGTGCCCTCATTGTTCATGATCTTAATACCTTCCACAACTGTTTTCATGCTTATCCTTCTTCTTTCAATCTCCACTCCATCATCATAATATCTAAATATATCACTTGTGTCACTGGGGGTAAATTGAATGTCTAAAGACAGAAACTCCCAGTTGTCATCATCATTGAACAAGTTCTGACTTATAAAGATTGGTGTTGTGGGATAAAAAGACTTGTCAACGTTCAAATAGATGAATTGACCTACGTTAGGTTGATATGAACTGCCATTACCATAATCTGGGTCTATTTCCCAGGTCGCGTTGGAATAGTCACGCTCTATACGGTAATTTGCATTATAAACTACCAGATGTCCTTCATCATCTATCATAAAGAAATAGTAAGGGTATCGCGTTCCGAACTTTTCATATTGCCAAATATATTCATTATAAAAGTTCCTTGCATAATATTCATTGTAATAAAGATCGTGTAATTCGCAATATTCCTTAAAGTAATCACGAACTGCGTAATATGCTTTTTCTCCTGTGGGTAAATAGAATTCCTTTACAATAGTTTTATAACGGCTTTCATCTCCTGTTTTAAATGAACTCAAATTGACATATAATTCCAAATCTTGTATGGT
This sequence comes from Bacteroidales bacterium UBA1182, assembly GCA_002310015.1. Lineage (GTDB taxonomy): Bacteria > Bacteroidota > Bacteroidia > Bacteroidales > Bacteroidaceae > Colenecus. The sequence goes on from DBYQ01000073.1 coordinate 17,874, forward strand.
GGAAAAAATGTATTCTTCATTAGCTTCTTCTTTTACGATTACAGACATCTGAACAACATTTTCTTCACTTGAGTATTCAACACGATAAAGCCAAATGTGCCCATCTCCATCAATAACAAAGTAAATAGTAGGGTATTGGGTACCATATTCCTCATAATTCCAAAAATAATATGAATAATTATCAAACATAACGGGAGAAAAAGAGAAAGCACTATATCCTTCAATTGAAGGGTATTCAGATAAATAGATCCAATTGGGATTGAGATACACTTCTAATTCTGATATGGAAGAGATAGTATCAGGAATATATGCATATGCATAATCGATACTATAATATTCAAAGATGATAGTATCTTTCGTTTCTCCGTTGAGCTTCTCATAATAGTAACTGACAAATTGTATGTCAGGTAAGTCAAACGAGTATTTGACACCCTCGGGGCCGAAACTGTCATATAATCCGGCATTATAATCAGTTCCGCTTTCATCACAATCAACTAAAACCATATAGGAACTTCCGTCTTTAACCAACTCCTTTGGTAGGGGGCGCATGGTTTGACGGCTGCCTAAACGTGCGGCCTGCTGTGCCGTGAGTGTTGTTGCCGATAGTATCAGCAACGCTGACATGAAAAAGAATCTTCTCATAATTATTAAGGTTAAAGGGTTAATGTCCGGTTATTTTCTGCAATGATAGACATATAATTCGAAAAACCAAATACTATTTTTTATTTTTGTGTCATATTGAGTCTGATCAGATGTAAGGATATGAGTCCGCTGCATGTTGTATATAGACTTCTTTGATTATCAATTAACTGCAATATTTTTTAGTATGAAAAAGTCAATGTTCATTCAGATTGCCTGTGCAGCTTTTATGCTGTGTGCTTGTGGCGGTAACCAAACGTCTGTTAAGAGTTTTGACGATATTGTGGCATCACGTCGCAGCGTTCGTGACTATGATGCTTCCAAGACAATCAGTCAGGAAGAGGTTATGGAACTTATCAAATGTGCTCAGGAGGCTCCGTCTTGGGCCAATCAGCAACCTTCCAAATACTATGTGGCCATTAGCCCTGAGAAAGTGGCGGCAGTTAAGGAACTGGTGGGAGATGGTAACAAACGCAATACTGCCGGTGCTCCCGTTATGATTGTATCTACATACGTAAAGACCCGTTCCGGATTCTTTCGTGGTAATCCAGCCAATGAGATTGGTGACGGGTGGGGCGCATATGACAACGGCTTGAGCAATGCATACTTTATCCTTAAAGCCCGCGAACGTGGCTTTGACACCCTGATCATGGGTATGCGTGACTCCGATGAACTGCGCAAGCTGTTTGCTATTCCTGATGACGAGTGTATAATGGCGGTAATAAGCCTGGGTTATCGTGCATCGGACCCCAATCGTCCTGACCGCAAGCCAACTGGCGAGATTGTGAAATATTACTGATTAATAGTCAAATACTATCACATTTGAAATAAACAAGTTTGCGATTAATTCAAAATAGTTTTAATTTCGCAAAACAGATGGCCAAAAGTGTTTTCGCATTGCCGAAATAGGCTCCACACTTTTAGATTAAAAGAACGGTATAAGGGCCTTGTACCACAAAAGGGACTGATTAATGATAAAGAATTGTATCCTAAAAATTACAGTTACGCTTGTGTTGTTGCTGTTAATCAACATTGTTGCAGTAGCGCAGGAGAACAATCAGATAGATGGCGACTCAAAGGCCATTACAATAAAAGTTGTTGAGTATTCTTTTGAGGAATTTCAAGAGATGGCAAAGGCTGGTTTGATTCGTCCAGCTACTGATGAAGAAATCAAACAGGCTGGATTAAAAGTAGAAGCAGAAAAGGTAGGTATAGCCCCATATGATAGCCTAAAACCTGTTGACGATGATCTTGAATGGATTGATCTGGATGTAACCGATGTCATTGACGCTGATTATGAAGACGATGTCAATGTTGATGATGTTTTTATGGTGGTTGAAACCCAACCTGAATTTCCTGGAGGATATTCGGCTCTTAGTTCCTTTATAAAAGCGAATCTCAAATACCCTGCGATATGTAGGGATAATGGCATCCAGGGCCGAGTGGTCGTGTCTTTTGTTGTAAATAAAGATGGCTCTGTGGTGGAGCCGGAAATAGTTGCCGGCGTGCATCCGATACTTGATGCCGAGGCTATAAGACTTGTTTCAACTATGCCTAAATGGACACCCGGTACTCAAAGAGGTAAACCGGTACGTGTTAAATTTGATATGCCGCTAACCTTTTCTTTAGGTGAAAACTATGATGGGTTTTACGCAAGCCGAATCAACGAGTCTGGCGAGAAGATAATAGGTTATAATTTCTCAGTATTGGCAAAAGATAAATACGCGTACAGAAACATGCCTCAAATAGTGAAAGATCCATCTGACAAAAACAATATGTGTCTTATGGTACCGTTTGGAAAACTCGAAAAAGATCCATATAATGCTCAACTGTTCATTATTTCAAATACTGTTTTTTCTTATGGAGATAGTGTCACATTGACAATGAAGGTTAAAGCCTCTAAGCCACAAATATCAGGTACCGAGGCTCATTCGATACCGGGAACGAATGTTTATGATAATCCATGCGATGATGTCGTCTTTACCACGGATTGGACAGAATATAAATCAACGTTCTGTGTGACATCAACTTTTTTCAGGACCATTGCCATAGATCTTGCTACCCTGAAATCAGGCAATAAATGCTATTTTGATGATATCAGATTAACCGTTAAGAAGGGTAAGAAAAACAATGATGCTACATTGGCAAATAGCGCAAATAAGCAATCTGCACCAGAAAAGAATGCATTTGATATGGGTATGGATTACTTATTAGGAAGTAAGGAACATGCTCAGGACTTTCAGAAAGCATACAGCTCTTTTTCAAAAGCTGCCGCTGAGGGAAATGACGATGCAGTCTGTATGATAGGCTATATGTATGAAAAAGGGTATGGCGTGTCAAAAGATTTCGGTTTGGCTCTAGAATGGTATAATAAGGCTGCTGAAAAGAATCATGCAGGTGCACAGAACAGTCTTGGTAGAATGTATGCCAACGGCTATGGCGTAGAAAGAGATAGAGAACAGGCTTTGTCCTGGTACAGAAAGGCGGCGGCCAATGGAAATAAACAGGCAAAAAACTCAATAGCACAGCTTGAGAATGAAACCGGATCCAAAACGATAGCTCTGATTATAGGAAACGCAGATTATCCTCAGGGCCGTCTTGCAAATCCGGTTAATGATGCCCTAGACTTGGCAGTTAAGCTCAAAGGCCTGGGCTTTGATGTGATTGGAAAGACCAATCTTGATCTTGCTGATATGAATCAGGCAATAGATGATTTCTGTAAGAAAGCATCTTATTATGACGCGGCCATGTTCTTTTATGCAGGACATGCAGTTCAGAATGGAGGCGTGAATTATCTTATGCCTGCCAAAAGTACTATTGATGCAGCGGCAATAAATGATGACTGTGTCAATATGAATCAGGTTATGGCTAAACTGGATGCATCAGACGTTAAGACAAAAATCATCATTCTTGATGCGTGTAGGGATAATGGACTCCAGAGCTTGAGCCGAAGTGTCTCAGAGCAGGGATTGGCAAGAATGAGCAGTTCCGGATCTATCATCATGTTTTCCACACAGGCAGGTAAAACGGCAAAAGACGGAACAGGTGAGCGTAACAGTCCGTTTACACGGGAACTGCTCAAAGAGATTGACAAGCCCAATGTGCCGCTCCATCAGATGTTCAAGGATATTCAGACAAATGTATCCAATAATACAAACAAAGAGCAGGTTCCATCCATTAATGATGATCTGATAGGGACGTTCTATTTTAATTTGAAGTATTGAAAACTAATAAACACACAAAATATACAGCTTTTGGAATCGCGTTGCTGTTTCTGTTTATCATCTATGTGGTGATGAACTGCCGGTGGTCTGTGAGTGGTGAAAAGCTTACGCTCAAATATGTTGACTTGGCAATGACCAAGTTTAGAGGCCATGAGAAGAATATTGATATGAGCGACTCGGTGCTTTTGATAGATGTCCATTATGACAAGCAGTTGGTTATGGAGCGAGACAGGTATGGGCAGGATTTGGGCATGGTACCTGTAACAGACCGGGAAAAACTATATCAGTTACTTTACAGACTTAAGCAGGAAGGTAACTACAGACACATTATGCTTGATGTGGCCTTTTGCATTGAAGACCGTCAACCTGGGGATTCATCGCTTTACAGAATGATATCATCCATGGAACGCATTACCATTCCTATGCCGATGGGTACAGATATAGCAGATGATATGTTATCGGATTCAGGAAAAGTGGGAATGGCTCAATATGGAACTACTATCTGGGAGAATGATTTTGTGAAGTATCCGTTCTATACCAATGGCCGGAAGAGTATGCCATTGATGATGTATGAGAATCTGAATAAGGGCAGGAAGATCAAGTCATTTGGACTGTTTTATAGAGAAGGCGGTAGACTGATCAGAAACAGCGTTATCCAGATGCTTGATTTCAGGGCTACCACTATTGATGAAGTGATGGGCGGGGCGCTTCCCGTTAATGTTCCATATGATATGGGTGTTGGCGTTCTGGGTATCTCTCCGGACGGTTCAAGGCAGGATGCATATTCAGATAATCCGGGTTGGGCAAAAGATAAATACATTCTTATTGGAGACTTTGAAGGCGATACCCATACTACGTATAGAGGAGAGATACCGGGTACCGTAATAAATTTCAATGCTTTCCTGTCGTTACAGGAAGGTCAGCACATAGTGTCTTATACATTCCTGCTGCTGCTATTGCTGTTCTTTTATTTCCAGAGCTATCAGATTCTTAACCGTCAAGATATATTTATAGTGACCAAAAGGTGTTTGGAGAAGAAAAACGCCACTGAAAAATTTATTGGAAAGGTCTTGTTGAAAATGACAAGGATATGTTCTATATTGAGTTATCCTGTTTTTTTAGTGTTGATATGCATTTTCACATTCTATGTTTTCAATGAGGTTTTTGACATATTGCTGACTATTACATTGTTCTATGCCCTCAAGAGGGTAGTGAATGCTGTTTACGAGTATAAATTGCTGAAAAATAAATAATTCTATGAAACTGACAAACTCTTTTATAATTCTTGCATTGTCCGGACTGATTATGAGTGTCAATGCTTTTGCTCAATCATCAGACAGATATCAGATCACTTATATCCATAATCACAAATATCTGGTGGTTGATGACAAACAGCTTTCTGTGGGGGATCAGTTTGATGGTGATATGGAAATCAAGTGGGAGCCCAGGCAGTTTGTCAGGGTAAAGAAAGTAGGTTCTGCGAAACAAGAGGAATATACACTTACCCAGTTAGGGTTCTCAGAGAGTAAATCAAAGACGCTGGCCGAATATCTGCTGAACGAGAAGACTCTCTATACCAGAGGTATGAGTGAGAATAATTATTATGCCACCAAATCATATTATCTGGCTGATTCCATACACTTGCCTGCATTAAGCCAACCCAATGATGGCTTTGTGGCGGAATCCGTATGGCAAATCAGTGACAGTGAGAGTGTCGTTGTCAGCTTGAAACGGACTCCGGATGGCAAGTGTTATGTAATAACTCCTGCCATATATGGTGACCGTAAACCGCGTGACATAAAGATTGATATCCGTGAACGTGCATTGTCTTTTGATTGGGTGGACAATGTCTATCAGGGATTATCTATTTTCTATATGCCATGATTATAATTAATATATAAACATCCAGTAGAATGGTTATGAGCCGATTAATGAAAAGGATTTCAGTTTTTGCATTTTTCCTGTCTTTGACGAGTGTGATATCCTCAAAAGTCATTGTGACGTATGAAGATGATAACTCTCGTGAACTTTTGAGTATCGGCTTGGCTTATTACATCGGTCAAAATGGATATAAAAGGGATTATGCAAAAGCGTATGAATATCTCAAGCAGGCGGCCGATCTTAATAATGCCGATGCACAAGCTGTAATAGGTATCATGTATGAAAATGGATATGGCCGGAGCCTGGATTATGCAAAAGCTGCGGAGTGGTATCAGAAAGCTGCGGCACAGGATCAATCCAATGCTCAGAATAGTCTTGGACTATTGTATTTAAATGGCCTTGGGGTTGAAAAGGATCAGGAACAGGCGTTGTATTGGTTCAAGAAAGCATTGGCCAACGGCAACAAATCAGCTGAAGATTATGTCGTTATGCTGGAGAGCGGTTCAAGAAAGATTGCGCTTATAATCGGTAATGCCAATTACCCCAAAGGAAAACTTGCTACCCCGGTCAACGATGCACAGAGAATATCGGACAGACTTCAGTCTCTTGGATTTGAAGTTATTTTAAAGACGAATCTTGAGCTCCAGGGAATGAATCAGATGATGGATGAGTTCTGTCAGAAAGCTACAGGTTATGACGTGGCATTGTTTTTTTACTCTGGTTATGCCGTTCAGAATGAAGGAATTAATTATCTGATTCCTGCCAAAAGTTATATAGAACCGTCTACTGTTATGTATGATTGCTTCAATATGAGCCGTTTTATGGCAAAACTGGACGCAGTAAACGTAGATAAGAAGATCATTATACTGGATGCCTGCAGGGATAACAGTCAGTTGGTCCGTGGTAAAGGCTCAATAAAACAGGGACTGGCCAGAATCAGTCAGTACGGTTATTTTAATGTGCTGTCTGCACAGGCTGATAAGACTGTCGCAGATATCAAGGGAGAAAAAATAAGCGTCTTTACCAAAGAATTTCTTAACGGAATGACCAAGACAAACGTTCCGCTATATCAGATGTTCAAGGATATTCAGACCAATGTTTCCAATGTGACAAACAATGAACAGATACCGTCAATTAATGATGATCTGGTGGGTTCATTCTATTTTAATGCAAGTAAAAACACGACCTCTAATCTGACTAATTCTTCGGTCAGGAATACAACGCAGGATAGATCATCAGAGGTGACGAAAAAAAACAATAATAAGAAGAACAAGAATTTAAATTATTATACGCTTCCTGAGTTTACTGAAAGCGTTAAGCAAGAGGATGATGATCAAACAGTTATTCTCTCTCCATCTGAAGCCATGGCACTGTTTCCGGGAGGGAGCACTGCATTTCAGGATTATCTCCGGAATAATCTGAGTTATCCGATGGATTGCAGAGAGAACGCCATACAGGGCAGGGTGACGGTCATTTTTGTTATAGAGAAAGACGGCTCGATAACCCATGTTGGCGTTTTGGATGATGGGGTTCACTCTTCGCTCGATGCCGAAGCTGTCAGGCTGATATCAAAGATGCCTAAATTTAAAGAGCACAAGAGAGATGGCAAGACGGTCAGAGTTACATCTACCTTGCCTGTCAGTTTCAGACTCAGATGACGACATAGAGTGCCTGAAAAGGCAAAAAACAAGCAGATAGGCATATACTATCGCCAATAAGAACTATTTTTGTATCGATAGACCAAAAACAGTTAATGAAATAGCAGGCAGATAATTTGGAAAAGTCTACCGATACATACCTGACCGTTAAAGGAGAGGCACAGGCTCAGTTTGTGGAGCAGCGTAGCCGTTTCATATCGTTCATATGGCATGTAACTACAGCCGATGAGATTAAGGAACGGATTGCGGCTTTGCAGAAAGAGTATTATGATGCGCGGCATGTGTGTTATGCATATATGCTTGGCGCTGAGCGGACTGATTGGCGCGCCAATGATAACGGTGAGCCTTCAGGGACTGCAGGCAAGCCTATATTGGGACAGATAAACAGTGCCGGATTGAGCGATGTGCTGATTGCTGTGGTCCGGTATTTTGGGGGCGTAAAGCTGGGAACTTCAGGGCTGACAGAGGCGTATAGGCTGGCCGCGGCTCAGGTAATTGAAAAGGCTGAGGTGGTTACGGCATACGTGGAGCGTAACGTGACGGTGCTGTTTACATACAATATGACCAATGTGGTCATGAAGGCAGTTAAGGATCTTGAGGTGAGGATAATAGCGCAGGATTATGGCTCTTTTAGTACAGAAGGCGCAGAACGGACTTTTGACTGTAAGGCGGTAATTAGGGCAAGATTGTCTGTGGCCGATGATTTTGAATCAAGGATTAATGCTGTGGCTGATACTCAGGCGAGTAGGGAATTGAGAATTGAGAATTGAAAATTGAGATAATTGGGAATAATATGAATGCTAGAAGACTTATTTTTGGACTGACCGTAGCGCTCACAGCTATGGGAGTTCAGTCATGCGGCGGCCAGACAAGGCCGGAGAACAATGATGGCCATAACCTTTGGCTGGGTGATATTACAGTTAAATCCGGACCTGCTGATGTGGCCGTTTGGAAGATAGAGAGTAAGCGGATAGATCTTAATGCCCTTGGGGTTAAAGACATAGGCTTTGATGCAAGTGGAATATATAACAATTCTTTAGGTGATGAGGGATTCAGCATCAACTGTATCGGAAATCATGTTGCAGTTACTGCCAATACCGATGCTGCCAAACTGTATGCCGTGTTCTATCTTAAGAGACTGGCTGACTGTGGCGTAAAAATTGCTGACAAGTTTCTGGTTACAGAAAAACCTGCGTTCCGATACCGTATCCTGAACCATTGGGATAATCCCAATCTTACCGTTGAGCGTGGATATGCCGGCAAGTCTCTCTGGAAGTGGGAGGAGCTGCCTGGCACGATACGTCCTGAGTATGAGGAGTATGCCCGCGCCAATGCATCAATCGGTATAAACGGAACAGTTCTGAACAACGTTAATGCCGATGCACGCATGCTCTCACGTGAGTATTTGGAGAAGGTAAAGGTGTTGGCAGACATTTTCCGTCCGTATGGAATCAAGGTCTATCTTTCACTGAACTTTGCCGCTCCCAAGCATCTGGCCGGCCTTAAGACCAGTGATCCGCTTGACAAGGATGTTATCAAGTGGTGGAATGATAAGGTGGCTGAGATTTACAGCATCATTCCTGATTTTGGCGGTTTCCTGGTAAAGGCTAACTCTGAGGGTCAGTCAGGTCCGCAGGATTACGGACGCACACATGCTGACGGTGCCAATATGATAGCCGATGCCGTTAAGCCCTACGGCGGTATTGTGATGTGGAGAGCGTTCGTGTATGCAGCAGAGTCTCCTGATCGTGCCAAGCAGGCTGTTGAGGAGTTCAAGCCTCTTGACGGACAGTTCCGTGACAATGTGATAATCCAGATCAAGAACGGACCGGTTGACTTCCAGCCCCGCGAGCCGTTCAGCCCTCTGTTCGGACAGCTGGAGCATACCAATATCATGGCTGAGATGCAGATAACCCAGGAGTATCTGGGACACAGTAACCACATGGTTTATCTGCACCCTATGTGGAAGGAGTGCCTTGACTCCGATACCTATCAGAAAGGCGAGGGTAGTACCGTATGTGCTGAGACTCTGGGTAAAGTTCACGGTAATACAACCTACAGCGCAATTGCCGGTGTAACCAACATAGGTGACAGCGTGAACTGGTGCGGACATCATCTGGCACAGGCTAACTGGTACGCTTTTGGCCGTATGGCTTGGAATCCGGATCTTAGTTCTGAGCAGATTCTTGATGAGTGGCTCAAGCAGACATTCACTACTGATAAGAAATTTGTGGAGCCTGTAAAGGAGATGATGCTTGTTTCACGTGAGGCTTGTGTCAAATATGAGATGCCTTTAGGGTTGCACCATTGTTTCTCCGGAGCAGGACATTACGGACCCGGTCCCTGGGACCGCTCATCGCGTCCTGACTGGGAGCCTGCATATTACCACAAGGCTGCCGCCGATGGCATAGGCTTTGACCGCACGTCAAAGACTGGTACAGACGCTGTTTCACAATATCATGAGCCGCTCAAGTCTCTCTATGATAATGTAGAGACATGTCCTGATAACCTTATTCTGTGGTTCCATCATCTGCCATGGGACTTTAAGATGAAGAGCGGCCGTACCCTGTGGGACGAGCTTTGCTATACTTTCCAGGAGGGTATTGATGAGGCACGCGGTTTTATCAATACATGGGAGAGTGTTGAGAAATATGTTGATCCTTACCGTTACGGACAGGTTCATGACAAACTGGTGCGTCAGGCCAAGGATGCTATATGGTGGCGTGATGCCTTGATGTTATATTTCCAGACATTCTCAGGAATGCCTATTCCGGATGACTGTACAAAGCCTCAGTATACTTTGGATGAACTGCGCCGTTTCCGTCTGCGCATATCCAACTACGAGACCCCCGCACTGGACAAACTTCCTGAGTACACTCTTAAGTAAAGCCTGCGAGTGTCAGCGAGCGAGTTTACGAGCGAGAACGCCCGGAGGGCGTCCCGTTTCCGTTAGGAAACTAAAATATTGTGGGACTTATAGTCCCGCCTCGGCTCAAAAAATAAGGCGCCCCTACGGACGCCATATTTTTTGAGCCGAAGGCGGGACTCGA
>DBYQ01000002.1 GCA_002310015.1 Bacteroidales bacterium UBA1182
GAAAACAAGACCATCACTGATTATGTTGCATTGCTTGCAAAGTATCTGAGATTTAATTAGATTTGAAAAAAAGATAAAGATAGAACGTACCAAAAGAATCAGATAATATGAGAATCCGCACCATCAAAATCTGGTTATCCAAAGGTTGGTACTACGCAGTGTACAGCGTATCCCTGCTGCTTGTAACCCTTATTACTATAAGATTCTGACCGGTACAGATGCAACCTCAGTATGGGGTATGCGCGCCTATTATGGTGTTCTTGATGTATTAAGCAAAAAGGCATACCGCAAGGCTCTCAAGTCTGGAGAAACATTGGATGGATATCAACTCCTGAAATAAAAACAACTATAAAGAAGACTAACTATAGATGATTATAAACATCAACAACACCGCCACCGGAGTCGTTTCCCTCTGTAAAAACAATCAGGGAAACGTCCTCACTTGCTATTTCCCGGACATCATCAAACAGACAGAACCGCTTCTCAAAGATGATGTGATAGAAATAGCCATCGATGCCTCAGACAGTGGTCACATCAAGTTAACCATAACTAAGAATCATCAGGAAAGCATCAAGGCCGCAAAAGATTGCTATGAGTTATACTTTAATAATGAAATAATCAGCCTCCCGTTCATTGATAGTCCCGGATCAGCAACCATAATCGCCTTAACCTTCAATAAAGGCAACCTTACTCTTGATGCCAGTTCCTCCGTTGCCGATGACATAATTACCCAATATCATTATCATCAACCCAGCTCCCACAACAAACTGTCCGTCCACATAAACTAGCGATACAAGAGGCGATTTGGACAGTATTTGTCCAGTTGTTACACATTATCAGTGATTTATCATCCAAATGCCCCCCCCCCCAGATTTATCCAATATTATCCATATTCGAGAGGCCATACGCACCGCAAAAAAGAGTCGCCCAGTGGCGGCTCTTTTTTGTGGTGCGTATTCCGCACATCTTTTTATTTCGCAACGCGAAAGCTCTCATTATCATGAGCTTGGCGGCCCTCCTGGACCGCTCTCACCTTGTTAAATTCTTGTTACATTTTGCTATAATCTTGCTAAATGTAGGATTATTTGAGGATAATTTTTATGCGGAAACCTCTTGTGGTGGGTTCCTCTATGATTGATTTCACTTGGGAACGGATGGCTTGCACGGCATCGTTGTGGGGGAGTGGTGACTCCGTGAGGCCTTCAACCATGAAGTCCAGGGCGGTTTCTCCCGACAGATCGGCGTGGGTGATCCTTAAGGTCAACGGACGGATGTCGCTCAGGTGCTCAAACAGCATTTCCTTGATGATGGAGTAGGCTCCGTCGGCCTTTTCAGGTATGTTGTATTTAATACAGAAGCGGTTCAGACCGGTTTGAATCTGGAGATAGTCAAAACTGTCATCGTTAATCTCATATACCAGTTTCTGGATGCGGTTCACGAATGCTTTGGTCGCACTCCGCTGCGGATGCTCAAAGATCTGCTCCGGGGTGCCGTCCTCATAGATTATACCTTCATTCATGAAGAAGATACGTGTGCTTACATCTCTGGCAAAACGCATCTCATGTGTTACTATGAGCATTGTCAACCCGTCTTTGGCAAGCTGACGTATCACGCTGAGGACTTCGCCCACCATAGTGGGGTCCAGAGCTGATGTGGGCTCGTCAAAAAGAATCACATCAGGATGCATGGACAATGCCCGTGCTATAGCAACGCGCTGCTTCTGTCCGCCGGAAAGGGATTCCGGATACACATCGGCTTTTTGGGCCAACCCCACTTTCTTGAGCAGTTCCATGCCTTCAGCGCTGGCCTCTTGGAGCGTTTTGTTCAGCAGCCTGACTGGTGCGTAGGTGATGTTTTCCAGCACTGTCATGTGTTCAAAAAGGTTGAAGCTTTGGAACACCATACCCATTTTGCGACGCATCTTGTCAAGCTTGTAGCCTCGGGCCATGATGTTCTCAGAGTCCACCCAGATCTCGCCGCTTGTGGGCGGTTCCAGCATGTTGAGTGCCCTTAGGAGCGTACTCTTTCCTGTTCCGGAAGGGCCTATTATGCTTATGACCTCTCCCTTTTCAATATCACAGTTTACATCCTTCAGAACAGTTACCACACTGCCGTCAGGATTGTGGAAAGTCTTGCTTAAGTGTCTGATGCTTATCATATTATTTCTTAAGGAAGAGGTTTAACAAAAGGCGGATGAGCCAGGCCAGGACAAAATATGCTATGGTTATGACCAGGAGCGGAATCATGGCATCGAATGTGCGGCTACGGATAAGGTCGCTGGCACGTGTAAGGTCCATGATGGCTATATAACCTACAATGGAGGTGCTCTTTAGAAGGGATACGCATTCTCCGGCGTACAGCGGCAACGCTTTTTGAATGGCCTGCGGGAACACAATACCGGTAAAGGTCCTGAACGGAGTAAAGCCCAGGCTCAGTCCCGCTTCAGTCTGTCCTTTTGGCACTGATGATATGGCCGATGAGAATATGCTGCCTGATGACCATGCAAAACATAATGCAAAGGTGATTATCGCCACAACGGTACCGCTGAGTCCTGCACTTGCCAGAATGACATAGAACATAACCAGAAGCAGCACCAGAGTAGGTATGCCCTGGATGAAAGCACCGTACAGTTCCACCGTCTTGTTCACCCATTTGCGGCGGCTACGCAACATGGCGCATACTCCCGCGCCCAGCAGGGTTCCCAACAGAATGGCTAAAACTGTTATCTTGACCGTTTCCCATAAACCGTCAGTTATGAGTTTCCATCGGCTCTCTGTTACAAGATTCATCTTGAGCCTTTCTGCAAACCCCGTCTGTGAAGTGGATTCTTTATCCACTACAAAATATCCGGCACGGCACAAATAATAGGGCTGAGTAAAATCTACAGATTTCTTTCTTTCATCAGTGATGTAAAGGCATGCACATACCACGTCGCACTGTCCGGTGCTGAGGGCTATCATGGCAGAGCCCAGGTCCTGGAACTTCATGTCAAAGGTACGGCCACTCCAGGCGGCAAAGCGCTTGAGAATATCGGCATCCATGCCCATCCATTCACCCCCTTCTCCTATATAACATATCGGAGCCATACTGACACCGGTGATGCAACGTAGCGGAGTGGGGGCTCCCGGTTCTCCTCCCTTGACAGGCCCGGGGGCCGGGGTGTCCTCTAACCAGTGGCTAAGTATTGCATCAAGGGTGCCGTCGGCCTTGAGTTGAGCAATGAAACGGTCCATCTGTTCCCTGAGTTGGTCATCGCCCTTCCTTACAGCAAAAGCAACATCAAAGGCCTCTTCACCTTTAAAGGCCAGCCTGATGCCCAACTGCCGGCGCAGTTCAGGGGTAAAAGTAACCTCATCTGTCACGTGGACATCGGCTAAGCCCTGACGTACAGCCTGAATACCATCGGCCTCAGTATTGACACGGAACATGGTTATGTCTTCACGTGCGGAGTACTTGTTGTCATAATAATTTCCGGCCGTTGTGCTTACGGTGTGACCGCTTAATTCAGCCTCAGAGTGCATCTCACTGCTGCTGGCTTTATCCTGACCGCAAGAGAGGAGCATAAGCGTTATGACCGCAGAGAATAGAAACAACGGTGCTTTGTTTATCCGTATCTTCATGCAAATGCTATATTTATTCGTCTCACAAATATAAGCAAAAAAAGTACAATTGGGGACAAACCCCAATTGTTCTTTTTTTAGTCCGAAGGACACGACCGGAGGGAGCTAAGCGAACGTTTTCGATAAGCCAGGCGAACAGAGGGAGTTTACTCACTCTGTCGTGGCGAGAAAAGGTCGGCAAAGCCACATATAAAGGAGCGCTTTTGCGGAGTAAAATAAATAGAGCTTATTCTTGATTGTTCTTTAAGCCTGTGATGAGCTGTTTGGTGCCGGGAATGTTTTTTTCACGTCTTAAGACTTTGCGGTAGTACTTTCTGGTGAGTATCTCAAGGACGCCGTTCTTTCCCTGTTCACCCCATACATCCTGGGCTTCCTTATTGTTTAAGGTGCGTACCTCTTTTATCTTATCGCCACGTATTCCTACCAGTTCAGCCAGTTGATATCGGTCCATAAGAACGGCGTTGAAGTCAAATGCGGCCAGTTTATCATGGGGCGCATTTACAATCTCACCGTCAAGGACTATCAGCGGAAATGAGGGGGCCGATGCAGGTTCTTTCTTATCGTCAGATATCACGTACCTGTTTGTGGGAACGCCATACATTACGCTTACATCAGGAGTTTCTATCCCTATTGACTGGAAATCAGACTCCACGATTCTGGAAACCCTGTCATCATATCTTCTGAAACTTGCCGCAGGAGGGCCATACGCTACAACACGTACGATATCAAATTCAGTAGAAGGGACCACAACCGGCGCACTTTCAAGCATAGTGATTTCAAATGTGGTACGGTCAAAATCAAATATTTGTGTTTCATAGCCTACGTATTCTATGTAAAGTTTATGGGAAGGATCAACAACCTTGAATGCAAACTCTCCATTTGCATCAGTAACGGCATGGGCAACGATACGTTCAAGTGAATCCCTTTCCGTTACGTTCATCATGGAGAACGGCGTACCGTCAGATTTCTTGACGGTTCCCTTTATTATATCACCCTTCTTTACAGGGGCAGTGTCTTTGGCTTGCTGCTGGGCTGTAGTTGTTGCAGCCGCAGCTTTACCCGTATTGTAAAAGAGGGGTAGCAGTAGCAGTGATATGCTGCAAATCACCCTATACCAACCTTTGGATAACCAGATTCTGATCCTTCTTATTTTCATATAGTCTTCCTTTTTTCCCTTAATTATATAACTATAGACTGATAGTTAATCAAAATGCGTCCGTTTTCTCCTGACTTTTGACGCAAAAATATAAGAATTTTAAACCGATACCAAAGGAATAGCGCTGCAAAGATGTTGCATTTTGTTGCAACAGAATTGCAGCGCCTTTTTGTTGTTTTGATGGTTTATCTGCACTTACATTTGTCACAAAAATCAGTGATTTATGAAAAGACATAGGGTCATCTTATCATTCTTGGTGCTGTTGCTGACAGTTGCCGTGACCGTATCGGCTCAAAATCAGGAGAGGCAGATGGTAACCGTTGATGGAATCTGTTATGAGTTGCATGATAACCATAGGGCATTTTTAGGCTCATTTGTTGCAGGGAGTGATGGCAGGACAGAATTGGTAATACCTCAGTACATAAATGCTGACGGTGAATGTTACAGGGTTCAAGGGATAAGGCATAATGCATTTGAGGGCAATACAGACATTATTTCTGTGAGTTTACCGGACAGTATAATCATTATGGATAGGGCTTTTAAAAACTGCACAAATCTCAAACTGATAAACGTGCCCAAGAACGGAACCCTTATCAATAATGTGTTTGAAAACTGCACTTCACTTGAGGAGATAGAGATCCCATACGGGTGTAACATACTCAACGGGAACTCGTTTTTCATGGGATGTACGTCATTGAAGAGGGTAGTTATTGGTGACGGCATCGATTATATCCCCCATAAATGTTTTTACGGATGTACCTCTCTTGAGGAGTTGGTGATGTCTTCTTCTATAGGTGAGATAGGCAAGGAGGCTTTTGCCGGATGCACCAATCTCAAGAGAATCATAATCAATCCCACTGATAGCCGCAACTATCTTTACATGTCAGTAAGCGAGGGGGCGTTTCCTGATAAGGGCCTGCTTGAATCAGCTATAGCCGCTACAGCTTCAACCAGACAGCTTAATCCTGATGATGTAATCCGTGGCGTAGTACGTGATAAAAATGGCTACATTATGATGGTAGAGGTTGCTGAGGTGGATCCATACGGAAATAAAGTAGGGCAGGACTTCACGTCAAGAGGCGGAGAATTTGCAATCCAATTGGAGAATCCGGCTCACAGTATCAGGTTCAGTTGTCGTGGATATGAGACAGTAGAACTTCCCGTCAACTCTGCTTATTATGTAGTCAGGATGGAAAGATGTTCAGTTCCTGATGCTGATGTTCCGCCCCGTAAAGGTAAAGCCATACGCTCACACAAGGGGCATGAATACGTTGACCTGGGCCTGAGCGTAAAATGGGCCACCTGTAATCTGGGCGCCTCCCGGCCGGAGGAACAGGGTGATGTGTTTACCTTAGGAGAAACCGCACCTGTTCCTGATGATATGGCGCATCTGGGGTGGGGAGGCCGTTGGCGTATGCCCACTTCTGCTGAATTCTATGAGCTTTGCATCAACTGCGCATGGGAGTGGACCACCCGGGACAGCGTGCAGGGCTACAAGGTTACCAGCAAGATACCCGGTTATACAGACCGCTCCATATTCCTTCCTGTGGCCGATGGCTATAGCGGTCTGCTCCCTTTTTATACGGGACCTCGCGGTGAGTATTGGTCAAGCACAGTTATCACAGACAATCCGGACTACACGTTCATTCTCTATTTTGATTCCGGCAATGTAGATGTCAGAGCCTATAACCGTAAGTTCAGCCGTTCTCTCCGTCCCGTGACACCGTAGGGTCGGTTTGAAGTGAAACCTAAAAGCTTTTGTCTTACTTTTGGGGTTCACTTTATTTTTCAGCGAAAAAAATTTGTTGGAATGAAAATAAAGCGTTTTATTTGTAGCGAAAATATTTCGTTGACATATAAAACGCATTGCTTATGCGACGTTTGACCAAGAAGGAGAGAGTCATAATGGACTACTATTGGACCTACGGTCCCATGTTCATCCGTGAGTTACAGGAACGCTATCCTGACCCCAAGCCCTCATTTGGCACACTGTCCAATCAGGTACGTACATTGCAGGCTGACGGCTTTATAAGCCACAATGCCTTTGGCACGAACTTTCAGTATTATCCCATTGTTGACAGGGAGGAATACAGTAAATCAGGCATCAGCGGCATTGTTGATGAATTTTTCAGCAGTTCATACTCAAGCGTGGTAATGTCATTCGTTAAGGATGAAAAACTGTCAGTTGAGGAACTGGAGCAAATAATAAATGAGATTAAAAAGAATAAACAGCCATGAACGCTTTCCTTGTTTACATATTAAAGGTGGCTCTTTTTACAGCGGTATTTGTGCTGCTGTACCACCTTTTGCTCAGGCGTGATACGTTTCACCGAACTACACGAATGGTCCTTGTATCGTCACTGGTGGTATCATACATACTGCCGTTCTGTGTCATAACCATCCATAGGCCTGCACCTGTAGTTGAAAACAGTCAGATTGCATCTGTACAAACATCGGTTCAGACTTTGGTCCCGGCAACAATGAATAGGGTTCCCGACAGTTATCCCGCTCAAGTTCAGACACACACCCAGATGCAGTCAATTGCAGCAACTGTTCCCAGTCATAAGCATATAGATTGGATGCAGATTACCTTTATAATATATTGCATCGGAACAACAAGCCTTATCCTACTCAGGCTCGTATCTATACGCCAGGTTCGGACCCTCATACGTCGCGGCCATGTAGTTAAGGAAACCGCCGGTTATAAGATAGTGATTTCAAAAGACAACATCCGTCCCTTCAGTTGGATGCATTACATAGTACTGCCAGAGGAGTATGCAGACCTCTCCTGCGCACAGGCGGTAATATGCCATGAGTATTCACACATATCGCATCATCACTCTATGGAACTTCTGGTTACAGACATCCTTTCTGCGTTCCAATGGTTCAACCCGGCAGTATGGTTGCTCAGGCATGATTTATGCTGCGTGCAGGAATTCCAGGCCGATGCCTCAGTGCTTGAATCAGGTCTTGACAGGGGTGAGTACGAGATGTCCCTGCTCAACATGGCAACAGGCGGCCTGTCCATCCCATTGGTAAACGGACTTGGAGAAAGCAGCCTCCATTCCAGGATACGTATGATGAACCGCAAACTGTCCGGCAGGTTCAGTCTGCTTAAACTTGCCTATCTGCCCATAGTACTTACTGTGGCTTTAGTTCTAATGTCAAACACCGTTTATGACTTGACGGTTAACACATCATCAGAACCGATGCCGGTTGAGGAACCCATCTATACAGTGTCTGAGGTAGATGAAATAGAGCCCGAGTTTGAATTGGCAGAAACAAATGAAGATGAATTTTCTGAGACCGATGTACCTTTTGAAACCGATGCAACAGAAACCGTCCAGACCTTATCGGCCCTTTTTGACGGTTCACTGCTGGAATACCCGGTAGCACGTCCTTTATATCAGGAGCAAATAGAGATACCGCGAAACCTTCCTGACATAATGCTGGACAATCTGAAAAAACAGTATCCTGAACTGAATTCCCTTGAGAGCATCTATGATGACGGAATCTTAACCAATGACAAGCCCTATAAGGGATACATATCCTGCATCCAGCTTTCCAAAGGCGTCTATTCTTTCTGGGTTATGGGCCTTGAGGATAAGGGTGGTAAGGTTGTATCGATAGAACTGGGTACCATAGATAATGCCATCGCGTTCCTGGATAAACTCATTACATCATATCAGAAGGATAAGACTATAAGTGCCCAGGGACATACGTTCACAGCAGTCAAGGGTAATGCCTACTCAATTCCCAGAACGGACGGTGTTGATTTGTACCCTTATCTGATAAGTGTCAAAAACCTCAAGCATGACCTGTCAGTTCTGGAGAAAAGAAAGAACTGGGGCACAGCTGGTTTTGATGAGATAGCCTTCTTTACGATGGAGAACAAACCTGATCATTATGAAGTCTTGTATCCTAGTTCGCCCATAACGTATGAGTATTTGGAAACAAATGTATGGGAAGGAGTTGACGGAGGTGAAGAATGGGCACGCACAGAACTTGAAAAACAGATTCGTGAACATGGAGGCGAGGGACACGTTCCAGGAAAGACTGAATGGGCAAGGCCCAGATTCAACGGTGTGATACTGTTGCCATTACAAAAGAGTGAGTATATGAAACAGTCGGGGGCTTATAGGGAATATCGCCAGTACTATATCCCAATTATCTATGATCCGGTAAAGTATCAGGCCCCGCTTACAGATTATCAGCGAGGCCTCAAGAGGTCAGTGTTCAGACGCAAAAAATAGTAATAGCGATGAAGACACCATAACTGACGCTCATTGATACCGGTTATTCTGCTCAAGGCAGCTTTGGTAAAAAAAGAATGAGCAGCTGTCACAGCTACTCATGCCTCCGAAAATTGATGAACCGGTTTTCCGATAACAACCAATCTTCTCTCCTTGTTTGCGGAGGCAAAAGTAAACCATTCCCGCCACATTACCAAATATTTGGCTAATTTCTTGGAATGACACAAAGGGATCGTATCCCTGTGTCATTCCAGGTCTGATGGCATTCTCCAGTCACCACGGGGAGAGAGAGACACGCTACCAACCTTTGGTCCGTCAGGCAGGCAAGAACGCTTGAACTGCTGCTGGTAGAAACGGCGCATGAAATTGTTGAGCCACTTGTTCAGGGTCTCATCATCATAGACGCCCTTGAATGCCTTGCGTGCCAGGAACAGGATCTTATCCTGTCCTGCTCCTGAACGGAAAAAGTGATACAGAAAGAAATCATGCAGTTCATACGGACCAACAGTATCCTCAGTCTTCTGGGCAATCTTACCATCGGCATCGGCCGGGAGCAACTCAGGGCTGATGGGAGTATCCACAATATCCAAAAGCGTGCGATGTATGTTACCCGTTGCATCAAACTTGTTGTCAGCAGCCCAACGCACCAGAGTACGTACCAGCGTTTTGGGCACGCTGGCATTGACACCGTACATTGACATATGGTCACCGTTGTAGGTACACCAGCCAAGCGCAAGTTCAGAAAGGTCACCTGTACCTATTACAATACCACCCTCCTTGCCTGCTATATCCATAAGCAGTTGCGTACGCTCACGGGCCTGGCTGTTCTCATACGTAAGGTCATGGTTGGCCTCATCCTGACCAATATCGCTGAAATGCTGTCTTACGGCCGGTACAATTGAAATCTCCTTAACGGTTGTACCCAGTTCATGCATAAGGTCAACAGAGTTGTCATGCGTGCGGTGTGTGGTGCCGAATCCGGGCATTGTTACGCCAATTATGCCGGTGCGTTCAATACCGAGTGTATCAAAGGCAAGTGCCGTAACAAGCAGTGCAAGCGTTGAATCCAGTCCGCCCGATACTCCTATCACAGCCTTTTTGCAACGTATGTGCTCCAAACGTGTAGTGAGACCGGCAACCTGGGCTGACAGTATCTCACGACAGCGTAAATCAAGTTCATCAGGATTACCCTGCGGAACAAACGGATGCGGTTCTATAGTGCGCAGCAGGCTTGCCTCAAAATCTGTATGCGCAGCCTTTCCGGCATTCTGAACGGTATAGGCCTGAACAGGAACGTCAAGACCAAAACTGTGCTCCTTGGCACGCAGCGTATCAAGGCGTTCTATATCAACATCGGCACTTATCATGCGGCTGCCGCGGGCAAAACGCTCTGCCTCGGCCAATATGGAGCCGTTCTCACAAATCAGTGAAGAACCGGCCCACACCAGGTCTGTGGTTGACTCGCCCTCAGCGCAGGAACAATATACGTATGCGGCATAGAGTCTTGACGATGTGGTTTCAACCAGACGTTTGCGGTATTCATGCTTGAACAGGTAGTCATTGCTGGCAGACAGGTTCAGAATAAGTTGCGCTCCTGCAATTGCAGCCTCGGAGCATGGAGGTATGGGCACCCAAAGGTCTTGACATATCTCAATGGCTGCCAGAGCCGGACCGATGCGGAACAACTGTTTGACTCCCATAAGGATATCATCCTGTCCGGCATAACTTATGCGGGCGCTGCCTCCAGGTATCACATGTGCAGGAGCGAACCAACGTGGCTCATAGAACTCACTGTTACCGGCCATGTAACTCTTGGGCACCATACCCAGAATCTTGCCGGCACGTGCCGCTACGGCACAGTTGAAAAGGCGCCCTGCATAACGTACGGGAGTGCCAATCACTATCATTGCATCTAACCGGGCGGTCTGGGCCAGGATTTCAGCCACAGCCTGCTCTGCATCATTCAAAAGATAGTTCTGACCGAAAAGGTCTGCACAGGTATAGCCTGTTACACACAACTCAGGGAACACTATTACAGATGACTGCTCTGAGGCTGCCTGTTCACACAACCTGACAATCTCACGGGCATTGGCTGCCGGGGCCGCAACATGAACGCGGGGCATGGCCGCTGTTACACGGATGAATCCAAAGTCTTTCATACGGCAAAGTTACAAAATGACGCAAAAGGGTCGTTTCCTTTTGTGTCCAAAATTATAAAATGGCTGATTAAAAAGGAAAGTTTACAAAAAAACATTATATTTGCTTCCATGTAAAACGTTACAAGCACAGATACAACCTATTATATATTATGAAACTGAATGAACCATTTGTAATTACAATCAGCCGCGAGATAGGTTCCGGCGGACATACTATCAGTTTGAAATTAGCAGAGAAACTGGGTGTGCATTACAGTGACAAACAGTTGATGGAAGGACTTGAGAACAAACTAAATCTCTCTGCCAACAGTATAGAAAGCATAAAAGGACAAAAAAAACGCTGGATGACAGATTTCATACAGATGGTCGCTCCCGTCCCCAAAGCCAGCGCTTTTGTAGACCCTAAAAGTCATTATACACAGGAGTTCAAGCCAGAAGTAAGTGTCAAGGAGGTCTTTGAGGCTGAAAAAGAGATACTTAATGCCATTGCCGATGAAGGCTCATGCGTAATTGCAGGCCGTTCAGGCTTTTTCATACTGAAAGACAGACCAAACAAGGTTGATATCTTTATCACCTCATCAAAAGAAAACCGCATAAAGCGGGTAATGAACAAACAGAATCTGTCATTTGAACAGGCTCAGGCACTGGTGGACAGCGTGGATAAGATGCGTGAAAACTACGTGCAGCGTTACACCGGACAGAGCCGTTATGATGCCCGTAATTACAACCTGGTCATCAATATGGACCTGCTCACAACAGATGAGGCTGTAGACCTTATCCTGCGATACATTAGTTAGATTGGTTTTTAACACTTCAATAATAAATATACATTTCAACAGTTCGTGGAGTTGATTGGATTAGCGCAAGCGTTAAATCCATCAATTCCATACAATTAAATTAACAACAAGCATTGCCGGGTTATTTAAAATGACTATCTTTGCGACGATTTTATAAAAATGGATATGAAAAAAATTTCATTACTGACTTTATTATGCAGTGTAATCTTTGTCAACTGCACAAACGATTCCAATTTTGAGATCCAGAGAACAGATGAACAAGAGTCTGAATACGTACCTCAGACTGAGATTTTTGTTTTAGGCCAATCTTTGACCCCCACAACAAAGGCATCGGACTTACCTTGGCTTTATGCTTCAACTGAAGGATGGGAGACCGCACGTTTCTCAATTCGCGCAGATCGCTCCATTCCTGACTACACAGACAAGAGTTCAGCCCTCTATTATGGTCGTCCTGCCGGCAAACCTGGCAAGAACAGAGGTAAGATATTGACAAGTTATCCCTATGGTCATTATAACGACCGTGACCTTGACTACAGCAAGACTGACAAGAAAACCGGCCAGAACATAGGCTATTTCCGCTATGTTTATGACAAGAAAGGTCTTAAGACCCAGTTAGCCATTCTTGAGGCTCCACACGTAAGGGAGATTCTTGAAGATGAAAAAGATGATCTTGAAGCAAAGATAGCATCAAATCCTTCTGATACAAAAAGCATCAACGCTCTTGCAGATGTAAACTATCTGATATCATTAGGTGATGAATACCTGGATTCACATGTGCTTTGGTATGTTGTCAAGGAGGTTGGCGTTAAATACGGCTGGCATGTAAACGGTACCATCGTAGATTATGAAGTAGGTGAGCCTGACAATATTCCTGAAAACGTTGAGATTGACATTCATCAGCAGGAACATTTTGACTGGAACGAAATCAAGACATCCATTCATATCAGGACCGATGTTGAGTCTGTAAAGATCAATATTCCATTGGGCCTTGAAGACATTGTTGAACAGGATGATTTTGATATCAGGGTATATACATCTTATTTCAAGGAGTACAAGGAGGTTACCCACACTATCACACATGATGTAAATGGTATAACAATTGAAATCTCCAATATCAGTGCTGCAATGATTGATGAACTTAAGAATGAATATGGTGATGGACTTACCATTGAGATCTTCAGTTACTGCGTAAAGGAGGATGATGCCGAGACAATCTGGTCAAAGGTGAAGAACAGTTCTGTAATAAGCACCGGAAAGGCTTGTTCAGTTACGGGACAGATTACAAGCGCATACCATGATGGAGTAGAACTTCCGATAAGGGTTATGAATCCGTAAGGTTAGCATATAAACAATGAATGCCCGTTCAGACTTGAGCGGGCATTCTTTTTTATTTCACAATCTTAATAGTGCTGCTGGCAGTTCTAAGCAGATAAATCCCGGGAGAAAGACCATTCAAATCAAACGGTTCATCTGATTCCTTGTTGGTCCTGACCACACGTCCGCTCAGATCATATATGGTATAAAGCCTCTCCTCTGAGGCCTCAACATCGGACTCTGAAGGAGAAGTCAACTGAAGTTTGTCAGATTCCGTCAATTGAAGACTGACGGTAGAACCATCAGAGTATGTGGTTATAAGATTACCTTCCTTGAATGCAATCTTGCGCAGATTATCAAGATCAAGGCTCTTGGTCAGGCTGTCCTTACTCACCACAACCACATCCTGGCTGAACGCGGGTACAGTCAGCATGGCAGTCAAAGCAAGCATAAAGAACCTTCTCATATAACCTGATTTCAATCTTTCAAAGATATCTCTTTTTATAGAATCTGTCTTTAATTATTCCCACAAATTTCCAACAGCCCCTATTTTACTCAGAATATCCTGACAGCAGCAATCCTCCGCTCTGTGAGAATGTCTCCTTGACATTGACTGCCTTGGTATTATTTGAGAGCGTGTAGGCAAATGAGTTGCCCCCGGCTACCTCGAGTACCTTTTCTGCATAGATTGCCGTACGGGCAGCGCTTATCCGCAAGTCCGTCCCCTCTCCTATTGTCAATGATACGGCATCAACGGCGCGTGAACGGACATTGCTGTTGTCACTGACCGCATAATCAGAGCCCTTTGCGGCAATTGTCAGCACAGAACCGGCCAAACTGGCTGTTGATGATGAGTTTATGCACTTGCTTCCCTGACCGGAACTGAGCAGGTACAAATCTGAACCAGATATTGAGAGTCCGCTCTTGGCACGTATGCAGGCAGCCGATGACCAGTCATTCTCCTCATCATCAAACTGCGGATTTCCCTGTGTTGACAGGTTGATGTATGAATCAGCAATTGTAATATCTCCACCGGCAGTAAAGCATTTTGAGGCTGTGCCTTGTGTTGAGGCGGTGATCGTACCGTTCTCAACCATAAGTTTACCGGTTGTGGTAACGGCATGTCCTTTAGCACCGGTAGTGGTTATATTCAACTTGCCGCCGCCAATCCTTATAAAAGCAGTATCAGAATTTACATAATCTGACACAATGCCGTCATCAACGCAGGTAATGTCAACGGAGCCCCCGTACAGTTCAACCTGACCGCGGCGAACGCTGATACCGTCACCTGCAGCATTGATGCTGACCTTGCCGCCGTACATAAGGAACTTGTCCTTGGTATTGAAGCCGTCTTTAGCGGCGGTAATATTGATCTCACCTACATTGTTACGCAACCTGATATAGTCATCACTGCATATTCCATGCCCCGCGAGCGATATCACGTTAAGTGTTCCAAGCCCGCTGAAAATCAGCTGTCCCTCACTGAAGAACGTACCCTTGCGGCTCTCACCGTCAACCTGAGTATATTCGGCTCCATCCTTCAAGGTGTTGACCTTGTCTTTAGGCATGTTTACCAGAACCGTCTTGCCTGACTGGATGTTGATGGCCGGGCCGTTAGGATTCGTCATGTTTATTCCGTAAAGGTCAAGCATGAACTTTTTGTTGTTGTCATCGGTCGCATTGACATCCATGTTGGCAATCTTGAACGAGCCGTCAGTCGTAGTGCCCTGGAGCCTGTATCTCATCTTGCTCTTTTTTGACTTGACGGTGACATGTCCCTTGTCAATGGTTACCGTAACATCGGCAGGAACGGTACCTGACCTGGTCACCGTATTGCCTGACCATGTAAACGTAATGGTGTTCTTAGGGCTGTAATTTTCATAATAATCACTGTAATCTGCAGCATCCTCATCAGAAGGTTTTGCCGGTTCAGTCTTGTCAGTCTGGGCGGGAGCGGTTGCCTTACTTATTGCATTCAGAAAGTCTGATGCGCAAGGGAACGCCCATGCCGTTACCGCTGTAGGATATTCAAACTCCATACGGTCAAGCATGCGTACTGAATAGTTTGCGACACGCTTGTCACTGGTATAAATGGCAGGCGCAGTAGCATTACCCATGAATGATACGCTATCTACCAATGAACAGTCAATGTACCTGACAGCACCGTCTTTCTGATAGAACACGACCGGTATGTCCTGCGCATGAAGCACTCCGCACAGTACAATGACAGTCAAAAGCAGTATCTTTTTCATAACCCCTGGTCCTTATTAGAATTTGAAAGTATAGTTTATGCTTACGGCAGAACGGACCGGCTCATCATCGTCAGTATGGTCCTGCCATATATATGCAAATTGGAACGAATGTGTCTTTTTGAGAGTAAAACCCGCTCCGGCTGTAACACGGCCCTTTTCAAATGCCATTCCGTCATTCATGTCAGAGAACATCTCGTATGAAACGAACGGATCCAGTTTGAAATGCGGAATGTCATAGTCAACTGAAATACGGCTGCGGAGCAGAGTCTTTTCTGACGGGCTGATGTTTGACAAAGACGTTTCATGCACATCAACATAATCACTTAACTCTTCATCATATTCCAGCACGAACCTGTGTTTCTCCCTGATGCTGTCCTTACCGCATGAGTAGGTGTACTGCACACGTTCACGCAATGAGAACTTGAAACGGCCTGCCTCAAGAGCGGCTGACAAAGAGGCCGTGACACGATGACGGCTCTCCATAAAAGCGTTGGTCAGGTTGAAATCAGCACAGTTGTCAATATAGTACTGAGGCTCCATGTCATCCTCCAAGACAAAATCTTCACCATAATCCTCAGGGTTGCGTTTGTCAACGGTGTATGCCTGACGTGATGAAGAGAGGAACTTGTAGCCCACATCGGCCCTTATGTTGAATGTCTTTGCCTTGTTCCTGTACAGACGCTTGCTGAATGAGGCTCCAACAGACCATCGGTCAGTCTCAGTAAAGAAACCTGTCTGACGCCACTCGGCATCAAACTCGGCATTCATACCTTTAGGCAGATCCTTTTTAAGGCCTGCGCTGGTCCACAATCCTATTTCGGATTGCGCAATAGCATTACTCTGAGCCAGTATCAGGATAACCGCAACGGCAATGAATGCACGGAAACCTCTGTTCATTGGGCGTATCATCTCAGTTTTCCTGTCTTCATTACGGAATCAATCGTACCGAACTCATCCATGATAGGCTCATAGTATATCTTGATGATGGCTGAGTCCTTGAGGAAATCTACGTTACCCACCTCAATGCGTATAATCTTGAGACCAAGACGTTTCTCAAGGTCTGCCTTGAGTTCATCCTCCTTGCCATGAGCCACCAGTTTGACATTGTCATACTTGATGAGTTTTGAAGGCACATGCTTCATCCATTTGGTGTTCTCGCAGATAGCCAGGGCAATGATGAAAATCAGGTTTGTACCCAGAAGTTCAAAGTAACTTACGCTGGTAGCCAGTCCGTTGATTGCAGCCACGGCTATAATCACGAACATGTAGGTCATTTCACGTATGGGCACCTGTTCAGTACGGTATTTTATGATGCCGAATATGGCAAACAGACCCAATGCGAATCCAATCTTAAGTTTCACACCTCCCATCAGGTAGATAAGCATGAATATGCTGACACCTATGATGGAGAACGTAAAATAATAGTCACGTCTCTTGGCTTTTGGATAGTAGAAAGCATGGACTATGATACCAATCGTCACAACGTTAATGACAAGACGTATTACCATCTCCCAGATGCTGGACCATGTCGGCCAGAACGGAGTCGTACCAAGTGTGGCAAGCAGACCTTCGGCCTCATCACCAAAAAGATCGGCCTCTTCAGATGCTGCAGCAAGTTGACTGAGTCCGCCTACCAGAGGGGTTAAAAATTTAAGGATCATATTGATGTAAGTTTTTCTATTTTTCTGATTCTTTCATTGAACATATTGCGCTTTATGCCAGGAGTCGTCAGCGCCATCCCTATGCAGTACTTGCTGAATCCGCTTGGAAAAATACGCAATTCACGCAGCAGGTCCTGTATGGGCGAATATGTGTTACCGTCACGCTTAACCTCAATAACCACCAGATTGTCCATACTTTTATCCAACCCTGTCTCCTGGTTGTGGAATGTGAGATGGCGATCAATGGTAAGACGTTCTGTCTTGGCGTTGTTGACCAGTGTAATGCGCTTGAAATGATTGGCTACCTTAGGGGTCAGGTCACTCAGAGAAAGAGGCAGCATGGTGTGTTCATCAAGGAACTCTGCCGCTCCGTCCTGTACGTATGTATCAGCACCTGTCAGATGAATGCGCTTTTTCTTGGTTCGGCCGTGGTTGTTCTTGAGTTTGACCTCAAAGAAATTGTCAGCCGTGTCAACGTATGTACGAATGCGAACCTTCTGTCTGGTCAGACGCCCGTTGTGATGGTTCAGGTACATGGTGTTGAACCTGTCATCAAGATATTGGGTGCTGTATTCCGATTGGCGGATTCCATTTATGGACTGGACCATGTAATCATTCTTAGCCAACATAAGCAGCCGGGCCAACTGTTCCTCGTTAGCCAGGTACTTGCTGTCAATACGGTTCATAAGGCGAATTGATGACATCTCATCAAGTGAAATCGTATTAAAACCGTCCAGAATATGTGCACAATCGGTCAGCATAAGGTGCAATACAATTTAGGTGTCGCAAATTTACTAATAATATGTGGTTTATTGAATAAAAATGGTTTATCTTTGCTCAATACATAAAAAAGTCAAGTAAAATGTTCGATGTAAACAGTTGTCTCAGCGAGGCTGAGGAGCAGATGGAAATGGCCATCATGCATCTTGAGGATGAGTTTGCACATATCCGTGCCGGTAAGGCGAATATACGTATCCTGGATGATATCCGCGTGGATTCATACGGATCAATGGTAGCCCTGAACAACGTATCAGCGCTATCTACCCCCGATGCCCGTACAATAGCCATCCGTCCGTGGGATAAGAATATGATCAAGGCCATTGAGAAAGCAATCATAGATTCTGCCGTAGGCATCATGCCTACCAATAACGGCGAGGTTATCCGTCTGGCCATTCCGCCATTGACAGAGGAGCGTCGTCGTGACCTGGTAAAGCAGAGCGGCAAGGTCAACGAGAGCACCAAGATCTCAATACGCAATACCCGCCGTGACACTCTTGACACACTCAAGAAGGCACAAAAGGACGGTCTGCCAGAGGATGCAGAGAAAGATGCAGAGGAGAAACTCCAGAAACTGCATGACAAGTATATCAAAAAGGCCGATGAACTCTTTGCCGAGAAGGAAAAAGAGATCATGACTGTATAATGAGTCGCGGATTGGTAATCAGGAATACAGGCAGCAGTTACCTGGTGCGTTCAGATGACGGACGTGACCAGGAATGCCGTATAAAGGGTACATTCCGCATAAAAGGCATAAAAAGCACCAACCCCATAGCCGTAGGTGACTATGTGGAGTTTGCACCGGCACGTGAAGGCGAGCCGGCATATATCACAAAAATAGAGGAGCGCAGGAACTATATTATCCGGCGTTCCTCTAATCTTTCCAAGCAGTCACACATTCTGGCCTGCAATCTTGACCTGTGCATGCTGGTGGTTACCGTCAATCATCCTGTAACATCGACCGTTTTCATCGACAGATTCCTGGCATCGGCCTGGGCCTACCGGGTACCGGTAACGCTGGTGTTCAATAAGGCGGACCTGCTTACCGATGATGATAAAGCGACCCTGAAAGAACTCACCACGCTCTATCAGGAGATTGGTTACAACTGCATTCAGTGTGATGCCCTGCACGGTGACGGAATTGACAACGTGAGGGCTGCGCTCAAAGGCAAGGTTTCACTTATGGCCGGAAACTCAGGCGTGGGTAAGAGCACCCTGGTGAACGCCATCCTGCCTGAACTGAATCAGCGTACGGGTGAGATATCAGAAAAGCATGACACCGGTATGCATACCACCACATTCTCTGAGATGTTCCCCCTGCCTGAGGGCGGCTGGATCATTGACACTCCGGGCATCAAGGGATTCGGCACTTTCGATATGGAGCATGAGGAGATTAGCCACTATTTTCCAGAAATATTCAAGTACTCATCAGAGTGCCGATACGGCAACTGCACACATACCTGTGAGCCTGACTGCGCCGTTAAGCGCGCCGTTGAGACCGGCGGCATACACATCTCCCGCTACACCAGTTACCTCAGCATGCTGGAGGATGAGGAGGAAGGGAAGTACCGGTGTCCGCAATAGGGACGGTTCCTACTGTAAACTTTGTGCAATATTCTAAGGAACTTTTTGGGGTATCAGTATCTGAAACTACGCGACTTGCGGCGCTATCCCTCCTATGTCCAATAAGGCATCCTGAAAGGCG
>DBYQ01000027.1 GCA_002310015.1 Bacteroidales bacterium UBA1182
ATCCTAACGAGGCCGAGGAGCTCTTCAGCGAGGCTCAGAAGATGGCTAAGCTCCGTTATCAGAGCTACATCCGCAAGAGCCAGGAGAACTGGGGTGAATAATCAGCCCGAAAACAAAAAAAGAGCGCTCAATTTTGAGCGCTCTTTTTTTGTCCCTATTGGGCTAATTTTTTATCTGGCCGTTTTCTATTTCAATGGCTATTGTCTTTACGGTTTCACGAGAAGCATTCTTAATGAGAAGTTTTACGGTGAATGATTTTCCGGGGAATTCTTGTATTATTCCGGATGCATAGGAGCTTGCCATTATATTAACTTCATTGGTGACCTCATCCAGTGTCTTGTCTTCAAATTGGGCTCCTTGTATGTAAGATGACATTGCTCTATTCAAGGTTTGGTATTGTTCGGAAGTTAAATCACCTTGAACAATCTCGTATGAAAGGGTGTATGTTCCTTTTGCGTTTTTATTGTCATCATCTTTGTCTTTGTCCTTATCGCATGATGCAAAACTAAAACTCAATACTGTTACCATCATGATGGCCAGCATACTCCAAAAACTCTTTTTCATTTGCTTTAATTAATTAGTTAGTTGATAAGTTAATTTGATCGTAAAAGTAATTATAAATATTTTTGAAATCAAAAGAAGCCGGCTAAAAAGTGATTTTAACCGGCTTCTTTTAAAAAAGGACTATTATAAGTAAAAAGGACTATATTCTTTAAAGGACTATTGAGAATGAGAGTAGACTGTCTCAGTCTTGTTTTGTTTCTGATGCAAATTTGTGCCTTTTTCAAAAAGTCGGTGTCAAAATACGTATAAATGTTACTCTGGTTTTGTCAAACAGAGTAAAGAAATTTGCCTTTATGTAAAGGCTCAGTAAAAATTTACTGATTTTGACACGGAAAACCTATTCTTGTTGAATTATTTTTCCAGCTGATGAAGGATGTTGTAATAGGTCTGTCGGGTGCCAAATCCGGCAGCTGAAGCTATCTCCTCGACTGAAGCGCTCGGGTTCTGCACCTTGAGTTGAGCGGCATGAGCCAGACGGCATCGGTTGACATATGTATAAAAGCCGCCCATGCGCTCGCTGATGACCTGTGATACGTATGTGCGGTTTATTCCGCAGATACGTGACAGGCTGGCCAAGGTGAGGTGATTGTCCAGATAGGCTTGTTCATCTTCAACAAAATGACGTATGGTGCGTGCTATCTCTTCCTTGCGCTCCTGTGAGATGGATTCTTCGCTGGGTTGCGCAGTTTGTTCGGCTTGTACGGAGCGCGGTTCAGGTTCCTCAGTGCAAGGTTTGGGCTGACTATCGTTTTCATTTTCCCGCTCCAGACGTGAAACGTCGAGAGATCTGTGCGGTGACAATGCACCTATAAGGAAAATGGCATTAAGTATAGAGATTATTACCAAGCCTATGGACAGTGCTGTTTTTGTACCTATGAATGAGGCACACCAACTGGTTGATATGTTCAGGACCGGAATCCAGATCACCTCCGTTGCGTATTGATGCGGGAAATCATCAGGATTGGAGTAATTACTTTCCGAGAAACGTTGTAGGGCACGTATTATCATCCTGAGCGCCTGGATGAAGCAAGCCATAAACATCAGTGCCATTATGCCTGTAATGGAAAACAGCCATTTGCAGAATACGCTTCTGTAAACAATCTGATTGCCGGGAATTATCGCCAAAGTGGTGGATGTTCCCATCAGGATGGCGAATATCAGAGCCATTATGTATATGGGCCTTTTCCATTTTGTGGTTTTCAGGCTTTTGCCGAAATATACAAACAGAAGTGTGGCACAAAAGAAAGGTGAGCCCATGATGAACATCATGCGCAACTGCAGAATGGCATCCTCATCATTTGGCAAAAAAATGACGGTGCTCAATATTATATTGGTAAGAAAACAGCATATGATGGCTTTCCACGCGGGATAATAATAATCCATGTGCTTTGCGTAGGGCTCGCATTTGTGGCCCCATCTTACTACCGCAACCATGGTGGATACTACTACGTTGGTTGTAGCAGCTGCACTGAAAAGCAGATCCTGAAAAGAATACATCATATCTTAATTGCAAAGTTATGCTAAATCATTCATAAAACAAAAAAATGGCCCAAAAGGGACTGTCCCCTTTGGGCCAAAAAAATGATACCAATGGGGACAGACCCCAATGGTACTATTTTTATGAGATTGCGATGCTCTGAACGGTCTGCGGCTGCTTTTCGGCCGGCAGCTTGGGTACGTCGATGGTCAGCACGCCATTCTCGACTTTGGCTGATATCTTGGTGCGGTCGGCGTCATCGGGCAGGATGTAGCTCTGATTGAACTCCTGATATGAGAACTCGCGACGGATGTAGTTGCGTTTCTTGTCCTCGTTGTTTTCCTCCTTCTTGCGGGCCATTGAGATTGACATTACGCCATCGGCATCAACCTGCAGGTTCAGTTCCTCTTTCTTAAGTCCCGGAACGGCGAACTCAAGTTCGTAGTTCTTCTCGTTCTCGATTACGTTCAGTGCCGGTACGCTGGCTGCGGTGCGGGTAGTGAACCAATCGTCATTCATAAAATCGTTGAACAGACTGGGTAACCAATTCTGGTTGTAGTTCTGATTTCTTCTTGCGAGTAACATAGTTGTAACCTCCTATACTTTAAATTAAACATTTACTTTTCTTGGCCTCCCTTGCGGGGCGGCTTCGCAGTATAAGAGACAAATGTAATGCCAATAAAAAGAGTATGACATTTTGTCATACTCTTTTTATTGTTGTGTGACAGCTTGTCAAAGCTCGGATAACGGAGTGGACCAAATGTCACCGCTCAGGCTCTTGCGTTCATCGTCGATTTTGAGCAGAGCCTCGCGGATATTGTTGTCCAATGCATGGTCCAGATCACAGAATCCGCTGCAATTGATAGCGGAGAGCACCTTTACAACAGTAAGCTTCTGCGTATCGGTAGCGGGAACATAAGCAGGCTCACGTTCGTCATCCTGGATTACCGTCTCCAGCAGACCTGCATCGGTGAGAGTGTCAAGTGACGAAATGACGTATCGGAGTGGTATCTGCAGCTCGTCGCACAGTTGCTTGCGGTTCAGTGCGGGCTGATGCCTGTTAAACCGTTTGCAGATGCATGTCATCACCATGAGGCTGTAGAAATCCTTATGACGGCGGCTTATCTTGTCAGGTTCTTTGAAGTAGTTGAAGTTGTCATTGTTCTGGCTTACGTATGCAAGTTCGCAGCCAAACAGTATGATAGCCCATGATATGTTTAGCCAAAGCAGAAAGAGTGGCAGCGCTGCAAAACCTCCGTATATCTGGTTATAGCTTGATAGAGCCAGCTGACCGTCAAAGTAGAGGTTTTGGAGTGCCTGAAACAGGCAGCCTGCTATGATTCCCGGTACTATGGCATACTTGAACTTGACCTTGGTGTTGGGCATGAACATGTAGAACCCTGTAAGTATCAGTCCGGCAATAATATAGGGGAGGGCATCCTTGATTATGAATTTGGCAAAACCTCCCAAAAGCTGGAATCCTTCCATCTGTGAAAGTAATTTCGATGTCAGCGCGGACATACCGCAAAGGCAGATAATGCCAATCGGGATAAGCAGTATGAGTGAGAAGTAGTCTGTGATTTTGCGACCCATTCCGCGTGCCTTCTTGACGTGCCATATTAGGTTGAGGTTGGTTTCTATGCCATCGGCCAGTGAATAGACGGACCAAAGCAGGAATAGAAGGCCTATACCAACGAATGCTCCGCTTGAAACGTACTGCATATAACCGTCAATGAACTGCATCACTGTATTCAGGGACTCATTGTCGCTGATTATTCCGTTTTTAAGCAGGCTGGTAACTATGTTCTCGAATCCGAATCCGCGTGCGATGGCAAATATCAGGGCAAGAATGGGCACGATGGCAAACAGGGTGGAGTAGGTGAGCGCTGCCGCCTTTGTCATCACCTTGTCATCAATGAATGTGCGTACAGCAATAACAACCACCTTAACCGTATTGGCGATAGCACGGCGCAGGGGCCCTTTCTGATAGAGGTCAAATGACCAGATATCCTTGGTTACGAATATGGTTATGCGGTTTAAAAGCGCCTTAAGCTTTCCATCCTTTTTCTCAGCCATAGCAATTAATTGTTAGTCAGGGAACAAAAGTAGTCAAATTTCAAAAATAGTACAATTGGGGTCAGGCCCCTTTTGTATCATTTTCCCAAAATAGTAGTAACTTTACGGAGCAAAATGGTACAGTAGCAATATGTTTTCACGTAAGACCCGATATGCAATAATGGCGCTATCCATCCTGGCAAGGGAGTATGGGCAGGCGGCTGTTCCCATGAGCCGGATATCGGAGGAACAGAATGTGCCGATACGCTTTCTGGAGGGTATTTTCCTGCAGTTGCGTAATGAGGGCATGCTGGTCAGCGAGCGAGGTGTAAGCGGCGGGTATCGTTTGGCCAAGCCGCCACATGAAATCAAGGTGCTCGACGTGGTTCTTGCCATGCGTGAGAAAGTAGGTATGATATCCTGTCTGGACATTTGCGGCAACTCTTTTGAATGCGAATTCGGTCTGAACCGTGAAAAGTGCCGCATCAGGGAAATGTTCGGTGATATCCAAAAGACCATTTATGAAAATCTTTCTTGCCGCACACTTGCAGATTTTCTATGATTTGTTTTGATAGTACATTAGAAAGGTGTAGTTTTGCGCACTGCAATACTACACTATATTTATGTACTTTAATTGTTGCAATCTGAAAGTTCTCGCGCCAATCCTTACGTCGTTGCTGTTATTTTCATCATGTCAACAGAATGAAGCGGATAAGGCCGTATCAGACAATCTGCAGGGAAGCATTTCCATATCAGGAGCCTTTGCGCTCTATCCTATGGCAGTGGAGTGGACCAATGAATTCTCGGCCAGGCATCCGTCAGTAAGGATAGACCTGTCATCGGGCGGTGCCGGCAAGGGCATGACCGATGTGCTTAACGGAATGGTTGATTTTGCCATGCTCTCACGTGAGCCGCATGATGAGGAGCGTGAGAAAGGTGCAATTGACTTTACCGTCGCCAAGGATGCGGTGCTACCGGTCTTCAGTTCATCCAACCCCTTGCGGGACAAGATCCTTGCCCACGGAATTACGGCCGATGACGCCCGCAAGATATGGATTACCGGAGAATATACCACCTGGGGCCAGTTGCTGGGTACATCCGATAACAATCCCATTCATGTATATACCCGTTCCGATGCCTGCGGCGCAGCCCAGACGTTTGCTGCATGGTTTGATGGCGTGCAGGAGGATCTGGGAGGCACTGCTGTGTATGGTGACCCCGGAATCTCCAAGGCGGTGATAGACGATCCGCTTGGAATAGGTTTCAACAACATGGCGTATGCCTATGATTCCGAGACCCTTAGCATGCAGGTAGGCCTTGAGGTTTTGCCTTTGGATATAGACGGAAACAAGAGTGTAAGTGATGAGGAAAAACTCTATAAGACACGCTCTACCATAGCCACAGCCATAGAGGAGGGCCGTTTTCCCGCTCCTCCGTCACGTAACCTCTATCTGGTTACAAAAGGTGTTCCGGCCGATACCGCATCGCTGGAATTCCTCAAGTTCGTTATTTCTGAGGGTCAGGAGTTCAATGAACCCAACGGATATGTGCGCATATCGAATGCATCGGCCCGTGAGTCAATGCGTAAGCTTAACGGCGGTAGTAGAGGTGGAGGCTTGAGACGCGACAATACACGCCTGATGACTCTGCTGGCCGGTATTGTGGTGGTGCTTCTGTTCTTGACTGCCGGTGTGCAGTTCCTTCTGCCTTCGCGCACCAGACGCAGGGTGTTCCGCCAGAGATTATCAGAGACAATGATGGTAATACTCTCTTTCTCATCGGTGGCTTTGCTCATTGCTTTGCTGGCCGCTTTGTGGGGAAAGGCGTCGCCCATGTTTGAAAAGAGTACATTGAGCGAACTTTTTATGGGTACTCAGTGGAAACCGTCGCAGGGACTGTTCGGATTCAGGCCGTTCATACACGGTACGCTGGCCGTCACGCTGCTGAGCATCTGTTTCTCGCTTCCGCTGTCGCTGCTTACGGCGGTGTTCATTACCGAGTATGCTCCGCGTTTCCTCAAACATATAGTCAATCCGGCTCTGGATATTCTGGCATCGCTGCCTTCTGTAATATTCGGTCTCTGGGGTGTGCTTACCCTTA
This sequence comes from Bacteroidales bacterium UBA1182, assembly GCA_002310015.1. GTDB lineage: Bacteria > Bacteroidota > Bacteroidia > Bacteroidales > Bacteroidaceae > Colenecus. The sequence goes on from DBYQ01000027.1 coordinate 6,197, forward strand.
TTCCCAAATTCGGCTATTCGCTGCTAACTGCATCGCTTGTGCTGGGAGTCATGGTGCTGCCCATCATGGTTAGCCTGTTCTGCGAGATATTCGCAACTGTGCCGGACGATATGCGGGAGTCATCATTCGCACTTGGAGCCACACGCTGGCAGACCACACGCAAGGTGGTGCTGCGCAAGTCTTTACCCGGTATATTTGCAGCTGTGGTGCTGGCTCTGTCCAAATGCATAGGCGAGACTATTGCGGTTATGATGGTTTGCGGATGCCTGCCGCGTCTGCGCGGTTCGCTGCTGGATCCGTTCTACACTCTGCCGGCCCTTATAGGTAACAACTACGGTGAGATGGCGTCTATCCCGCTGTATGAATCGGCCATTATGTTTGCCGCACTCCTGCTGCTTCTGCTGGTGCTGCTGTTCAACATATTGTCACGTGTTATACTTTACCGAATAGAGAAAAACAGTTGATATGAATCATATACGTAAAAGACAGATAGAGGAGAAAGTGATGCGTGGCGTGATGCTTGTGGCCACTCTCATTGTTCTTGGAGCCGTTGTAAGTATTCTGGGTACCATACTGATAAGGGGCAGCAAGGCGCTCTCGTGGGATATGGTCTCCAAGTTTCCCGGTAAGGAGTGGAACACAGCCCCCGACGGCGGATTCCTGAATGCCATACTGGGATCGCTCTATGTGGTGTTCCCGGCCGCGGTGATAGGTGCCTGCATCAGCATTCCCATAGTGTTCTATATAACAATGTACAAGCGCAGGCGCACGGGCGTATCTTATATAATACGTCTGGCTTTTGATGTGCTTTACGGAATACCACCGATAGTATATGGCGCGTTCGCGTTCCTGGTTATGGTGGGCGTGGGCATGAGGGCATCGGTCCTGGGTGGTATCATGGTTACGGTGCTGCTCATTGTGCCCATGATGATACGCTCCGGTGATGAGATTGCCAAGACCGTTCCCGATGAGATGGTTGATGCTATATATTCGCTTGGCGCAACCAAGTGGGAGACAGTATGGGTGGTGCTTAAGCATATACTGCCGGGCATGCTCACCGCATTCCTGCTGGCAGTTGGCAGGGCCATTGGCGATGCCGCTGCGGTTATGTTCACAGCCGGATTCTCCGACCAGCCTGCCCGTTCGCTTTCTGACCCCACCGCAACGCTGCCGCTGGCAGTTTTCAACTGGATAGGCATGCCCGATCCGTTCCCCGGCCGTGCATACGCCGCCGCTCTGGTGCTGACCATACTGGTGCTGGTGCTGAGCATAGTAAGTAGAGTTATTACACGCAGAATTACCCGTCTAAATAAATAAGCTATATGACTGAAAAATTATCCGAATCGCTGGTGGTTGACAAACTCAACGTATCCATAGAGGGCCAGCCCATTCTGAAGAACATAAACGTATCATTTCCGGTCAACAAGATAACCTGCATAGTTGGTCCGTCAGGCTGCGGCAAGAGTACTCTGCTGCGCTGCCTTAACCGTCTGACCGAGAATATTGACGGGTTTACCATAGACGGCCGTGTGCTCATAGACGGTCAGGATATAGTCACTGCCGATGACGAGCATCTGATAGAGTTGCGCCGTCACGTGGGCCTGGTGCCTCAGCGCCCGTGCCCGCTACCCATGTCCATCTATGACAACGTGGCTTACGGATGCCGCATCCACGGTATGCACAAACGCAAGCAGGAGATGGATGAGGCTGTTGAGAAATACCTTAGTGAGGTGGGACTCTGGGATGAGGTAAAAGACCGCCTGCGCCGTCCTGCCGCCCGCCTGTCCATCGGTCAGCAACAACGTTTGTGCCTGGCCCGCAGCCTTGCCGTGGAACCTGATTTCATACTGGCCGATGAGGCTACCAGCGCCCTTGACCCAATATCAAGCAAGACCATTGAAGAGCTGTTTGTAAGGCTTAAGGAGAAATACACCATCATCATGGTAACCCATACTCTGCCGCAGGCCCTGCGCATAGCCGATTATGCTGTGTTCCTCTATCTGGGCGAGATTGTCGAGGAGGGGCCGGCATCACAGGTGTTCAAATCACCGCAAAACGAGCTTACCAAGAGATATCTTTCTGGATTATTCAGTTGAAAAACAATATTATGAGTTCAAATCAGCTTACTCATTTAAATGAACTTGAGGCCGAGTCCATATTCATTCTGAGAGAGGTGGCCGCACAGTTTGAGAAACCGTGCATACTGTTCTCGGGAGGCAAGGACTCCATTGTCCTCACATATCTTGCATACAAGGCCTTCTATCCGGCTAAGATACCGTTCCCTCTGGTACACATCGATACGGGACACAATTTCCCCGAGACACTGGTATATCGTGATGAACTTGTAAAACGTCTTGGGGCCGACCTGGTGGTAGGTTCGGTCCAGAAATCAATCGATGAGGGCAAGGTTGTCGAGGAGAAGGGATTCAACGCCAGTCGTAACAAGTTGCAGACCGTGACACTGCTTGATACATTGGCAGAGCATAAGTTTGACTGCGCCTGCGGAGGTGCCCGCCGTGATGAGGAGAAGGCTCGTGCCAAGGAGCGCATATTCTCGCACCGTGACGAGTTCGGACAGTGGAACCCCAAGAACCAGCGTCCTGAACTGTGGAACATATTCAATGCCAAGAAAGATCCAGGAGAGCATTTCAGGGCATTTCCCATAAGCAACTGGACCGAGATGGACGTGTGGCAGTACATCTATCAGGAGAAAATAGAACTGCCCAGCCTCTACTACACTCATATTCGCAAGTGTTTCTTCAGGGATGGCCAGTGGCTTGCCGCCGATCCCGATTTCATACCCCGCCGCCCTGAGGAGGTGGTTGAGGAGCGTGAGGTGCGTTGCCGTACCATAGGTGATGTGACCTGCACGGGACTTACGCTCTCACACGCCCATTCGCTGGAGGAGATAATTGACGAGATTGCATCGACCCGCGTTACTGAGCGTGGCGGACGTGCCGATGACAAGCGCTCCGAGACGGCAATGGAGGACAGAAAAAAACAGGGTTACTTCTAAACGGAAAGGTCAATGCAAAATAATGGATATCTAGAGATGAAACTGCTGCGGTTCACTACCGCCGGCAGTGTGGATGACGGAAAGAGTACGCTCATAGGCCGTCTGCTGTATGATTCAAAGTCAATATTTGAGGATCAGCTGGAGGCTGTCGAGGAGGCTTCGCGCAGCCGCGGCAACGAGGAGGTGAATCTGGCGCTGCTTACCGACGGCCTGCGTGCCGAGCGTGAGCAGGGCATAACCATAGATGTGGCATACCGTTACTTTGCCACCCCCAAGCGCAAGTTTATAATAGCAGACACTCCGGGACATATACAATATACCCGTAACATGGTTACCGGCGCATCTACCGCTGATCTGGCCGTGATACTTGTGGATGCCCGTCACGGAATAATGGAGCAGACCGTAAGGCACTCCTGCATTGCATCGCTTCTGAGAATCCCCAAGGTTGTGGTGGCAGTGAACAAGATGGATCTGGTGGATTTTGACAGCAAGGTGTTTGATGACATAAGCGCTGCCTACACCGCCATGATAAACAAGAACGGACTGGAGTTCAGGGATGTGATTTTCATACCCATGTGCGCCAAGGACGGTGACAATGTGGTGTCCCGCTCGGAGCGTATGTCCTGGTACAACGGACCTTCACTGCTGGAGCATCTGGAGCAGGTGGAGATACCGGCCGGTGATGCTGACAGCATGCGTTTCCCGGTGCAGTATGTCATCAGACCCATATCAAGGCAGTTCCCCGATTTCCGCGGATACGGCGGCCGCATAGCACAGGGTGCCATCCGTGTGGGTGACAGGATTGAGGTGCTGCCATCGGGCTCCAAGAGCACCGTTACCGGCATCTGGCTGGGCGAGAAGCAGAAGGAGCAGGCGGTTGCGGGCGAATCGGTTTGCATCACCATTAAGGACGATATAGATATAAGCCGCGGCGACGTGATTGCATCGGACAGCGGCGTTAAGCCCTCCATGAGCAATGACTTTGTGCTGGATGTCTGCTGGCTGCGTACATCACCCCTGGTGTGCGGCAAGCGTTATACAATACGTCACGCAACGCAGGAGGTGGCCGGCATCGTTAAGGAGATAGAGTACAAACTGGATATTGACAAACAGGAGAAAGTCTATGACATAGAGCAGCTTACGGCCAATGACATTGCGCGCGTGCATCTTAAGACCGCCGCTCCGCTTGTGTTTGACCCCTACCGCGACAACCGCACTATGGGATCGCTGATTTTTATTGATGCAACCAATGACACCGTGGGTGCCGGAATGATAGTTGAGAGCTATGACTAAGGAACAGAAGATAGCCCTGGTGGCAGAGAAGAATGCCGAGTGGGCAGGTCTGAGCGCATTGGAGAGTGCCCAGGCTGCCGTTAAGTGGGCGGTTGAGACATTCGGCCTCCGTGCCGCACTCTCCACCAGCCTCAGTTATGAGGACCAGGCCGTGACCGACATGATAGCCCGGCAGGGTAGGGACAGCGCCAGTATTTTCACCCTGGATACCGGCCGTATGTTCCCCCAGATATATGACCTGATTGACCGCACCAACCGCAGGTACGGAATCCGCATCGAGGTATTCTTCCCGGATTATGCCAAGGTGCAGGAGATGGTGCGCCAGCACGGCATAAACCTTTTCTATGATAGCGTGGAACTACGCCACCTGTGTTGTGACATACGCAAGATAGAACCTCTTAAACGCGCCCTTAAGGGTGTGGATGTGTGGATTACCGGACTCCGCCGCTCGCAGTCCGTAACCCGCACCGACATGCAGATAATAGAATACGACACCGCCGATGACGTAATCAAACTCAATCCGCTCATGCTGTGGAGTGAG
>DBYQ01000042.1 GCA_002310015.1 Bacteroidales bacterium UBA1182
GTCCAACTTTTGGGGGTCACATCACCCCTTTGGTACTCTTTTGTACTGTGTGCTTTTTTCACTAATTTTGCAGGGTAAAAACACCTTCTATGGAGAACATCCGGAATTTCTGTATAATTGCACATATCGATCACGGTAAGTCAACGCTGGCTGACCGCTTGCTGGAGTACACTCATACCATCAATATCACCGAGGGCCAGATGCTTGATGACATGGACCTGGAGAAGGAGCGCGGCATCACTATCAAGAGCCACGCTATCCAGATGGAGTACGAGTATCAGGGACAGAAATATATCCTGAACCTTATTGACACTCCGGGACATGTGGATTTCTCTTATGAAGTGTCACGATCCATCGCAGCATGTGAGGGCGCAATCCTGGTGGTTGATGCCACTCAGGGTGTACAGGCTCAGACTATCAGCAACCTCTACATGGCCATTGAACATGACCTGGAGATTATCCCGGTAATCAACAAGTGCGATATGCAGAGCGCCATGCCTGATGAGGTGGAGGATGAAATCATCGAACTCCTGGGCTGCAAGCGTGATGAGATAATACGTGCATCGGCCCGTACCGGAATGGGCGTTGAGGAGATACTTAATGCTATTGTGGAACGTGTACCGCATCCCGAGGGTGATCCCGATGCTCCGCTGCAGGCACTGATATTTGACTCGGTATTCAACTCATTCCGCGGAATCATAGCATATTTCAAGATTGAGAACGGCTGCATCCGCAAGGGTGACAAGGTCAAGTTCTTCAACACAGGTAAGGAGTATGATGCCGATGAGGTTGGCGTGCTCCGTATGGATATGGTGCCGCGCGACGTGATGGCCACAGGCGATGTGGGCTACATTATATCGGGCATAAAGACATCGACCGAGGTCAAGGTGGGTGATACCATCACTCATGTGGCACGTCCCTGCGACAAGGCGATTGCCGGATTTGAGGAGTCCAAGCCGATGGTGTTTGCCGGCGTTTATCCCATTGAGGCCGATGAGTTTGAGGACCTGCGCGCCTCACTTGAAAAACTGCAGCTGAACGATGCATCCTTGAGCTTCTTCCCTGAGTCATCAGCCGCCCTGGGATTCGGATTCCGCTGCGGATTCCTGGGTCTGCTGCATATGGAGATTGTGCAGGAACGTCTGGACCGCGAGTTTGACATGAGCGTTATTACCACGGTGCCCAACGTATCGTATATGGTCTATGACAAGCAGGGTAATGCAATTGAGGTGCACAACCCCAGCGGCATGCCGGACCTTACACTGATTGACCACATTGAGGAGCCGTATATTGATGCATCAATAATTACCACTACTGATTACATCGGCCCCATAATGACCCTGTGCCTTGATAAGCGCGGAGAGCTGGTGAAGCAGCAGTTCATTGCGGGTAACCGTGTGGAGATATACTTCAAGCTGCCTCTGGGTGAGATAGTGATTGACTTCTACGATAAACTCAAGAGCATATCAAAGGGTTACGCTTCATTTGATTACCATCCCGCAGGATATCGTCCTTCAAAGCTAATCAAGCTGGATATTCTGCTTAACGGTGAACCTGTGGATGCGCTTTCAACTCTTACTCACGTGGACAATGCCTATGACCTGGGCCGCCGCATGTGCGAGAAACTAAAGGAGCTCATACCGCGTCAGCAGTTTGATATAGCTATCCAGGCTGCCATAGGCTCCAAGATTATTGCCCGCGAGACCATCAAGCAGGTCCGCAAGGATGTGACCGCCAAGTGCTACGGCGGTGACGTATCGCGTAAGCGCAAGCTTCTGGAAAAGCAGAAGAAGGGCAAGAAGCGCATGAAACAGATAGGCAACGTCGAAGTCCCGCAGAAAGCCTTCCTCGCCGTCCTGAAACTTGATTAGAAGGGAAATCAGACGATAAGGGCCTTTGAAACAACGCCCTCCCACAACGAAAAATATCTATTCCGAAACTGATCGTTCCAGAATAGATATTTTTAGTCGCGGGCCCCTCCCACTAGTCTCGCGTGGGTGCGAGAGTTCCCAAGACCCTTATCGTCTGATTTCGCTCGCTTAGGAAACTTTACTCTTTCTGATAGAGGAATCGTTTGATGCTCTTCTTCGGAGTCTTCTCAAACTCCTCATGGTATATGCGGATCTGTGAGACCTTCTCGTAGGCGGGCAGGATGTTGTTCAGTTCCACGCGGTTCTGCTCCATGACTTCGGCAATCTGCTCATCGGTCATACCAGTCTTCATAGCCTCGTCAAAGTCAGGATAAACCAGAGCCACAAGTTTGTCATTCTCAGAAATAACCACTGACTCATTTACCATAGGCATATTGTTCAGGTGGTCCTCAATCTCCTCAGGGTAGATGTTCTGGCCTGAAGGTCCAAGTATGAGGCTCTTGCTGCGGCCCTTGATGAATATGTTGCCATCCTTGTCCATGATACCAAGGTCACCGGTGTACATCCAGCCATCCTTGTCAATGGTCTCCTCAGTGAGTTTCTCATTCTTGTAGTAACCCAGCATCACGTTGGGGCCGCGGCAGATAATCTCACCGGGTACGTGCTCCGGATCAGCACTCAGAATCTTGACCTCCATGTTGGGTACAGGCTTGCCGCATGAACCCACAGCAAATGTGGTCTTGTCATCATATGCAATGATAGGACCGCACTCTGTGGCGCCGTAACCTACAGTATAGGGGAACTTTATTGACGATATGAATTTCTCAACCTCCTGGTTGAAGGCTGCACCGCCCAGAATGACCTCATAGAAGTTTCCGCCGAATCCTTTGACCATCTCCTCACATACTTTCTTCTTGATCTGGTCATTCACGATGGGTACCTTGAGCAGGAACTTCATCTGCGGAGTCTCCAGCTTGGGCAGTATGTTCTTCTTGATGATCTTTTCAATTACAAGAGGAACAGAAACGATGAGTGTGGGCTTTATCTCGCCAAGAGCCTGGAATATGATCTTGGGGCTCGGCAGGCGGGTCAGGAAGTAGATGTGGCATCCCATCAGGAACTCATGGAAGAACTCGAATGAGAATCCGTACATGTGAGCCATAGGCAGCATAGATATGATCTTGTCACCGGGTTTCATAACATACAGAGCCCTGCGTCCGAACAGATGGTTGCTTATGAGTGAACGGTAGGGGAGCATCACACCCTTGGAGAATCCGGTTGAGCCTGATGTGTAGTTGATCATGGCCATATCATCAAAGCCTGTCTCATAGTACTTTACATCCTTGGCAGTGAACTCCTTGGGGTATTTGCGGCCAAACAGTTCATTCAAGCGCTCGCGGGCCTCAGTGAGTTTCTCATTGCGTGATATTGCTATCTGGAAATCATCAAGCAGGATGATACCTTCAAGGTCTGGCATTGAAGCCTCGTTCAGGTTCTCCCATATCTGCTCACCGGCAAAGAAGAGTTTGGTCTCAGAGTGGTTTATGATATGGTGTATGTTATCGGCCTTGAATTCATGCAGGATAGGAACAACTACGGCACCATAGGTAAGAGCTGCCAGACATGCGGTTCCCCAGTTTGAACTGTTCTTGCCGCAAAGAGCAATGCGGTCACCGGGTTTGAGCCCTGCCTCCTCAAACAGAATGTGGAGTTTGGCAATACGGCGTGCTACGTCACGGAAGAGCAGAGTAGAACCCTTGTAGTCAGTGAATGCCTCAAGATCCCAGTTCTTTATAATGGAATTGCTTATGTAAGCGTTCAGATTTTTCTCTGTAAAGACATTGTCGGATCTGTCGTAATGATCAATCATGTAATTATGTAATTTCAATTATTTGTTCAAGTTGTAGTTTCTCTCTCCGAATATGGCGCTACCGATGCGTACCATATTGCTCCCTGCCTCTATGGCAAGCTCATAATCACCGCTCATGCCTGCTGATATGGTGTTGAAATCAGCACTGCCGGCAAAATATTTCTGCTTATAAGTATCAAAGATTTCCTTAAGGCGGCTGAACTCACGGCGTACCTGAGCCAAGTCATCAGTATTGGTGGCCATTCCCATCACACCACCTATGGTTATGTTCTTAAGGTTCTTCCAGGCACCCTGCTCAAGCATGGCGCTGCATTCATCGGGGCTGAATCCGAACTTGGTATCCTCACTGGCAATGTGCAACTGCAGAAAGCAAGTGATATGACGGCTGTTTCTGGCAGCCTGACGGTCAATCTCCACAAGCTTGTCATAAGTGTCAACACCCTGTATGACCGATACATACGGAGCCATCATCTTGATCTTGTTGCTCTGTACATGGCCGATGAAATGCCACTCGATATCCCGGGGTAGAGCCTGGCTCTTGGCGGTCATCTCCTGTACCTTGTTCTCCCCGAATATACGCTGTCCGGCATCATAAGCCTCCTGCAGCATCTCTACAGGATGGGTCTTTGATACAGCCACCAGTTTTACTCCTTGAGGGAGAGAGGCCTTGATTCTGTTCAGATTCTCTTTGATATCCATATTCCAGAAAAACGCTGCAAAGTTACGTAGTGACAGTCACTGCGTTTTTTTTATTTGTCATTATTTGGCTTTTGATGCACATTTGATATTAATTTGTGCATCATTTAACCCTTCGGATACAGCTTTCAGTTTAATTTTGCCCTTACTGCCGTTATTCTGGAGCACCACAAGACACTTGCCGTAAAATGCTTTACGCTTGTTATCCTTAAAACGTTCAAGTGATATGGGGCTGCCGTTGTCGACACCGGCAATAAAACCTTTGCCGTCAACACTGAACTCTACCAGGTTATCGGCATTTGGGCAGAGGTTGCCGTCCTTGTCAAGAATCTCAACAGTTACAAAACTTAGGTCTGTGCCGTTACTTCTGATAGTGCTGCGGTCAGGGGTGAGGCGTATCTGTGCGGGCTCACCAGCGGTATGTATCTCCTGGCTGGCGGTCTCAATGCCGTTCTTGTGTGCCACTACCTTTACCGTTCCTGGCTCAAATGTTACGTTCCAGACCACGTGCAGGTGTTCTGCATCCTTGCTGCGCACACCTTGTGACTTGCCGTTTATATACAGTTCCACCTCATCGGCATTATTGTAGTAGCACCACATGTCAATCTGCTCGCCCGGTGTCCAGTTCCAGTGGGGGAACAGGTGCAGCACGGGAGTGTCGGTCCACTCTGACTGATAGAGGTAGTAGATGTCCTTGGGGAATCCGGCCAGATCAACTATGCCAAAGTATGAACTGCGGGCGGGCCAGCCGTACGGGGTGGGCTCACCTATGTAGTCAAATCCGGTCCAGATATACTGTCCGGCCACAAAGGGCTGGCTGTTCAGGAATATCAGGTTTTCCTCATGGTGGTTGCCCCACGGGGTGGCCACGTTGTCATATGCTGAGCAGGAGAATGTCTCGTTAAAGTAGGGGCGGTCCCAACGTACGGGACGGGTCATCATCTTGTCTGACGGCATCTCATAGAACCCGCGTGTCATCAGGGCCGATACGCTCTCAGTTATTATGAAAGGCTTGCCGGGGAACAGGCGCGGCACAGAGGGCACGTTCTGGTTATGGTAGTTGTAGCCTATCACGTCAATGGCTCCTGAGCGGAACAGGTGGTTACCGGGGCTGGGCTCGTTACAGCCTGCCGTTACCGGGCGGGTGGGGTCAAGTTGCTTAATCACCTCTGCCAAACGGGCTGTGATAAGTGAGTTGACACTCATCTCACCCTCCTGGGCCAGTTGGTCGGCGCTGTGTCCCATGTTCAGGATAAGGTTGGCCTGCTCAAGTGACAGGGTGTCGGCCTTGGCATCGGACCACTGCTCAAGAACTTCATTGCCAATGCTCCAAAGCACTATGCTGGGGTGGTTGCGGTCACGTACCACCAGGTCGGTAAGGTCACGCTCATACCAGTCATCAAAGAAACGGGCATAGTCGCGCTCGGTCTTGCGGCGGCGCCACATGTCAAAGGCCTCATCCATTACCAGGAATCCCATGCGGTCACAAAGGTCCAGAAGGATGGGTGATGGCGGGTTGTGTGAGCAGCGAATGCCGTTGCATCCCATCTCCTTGAGTATCTGCAGTTGGCGCTCTATGGCGCGCTCGTTGGTTGCGGCACCCAGGCAGCCCAGGTCATGGTGGTTGCAGACGCCGTTTATGCGTACATGCTCGCCGTTCAGGTAGAATCCGCTGTCATCGCGGAACTCTATGGTACGGATGCCGAACGGCGTTTCATATGTGTCAATGGTCTTTCCGTTCAGTCTTATCTCAGTGAGCATGGTGTACATGTAAGGGTCGTCGAGACTCCACAGATGAGGCTCTGTCATGTAAACCTTTTGCTGAATGGTGTTTTTGCCGTTTGTAGCCACCAGTTGATCTGCCATCATGGATACGCCTTTGCGGTCTGCGTCCAGTATTGCTGACCATACCGTTACCTCTACTGGGTCCGGACTGTCATTTTCTATTGTGACATCAACGTTTGCTACAGTGTACTGATCTGTGATCTCTGTGGTTATATATGTACCCCACTGGCCTACATGTACTGGATGAGTCACAACTATTCTCACGTCACGGTAAATGCCGCAGCCTGAGTACCAGCGGCTGTTTGGCTGGTCTGAGTTATCAACCTTAACGGCAATTACATTCTCTTTGCCCCAGTTGATGTATGGTGTCAGGTCATAACTGAATGATATGTATCCGTAGGGGCGTGTGCCCAGCAGATGTCCGTTGATATAGACGGAACTGTTCATATAGACACCGTCAAACTCAATGCTGATAGTCTGTCCCGGGCCCTTCTTGGAGACAGTAAATGTCTTGCGGTACCAGCCTGTGCCGCCGGGCAGTGCACCGCCGCCGGTGCCAGACGGGTTGTGCTCATCGAAATCACCCTCAATGGCCCAGTCATGGGGCAGGTCAAGGGTGCGCCAGCCGCTGTCATTGAACTTAGGGTCGGCGGGGTTCTTATCGGCCCCGATATTCAGGCAGAATTTCCAAACTTTGTTTAAGTTGATTACCTCCCTTGCGCTGAGAGCGGTAGCGGAAAGGACAAACAGGAAAATAAGTATATGTTTTAGACGTTTCATAAAGGCAAAGATAAACCTAAAATGCATATCTTCGCGTTCAGTTATGGAGAAGTTTCTGGCCAGGCGTTTGTACGGCAGGGACGAGGGCGTCAAAGGTGGCTCGCGTCCGGCTATAATAATAGCTACTGCAGGCATTGCGGTAGGTCTGACCGTGATGATACTGACTCTTGCCGTAACACGCGGTTTCAAAAACCAGATACGTGAAAAGGTTATGGGATTCTCGCAACATATTACCGTGACAAATTACTATGTAGGGTTTGGCACGGTTGAGAATCCTGTACCCTGTACAGACTCTACCATGTATGCCTTGCTCTCGCAGAGTCTTATTGAGAGGGTGCAACCGTATGTGAACAAGCCCTGCATCATCAGGACCGGCGAGGCGTTTCACGGCTTTATGCTTAAGGGTATAAATGCTGATTATGACCGCTCATTCCTTAACCGGTATATGAAAAAGGGTGGTTTCCCTCTGCCGCAGGATTCACTCGGGAACAACTGGATAGTGCTTTCCCGCACCATTGCCGATATGCTGGGACTGGATGTGGGGTCCAGAGCTGATGTCTATTTCATGCAGGATCAGGTACGCATACGCCGTCTCACTGTAACCGGAATCTATGAGACAGGTTTCCTGGAGTATGACCGTATGTTCGGAATAACAGAACTGCAGATGCTCCAGCGTCTTAATGGATGGGAACCTTATGAGTACAGCGGTCTGGAGATAGGTCTTACTGATGTCCGTAAGGTAGATGATGGATACGGTCAGGTGCGTGATGTGATCAATGTGCTTGAGAAACAGACAGATGAGGATTTTCTTGTCCAGACATTATACGATACACATTCCGGTCTTTTTGCATGGCTCGATGTTCTGGACCTGAATGTATGGATCATACTTGCGCTAATGTTGGGAATAGCCGGTTTTACTATGATATCAGGTCTTCTCATTATCATATTTGAACGTACGGCCACAATAGGTACTCTCAAGTCACTGGGTGCTTCAAACAAGACTGTAAGAGGTGTATTCATGCGTCTTGCATCATTCATCATCCTTAAAGGAATGGTAATAGGAAATCTGGTAGGTGTGATTATCTGCCTTGTGCAGCAGTGGTTTCATATCATACCGCTGGATCCGGCCAACTACTATCTGGACAGTGTGCCTATGCAGTTGGGGGCAGGATGGTTCATCATCCTTAATATAGTGATGTTCCTGCTTTCTATGCTGATGATGCTAATTCCATGTGCCGTCATCTCCCGCATCGTTCCCTCAAAATCAATCCGCTTCGAGTGACCCAAAGGGGACTGTCCCTATTGGGTCACAGCAGTGATGCCATTCCGGCACGCAGTTCCGGCATGGGGCGTTTGGTGTCGCGCTCCACAATCAGGGTCTTGAGGCCGGCGTAGGGGCGTATCTCCTCCTCAATATCCTTGAGCGGGCGGTCCTTACCAAAGTATGACGGTGCAAAGTTCTTCCAGAACTCTATGGCAACGGGCTTGGTCATGTGGAATGCCTCCTCAATGAATTCAGCCTCGCTCAGGACGCAGCACAAGTATACCATACCCAGGTCAAACATATTGTAACCGTAACAGAAATCACCCAGGTCAATGAAATAACGGTCAGCGTCTGTGAATATGGCATTGCCGTACTGCAGGTCTCCGTGTATGGCGGTATCGGTGTCGGGGGCATCGGCAATGAAACGGCCTATGCGGTCTTTCTGTGCGGGGGTAAAGAAGGGGTTGTCCTCAAGCAGACGGTAATAACGGTCTTTTACGCACTCAAACTGGGTGGTATCCACATGTACCTTATGCAACTTAAGGCACATCTCGGCAAACTGCTCGGCATACTGTCCTACAAGCTTGGGATTATCGCCAGTGGCCCGTGCGAATGATTTCTTTCCCAATATACGGCGGAACCTTATACCATATCGGCCGTCATCAGTAACTACATAGTCTCCTGGCTCTGGGGTGGGTATGCCCAACTCATAGACCTTACGGGCAAGCAGCATCTCATCCAACGGCTGCTGTATTTTGCCGGGAAAATAGAGTTTGAGCATGATGCTTGGATCAGTCTTATGGTTGTAGCTCTCTCCGTTAGCCCCGCCTCCGGACAGCTCATAGTCGTTCAGTGAGATTATTATTGGGTTCATTTGTTACTGCCGAATACTCTGTTAATAAGCCATTCAAACTCCTGGAAGGCAAATGTGTCATCCAGCTCACGCAGAGAGTCTGCCAGACCACGGTAATGCCACTCGTGTTCTTTAGGGTCATGCACACGGAATAAATTCCATATTTTGTCGCCCTGCATATACTGATCCCTTGCAATGGCGCGCATATTTGACAGCTTGTCGCCTATGGCAACGATTTTTGCATCTCTTGGTACCTTGGCCAGGCGGTCTATGGCAGCCTGCTTGCGGTCATGCCAGCTGTCCTCTTCAGTACGGTCTTCAAAGACCACGTCCGTCTCTGCGCTGACAAGTGATGCTACTCTGTCACCGAACTCGGAGCGTATCTGTTCAATTGTTACGTCAGTATCCTCAACGGTGTCATGCAGTGCTGCGGCAGCCAGGATCTCCTGGTCAGAGGTAATTGTGGCAGCTATTGAAACAGCCTCCATGGGGTGTACTATATACGGGAATCCCTTACCGCGGCGTTCTGTGCCGGTGTGTGCTTTGACTGCGAACAATATGGCACGGTCAAGCAGTTCTGTATCTAATGGTTTGTTTGGCATATCAGTTATCTGTATTCATGAAAGGAAGATCTTTTGCCTGCTCCATCAGCATCTCGGCCATCATCTCGTTACTGTCTGACTCACCGTTAAGTGTATCAAACATGTGTTTTATTCCGGCCTTTCCGCCTCCGTTCTTGAGTATATATGCAATGCAAAGGTCTTGCGGTCCTATAGATGATGATATTATGTCAAGGTCTGTAAGTCCTATCTGATAGCATGCCAGTTGGTAAGCGCCGTCGGAGTATTTCTTGATGACAGATGCTATATCACCTAACGATTTGAGTCCCATGCTTTTGAATACGGGCAGGTATGGCATCAGCGGGACCTCCTGTATCTCAGCCTGGTTCATGGCGGCAATACGCTTGTTAAGCTGGTTGAACGGTTCCAGCTCAAGGTAACTGCGGAACGTATCCCCATCAATGGGAACCTCATCAAGATTACCTGAGCGGACAAGAGCCTGTACCCTGCGGCGGTAGTCAGTCAGTTCTATGCGTATCTTGCTGAACTCATCATCTACAAGTTCCAGCATACCAGCCAGACGGCTCATGTTCCTCATATAACGCTTGGGTATCTCCACTCCTGATTTGTAACCGGTGTCATGGTCCATGTTGGCCCAGGCATGCTGCAGTAATGTGCGCATCTGGATCTCAAAACGGTACGGGAAACCCGGTACAGAGCAGATATAGTGCAGTGAAAGATAACCGAAACTGTCTATCTCATGTATCTTGCGTTTGTCAACGGAGTTCTCCCAGTCTATTGTAAAGAGACGTTCTACGGCCGATGCTACTTTATCCACATCATCCAGGTAGAATGTAATCACTCTCAGACCCAATATATCAGTAATGTCTGAGAGACTGTTGTATTTGTGTCCCTTTAACTCCAGCTTGCCGGCCAATGAATCATATGCTTTTACGCGTGATTCTATGGCGGCGACAAGAAGTCCGGCATCAGCCAGAGTCTTTTTGAGCTTCTCCTTTGTGTCCTGTTCAACCTCCCTGAAACGTGGCAGATTATTCTGATATTCATCCAGGATTGCCTGACAGTGCGCGTCAAGATGTCTTGTCTTTGACATAGTTCAATGTGTTGTTGAAAATACAGATGCAAAGATATTTTTTTCTTTGTCCTAGGCAATGATTTATTGACTATATTTACGACTGGAAACAATTTATTTGACAGATGGAAATCATAATAGGTGTTTTGTGTGCAGCATTGGGCTTACTGGCAGGTTTTATGCTGGGACGTAACCATAAGCGTGAGGCAGAGCTTGAGGCGCAGGTCAAGGTGCTGGAGTCACAGGTTCAGACTGCCGATAAGCAGATGCTTAAATCCAAGGAGGAGTGGCAGGCCCATACGCAGGAACTGCTCACGGCACAACAGGCTAAATTTGATGAGACAATAGCCAAGGTGACCGCTCAGATGCGCGACGCCACAGATGAGATGCTTAAGAAGCGCCAGGAAGAGTTTTCCGCATCAAGCAACACCAGTCTTGGGCAGATAGTCAATCCTCTAAAGGAGACTATTGACAAGATGAAGGAGGCTATGAAGGAGAATACCATAAAGCAGACAGAGATAGGCGGTGAGATCAAGACTCAGGCCCTTAATATGATGCGCCAAAGTGAGGCGGCCAAGAACAGTGCCGATGAGCTTACCCGCGTGTTCCGTCACGCAGGCAGGGTGCAGGGTAACTGGGGGGAAATCATTCTCGATGAGTTGCTTGAATCCCAGGGCCTGACCAAGGGGGTACACTATGAGATACAGTCTTCAATCCGTGATTCTGCCGGTGATGTGGTCCGTAATGTTGATGATCACGGTATGCGTCCCGATGTCATCCTGCATCTGGATCAAAAACGTGATGTCATCATTGACTCAAAAGTGTCTCTTACCGCTTTCATGGATTATGTGAACGCAGAGGATGAGACTGACCGTCAGAGATACCTCAAGGCTCATGTGGACAGTATCCGTAAGCATGTAAAGGAACTCTCCACAAAGGATTACTCATCATACGTAAAGCCTCCCAAGGTGCGTATGGATTATGTGATTATGTTTGTGCCCAATACAGGTGCTCTCTGGACCGCTATCACCGCGCAGCCCGATTTATGGCGTAATGCTATGGACAGTAATGTCTATATAGCCGATGAGCAGACCCTGTTTGCCGCTCTGCGTATCATCAATCTTACATGGACCCAGATAACTCAGGCCCAGAATCATGAGAAGGTGTTTGAACTGGCCAATGAACTTATGGACAGAGTGGGGCAGTTCATGGGCAGGTACAAGAATATGGGCGATGCCCTGTCAAAGGCTCTCAAGGCCTATGAGGATGGCGAGAAGAAGCTTCAACCCGGAGGCCAAAGCATACTTCAGACTTGTGGTAAGCTGCAGAAACTGGGAGCTAAGCAGAGTTCCAAGAACCCCTTGCCTCAATTGGATGATGATTCAGAAACCGGGGAGGATCCGGAGAGACTGATTGAAGAATAAAAAAGACCTGGGTCACATAAGCATCGGCCCAGGTCTTTTTGTGAAATACTGATGTTATCAGTCCTGAATCTCGAACAGGTTCAGGAAACCGGTCATCATGAAGACTGAGCGGATCTCATTGTTGATAGCCTTGACAATTACCTTGCCGCCTTTTGATGCAGCAGCCTTGCGCAGTGACAGGAACAGTCTCAGACCGGAGCTTGAGATGTACTGCAACTGAGTGCAGTCCAGGATGACGGTTCCTGCAGCAAATTGTGTCAGATTATCAAAATCACCGCTTATCTCCTGTGAGGCGGGTGTGTCCAAACGACCTATTAACTGTGCGGTCGTTACAGAATCCTGTGTGTTGATTTTTACTTCCATAATTCTAATATTTATTATTGTTCTTAATCTTCCGTATCTCCCATAATGATGACCAGCCTGTCACCAACCATAAGCTTAAGGCTGCCATGAGGAACGATATATTTTTCAGCCCGTCTTACCATAATTACACGTATGCCGTGAGGCAGATGCAGGTCACGCAGTGTCTCTCCGCGTTCAAGATCCTCCTCCGTTACAATATGGTCACGCAGCATTCCCATCTCCTCCGGTATTTCCATGCCGAAAGTCTCCACTTCAGGGTCATCGTCTATGCTCATGTTGAGCAGACGGGCCATAGGTGAAATAGTCATTCCCTGAACCAGAAGTGAGAGCAAGGTGATGGAGAACACTATGTTGAATATCTCGTTTGAGCCATCCACACCCTCAACTACGGTATAGAGTGCGAACAGGATGGGGCCCGCTCCTTTGAGTCCTACCCATGAAGCCAGAATTTTGGCTCTGAATGTGAATCCTTTGAACGGTGCCAAACTGAGCAGGGTACCGATTGGGCGTGCTATAAGCATAAGGAACAGTCCTATTAAGATTGCCGGCCAAATGATATGTGGTATCTGTGAAGGCTTGGCCAGCAGACCCAGCAACAGGAACATGATAAGCTGTGAGAGCCATGTTATTCCGTCAAAGAACAGGAGCACGTCTTTCTTGAACGGCAGGTTTGGAGTGTTACCTATCACAATAGCCGATACGTACAGAGACAAAAGTCCGTTACCGCCTATGGATGATGCAAAACCGTTAGCGAACAGTGCGATACTCAGAATCATTATAGAGTAGAGTGGGCTTGTCTGTAGCTTTATTTTGGGCAGTAGCCAACGGGCAGCGTGTCCCAGAGCAAGTCCAACTCCAAAGCCTAGTATAATCTGTTTTATCAGAATCCAGACTCCTGTAAGAATTATATTAAATATGCCTGATGCCCCTGACACGCCGTGAAGTGCTTCCATAATCTGCACCAGGAGTATGGTAAGCACATATGCCATCGGGTCATTACTACCAGACTCAAGCTCAAGCATCGGTCCCAGGTTTTCACGGAGTGTGAGACGGTGACCTCGCAGTATTGAGAATACGGATGCTGAATCTGTTGATGAGAGCACTGTGGCCAGAAGGAAACAGCCCATGATGGTTGTACCTGCACCTCCAATCTTGTCACCGAGTGCAAAATAGATGAACAAACCTGTGGCTACTATTGTCAGGAACACACCCAGTGTTGACATGGATATTCCCTTCCTGATGATAGGGCGTGTCTCCTCAAGTGATGTCTCCAAACCACCGGTGAGCAGGATGATGGTCATGGCTAAATGACCTAGGAATTCTGCCGCTCCCAAATTATTAACATTGATGCCTAAACCATCCTCGCCGGCCAACATTCCTATTATGAGGAACAGAAGCATTGTGGGAACGCCGAACTTGGTACCTATTTTTGCCATGATTATGGCAATGAACATCAGAATGGAGACAAGCAGGATAAGATTTCCTGATGCCAGATCGATGTTGAATATAGAAAGAGGTATGGCAGTCATCATTTACTTATTTTCTTGATAAGAGTGAGTACGTTGCGTCCGTTGACTCTCTCATAATTGATATGGTCCATAATCTGACGTATCAGATGTATTCCCAGTCCTCCTATGGAACGATCCTCCGCACTAAGCGTTATATCAACCTCAGGTTTGGCTGTGGGGTCAAAAGGTGTACCGGAATCAATGATTATGAATGATACCTCAGAGCCGTTTGATTTGACCTCAATTGTTACGTTGCCTACCGTACCTGCGGGATAAGCGTAGTTCATGACATTGACAACGGCCTCCTCAATGGCCAGATTGATCTGCATGGTTGAAGACATATCAAAGCCATTGGCTTCACAAACCTCATCAATGAAGGTGTTGAGCCTGGGTACGCGCTTCAGGTCATTGGTGAGTGTGAGGGTGCGCTGATATTTTATCTCCTCATGATGCTTTGTGTACTGAATGGCAAGCATGGTAAGGTCATCGCTCTGATCAGCCTCACCTACGAATTCATGAACGGCACTGGTCATGCGTTCTATTATAGCTGTAGGTGAGAATACCCGGTTCTGTTGCAGATTATGCGCCAGGTCAATGGTGCGGTTCATCTCAAACTGGTCATGATTTATGTTCTCAGCCTCGGGGAGTCCGTCAGTATAAAGGAATATTGTCGTGTCCGGGTCAATAAGGGTCTCCTGCAGCGTGAACTTCCAATTAGCCATTACTCCCACCGGCAGGTTTGAGTCAACGGGCAATAATCCGGCGCCGGTATTACCGATAAGTATCGGCGCATCGTGACCTGCATTGCAATAGTGCATACGTCCGGTGGGTAGATCCAGAACACCTACGAACAGGGTGACAAACATGTTGGAATCATTATCCTCCGACATGGCGTCATTGATTCTGGATATGATTTTCTCCGGTGATGATTCATGGGCCGAAATGGTTCTGAACAGAGCCTTTGTCACCACCATATAGAGTGATGCCGGAACTCCCTTGCCGGATACATCGCCGATACAGAAGAACAGCTTCTCATCACGGATAAAGAAGTCAAACAGGTCGCCACCCACCTCTTTGGCAGGAGTCAATTGTCCGAATACATCAATGTCATCTCTTTCAGGATATGGCGGAAATATCTTGGGGAGCATTGCCATCTGGATATCGCGGGCAATCTTAAGTTCACCTTGTATGCGTCCTTTCTGTTCGTTTACCAGTTTCAACTCTTCCATCTGATGCACTATTGACTGCTGCATGTCGCGGAAAGAGTTGTTCAGTTTTCCTATCTCATCAGTATGGTCAGATTTGGGTAGCTCCTCATCAAAACGTCCGGATGCTATGGCTTCTGCCTGATAGGCCAGTTCTTCAAGCGGTTCCATCTGTTTTGAAATGATACCGCTGAATACCATGAGCATCAGTAACAGACCAACTATCACAATTCCTATTATCGCGTTGATGAGATGGTAATAACCACCGAATATATCAAGAGCCGGGCATACCAGACCTACGCTCCATCCTGTATCACCAAGGGGTTTGAAGAACACGTAACACTCCTCGTCGTTTATGTTGAGCTGACGCATACCCTGCTCACCGGCCTGCATGGCGTGACCCAGATTTGTGATGGCAGTATCTGATTTGACAAGTGTCGGGGTGAAGATGGTTTCGTAGAACAGCTTTGTTGTATCAGGATGAACAAAGAATGTTCCGCCCTGGCCAATCATGATACTGTATGAATTAGGGTAGGGCTTTACTGCCGATATGGTTTTGGAGAGCCATTCAAGCGACAGGTCAACAGATATGGTACCGAAGTATTTTCCATTGTCATCCTTGAGAGGCTTGCAGTATGATATAATCATATCCTGTGATGTGATGCCCTCAGGGTTGTAGTCAACAAATGGTTCTGTCCAGCATGGGCGATCCAGCAGTTTGGGCAGCTGATACCAGTCCATGGAGAAATACTGATAGTATTCGTTTCCTTCCTGTATGGTATTTATCTGTCCGTTAGTGTTGAGCGAGAATGCCGAGAAATACATTCCTTTGTCTTTGAAGAAGAAAGGCTCAAAGGATATGGAGCAACCGTTCAGGTTGGGGTTGTTCTCAAGAATCCGTCTGCTATATACAAACATGGAATCCGGGGCATCCAGGTGTCTTTTTATCAGCCAATCCGTATTGTCTGTCGCCACCTTTACCTCTGTCAGTATGTTGGTAACACGTTGTACTGTGTTGTCAAGGATCTGGGTGGCATGGTTTATGGCTTCAAGTCTTACGGCCTTTCTTGATTCATTGAAAAAAACGCCCAGGGCAGCTATGAAAATGAATCCGGCGAACAGTACTATCCAGATACTTAATCTGGTGGAAAGTGATTTCTGCTTCATAGTATAAACCGGTTTTATTCTGCAATCAATTCCTCGTACGCGACAGGACGGTCAAGCATGCCGTTCTCAAACATAAGAGTGGAAGCCTGCTCCACCATATCGGGACGGAGGGTGTAGATACGTCTTTTTATTTCGCGGTCAACAAGCAGTTTCAGAACCTCGTCCAGCATCAGTTGCTGGAGCACTCTGTTGGTTGAAATATGATTCATCTGTACATATTTCATGACAATATCAAGGGTCTCCTCCGGATTTTCTGCAGCCCATTCCCAACCTTGCCGGCTCGCTTCCGCAAAAAGCATGGCCTGTTCCTTATGGCTTTCATAATATTCTCTGGTCATATAGACCCCGTCCTCCTGGATGTTATAACCATGATTGAAGAATCTGTAAACGTTGGTCTCATTCAGTTCTATTCCGGTCTGAAGCAACTGGTAGTACTCATTGTAACTCATAGCCAGGGTGGCATCGATGGCTCCGGAGAGAAACAGATTGACACTGTATGCAAATGGAATCCACTGGTAATCCAGCTTCTCTTGAATGCTCATGCATTGTGCTATCTGCCCGAATCCCGCATTCCAGATTCCGACTTTGGCTCCCACCTGCTTAAGCGGATTCAGACCACGGCGTGATACTATTACCATTGCATTGTTCATGGAGGTCTGAAGTATGTTGACAAGAGGTATGCCGTCATCTATTATCTCCATGGCTTGTACCAGTTGCAGAGTCGTAGCCTGGCTTCTGTTGTCACTGATGCGGCTTATTGCCGATTGTGTGATGGAGGGATGTACTATCTCGACATCCAAGCCGGCATCCTTATAAAATCCTTTTTCAAAAGCTACATAGTATCCGGCGAATTGAGCCTGTGCAGTCCATTGCGGTGTGAAAACGAATTTGTCTTGTGCCTGGGAAGCCAAAAAGGCAAGACAGAGTAAACACCCCGATATGATAATTCTCTTCATGTAAGTTAGTAAAAGCATACTTGTTTGACACAAAGATAGAAAAAAAAACATGAATAGGATATTTCCTCCATTCTTTTAGGAAAAAATCCTTATTCAGGTGAACTTCCCTGTTTATCTTTGCAATGAAAAGAACGCGGCTGACGCTGCTTTGAAAGACAACGTTATGAAAAAATATCTGTTTCTGCTGATGGTTGTGCTGTTGCCTGTTGCAACTGTGCAGGGTAAGAAAAAAGAAAAACAAAACATTATGGTTTGGGGTGAGGTTACAACTGCAGCCGATGGCAAGGATTACCTTACCATGTACAAGAACTGTCCGGCAGAGGTTACCGCCCAGTTCCACTTTGTATATAAGGACAGGACCAAATCAGTAATGTATGACCTGTTCATGCCTGATACCGTAGCCCAGGTTAATGATCCTGCGCCAGTGGAAAAGCCGGTCAAGGAGGTCATCATTGACAATATCATATACAGCACATTGGATGCGGAGGGCAAGAAGTACAGCACTTCTGATCCCGATGATCCCATCCTGGCCATGTTGCTTGTGGATCTGTTTGATATTTATCATGACATATTCTGGTTTGACGTCATTCACAGGGCGCATTACTATAACGGGCGCAGTTATGACCGCTGGACACCTTCATCCACCCGTTACAACAATACTCATCATACAAAAAAACCGGAGATCAGTATAGACAAGCTGGATGATACGGCACTTCTGGTAGGTGCTGCTGCTGTAGCGGTTGCATCGGCAGGTATGTTGTATGAGGTTTTTGATAAATGGGATGTTGAGGATGGCAGATTCCCATATTTCTCAATGTCACCCCAAATGGAGTATTTTACCAATACCGGTGCCTTGCGTGATGTCGTTCAGTTTAAATACAGGTTCGGTCAATATGGAGGTTTTTCCGTCTTGGGCGATATAGGCTACTGCTCCGGTTCGCTTAATGACCGTAATATGTTTGACCCCGGATTCACATGGAGCCTTGGTGTAGGACTTGATGTGGGAGCCTTCTCTCTCTCGTTCAGAGGCAAACCCGGCCAGTACCGCCACTCTGAGAATTTCCTGACATGCAAGGCTGTGTATGACATCTTCATCACAGATAATTTTGCCATTGATCTGGGTGCCGGAGTTTGCATCAGGAAATACAATGACGACATCTACGGCGATATCCCCATATCGTTAGGCCTGCTCTGGAAGTTTTAATACCAATGTAAAAAAGGGTCGTTTCCCTTTGTGAAAATGATTCTGATTGCACAGCACTTTTTGGGCTATCGGTATCAGAAACCGTCGCCACCCTCG
>DBYQ01000094.1:0-1045 GCA_002310015.1 Bacteroidales bacterium UBA1182
TGCCAAGTCCAGCATCAGGTTCAGCGCATCACTCTCAGACGGTGACACGCTCTCCTTGGGCAACTTGTATGGTGATCCGCAGTTTACATCGGCCACGGAGTTCATTCTAACGCCCGCAGAACTGAAGATTGGCTCATTGTACATGCCTGAGACCCCGCAGATTGAACCCGTGATAAGTGAGATCTGCTACCACCCAACTCTTGATACCGAGTCAGAGTACATAAGGATTTACAATCCTGCCGACACTCCTTTTGACATAAGTGGATACATTCTTAGTCAGGCATTTGACTTTGTGTTCCCGGAAGGAAGCCTGATTCCGGCTCATGAAAGCGTCTATGTTGCTGCCGATGCCTCCAAACTTGCATCAGTAATCAATAGCGATCAAATATGGCAGTGGACTGATGGAAAACTATCCAACAACGGTGAGTCCGTACGTCTGAGCAATGCGGCGGGCATAATCGTTGACCAGGTAAGTTACATGAGTGTGGCTCCTTGGCCTGTGTCAGAACAATCAGGCACAACGGCACTGCTGCTGCGTGATCTGAATGCCGATAACCATATGGCTGCCAACTGGACGCTTAAGCAATATCCCACTGATGTGAAACTGATACCGGCAGCACCGGATACAGATATGATTTATGATATCAGCGGACGTCCGGTTGAGGGGCAGCCACGTGGTATGGTGATAATAAACGGCAAACTTTACTACATGTACTAGAGCCTTATCATGACGTAGCCATGTACCGCTTGACACCAAACAAGAAATAGTAAAAAAAGGGGGCAACCGCCCCCCTTTAGTATCAGGATAGTACCAGACCGGTAAAAAACCGGTTTGGTACTTTTTTATTATAGATCAACATCAGGAAAGCCCATGTAGAACGGATTCTCTCCGTCCAGATTGCTTACCAGCAGCAATGTGGTCTTACTCTGCAGGATTATGATCTCTGTTGATGGCCTGGAATATATCTTTTTCATATTGCTGCACTTTTTACTTTATTGAAACTTTACTGCCGTTGTGAATGTAGAGCCCCTTCTCTGTGGGCAT
>DBYQ01000094.1:1175-19177 GCA_002310015.1 Bacteroidales bacterium UBA1182
CGCAGCGTGCGCGGTGCCGATGCATAGCCTATGATGTTGTTCGTGCCGAGATAGATAATCTCATCAATGTTAGAGTCATCAATCACGAACGGGTCATAATTACCCACAAACATCACCCTACCGTCCTGGCTGCTGACCGCCGTGGGCGCTGCACTGCTGATGGTGACGCCACTGAACACGGGATTATGGATTTCACTGTCAAGCAATGTAGTGGTCTGTTTCAGTACAGCCATTCCATTGCCGTCTAACATCCACTGACTGCCGAGGAACTGCACGAGTGCTTCATTCGAAAAAATAATTGTTTCACCCTGTGTGATGTCATTTGATGTTGTCTTACGACAGTTGGTGACATTTACCGTGCCGCCTTCGGCTATCAACAGGTCGAGACCGCCTGTCATGATTGGATCGGAGTAGTTGCCTAAGAACCAACTTTGCTCAAGTGTGTGAATACCGCCTTCCGAGCCTCCACCATAGAAGATGCCGATGGAGGTGGCATCAAGGCTGCCGTTCTGGTAGCAGTTAGAGACGGTGGTGGCCGATGTGGTACCGTGGCCTACTATGCCACCGATATGCAAACCGTAGGTATGCACAGATGCAGCCATCCAGCAGTCGTGGATGCTGTTCGTGCCACCCAGGGCCGCGCCCACGAGACCGGCACAATAATCACCGCCCTTCACGCTGCCTGTGACTTTCACGCTGCGAATAGTGGCACCTTTGATATAACGGAACGGCGCAGCGTAGTCAACATCTGTCTGATCAATGCTTACGTTGAGCGTATGGCCAGCGCCGTCAAAGGTGCCGCAGAACGGATAGTCTGCCGTACCCACCATCGTCGAGACATTGATGTCGGCTCCGAGCAACACGTTCTTCCCGGCAAAGGTCTCTCCGGATGCCACTCGCTGGGCAAAGGCTGTCCAATCGGCATCTGAATTGATAGTGAGATTGACACCGTCCTGCCACTTGACAATGTAGGGCTGACCGGCCTCAATGCTTGTGACCTCTGTAAAGTTCAGCGTCAGCGTGCTGCCGCTTAGGTTAGAACTGCCGAGTTTCATCACAGTGGCCCCTTCAAGCGGCGTACCGCTGAAGTTGCTTACGCTAAAGGGCACGCACAGCGTATTCCAGTTGCCGTCGTGGTAAAACGTCCTGCCGTTCAGGACAACAATCTTATTGTTCGCCTTACCGCTTCCGATAATCGCGTCGATTGTACTGCTGTTGTCTGCGGCGTCGGCCAATTCCACTTCCCATCCGGCATAGAGCGTTACCTTGCCGTCGGCATCGAATGGAATGGCAGTGGCCGGTGTGGTCATGCCCGTATTGCAGTACCAGTCCACAAAATCGCTGCCGAGAGAAGACTGATTGAAACTGATAGCCGCATGGAAGGCACCGTTACCCGCATTGTGGGCATCGAGCAGCCAATCATCAGTGTTGACAATGGGACTGTAGGAACCACTGAACTGCCCTTCGGCGAATGAGTCGGACGTCGGGGCATTGCTGCTGAGGGTCACACCATAGAACACTGGATTCTCAATATCCGCAGCGGCCCTTTCAGACGACGGCTTCAGTATCAATCTTCCGTTGCCGTCTAACGTCCACTGACTGCCGAGGAAATCTCTGTAAGCGTAGTCGTCAGTAGTAATGAGTAAAACTTTGGTACCCTGCGTGATGTCATCATCGTCATGGCGACAGTTGGTGACGCTGACCGTGCCGCCGTCGGCCAGTAGCAAGTTGATGCCGCCTTTCATGCCGCGGTTGTAGGTGCCAGTGGCCCAGCAGTTCACAAGGGTGTGTGTGCCGCCTTCAGAGCCTCCGCCGTAAAAGACGCCGATGTTGGTGGTGCTGAGGGTACCGTTCATATAGCAGTTGGCGATGGTGGTGGCCGATGTGGTGCCGTGGCCCAGGATGCCGCCTATTTGCGAGCCGCCGGTCGTCACCGTTGCGGCCATCCAGCAGGCGTGGATGCTGTTCGTGCCTCCCAGGGCCGCACCCACGAGGCCGGAGCAGTAATCGCCGCCATTTATGCTGCCCGTGACCTTTACGTTGCAGATGGTGGCACCATTGATGTAGCGGAACGGAGCTGCGTAGTCGGCATCTGGCTGGTTGATGTAGAGGTTGATGGTGTGTCCGTTGCCGTCGAAGGTGCCGCAGAACGGATGGTCGGCTGTGCCTGCCATAGTGGTGACAGAGATGTCGGCACCCAGCATCACGTTCTTCCCGGCAAAGGTTTCTCCGCTGTTCACGCGCTCGGCGAAGGCTGTCCACTCGGAGTTGTCGTTGATGAGAAGGTCGGCGCCGTTAGCCCATTGGACGATATAAGGTTGTCCGGCTTCAATGCTCGTGGCCTCCGTGAAGTTCAGCGTCAGCGTGCCGTCGGTGAAGTCCGAGCCGCTGAGCGCCTTCACCGTGGCCCCTTCAAGCGGGGTGCCGTTGAAGTCACTGAGGGAGAAAGGCAGGCACAGCGTATTCCACTCGTTACGATGGCGGTAAAACGTGTGGCCCTGAAGTATCACATCGTGGTGCTTCTGCCCATTGGCAAGGGCGGCGATGGTCTGCGTGTTGTTGGCATTTTCGACCAGAGGTTTGAAATCGACGGTGGCAAATGTAATTATATCCGTCCACTCAGAGGGGTTGTTGTCTATTATTGACCGCACCTGGAACTCATAGTTGGTTTGGGGTTCCAGCCCGTTCAATCTTATGCTTTTCTCTGTGGTGGGGATGATAGTCCAATTCACTGTCGTCCGGTAGAGGCTGATATCGTCAAGGATGAGCCAAGAGTTGTTTCTGCTCTTATGGCGGAAGGCAATATAGCCTTCCTGGCCGTTATAACTGTCTAGGGAAAAGGTATATTGCTCCAACTCAAAGTAGGAATTGGAGGTTGAAGCATCTATAGTACCTATTGAGGTAAAGGTGCCGGGGACATTGTCGGTTATGGTAGAGACCAGCACTTCGCACTTGTCATAAGATGCGTCGAACGACTTGCTGTAGAAATGCGCCCTGAAATCAATAACACCCGATAATTTCACCTTTGGCGAAACGAGCCATTCGTCAACATCGAGAACTTCTACTTGTTCCACATTATTGTTGCTGTCATATCCCAGGACAATATTTGTTGATTGAGCCATGTGATTGGTTTCGAACAGATCCTCTGTTCCTATAAGTCTCCAGTTGGATGGAATATTATTATGGACATTTTTCCACTGTCCGAGTCCGTTCTCAAAGTCATCGGAGAGTAGTGCCTTTTCCCTATATTGTAAATCGAAAATATCGGCATTGCCAGTCCATGACAAATTAGCACTCGTGGCAGTGATGTCTGATGCCGCAGGTTGTTGGGGAATGACAGGAGGAGTATATGTCGTGAACGAGAAATCGTCTACATAAAAGAAATCACATTCAGGACTGACCTTAATGGCGACATATCTGGTGCCTACAGGGTAATTGATATAATAGCGTCTCCATTCTGTATTATTACAGAAAGTAGGTACATTTTCATTATCCCATGTAAAGGCAGCGGGGTCTCTGGTCGTTGTAGAGTAGCCCACTCTGAACTTGACAGGCATTGCGCCTTCATTGGCTTTCCTATAATGGAATGATATTGCCAAATCATGATTCTCGCAGTCCAAAAGCGGAGAAATGAGGTACTGGTAATTACTTAGATCCTGATAAAACATGAAACCATACTCGCCGCTACGCTTGGATGAAGTATTGATTCCCGTCCAATCGGGAATACAGTCTATCATGCGCCAGCCTCCCATACCATTCTCAAAGCCTTCGGTGCATGGAATATTGATTGGGACATTTTCGGTGATCCATCTGACGTTTGCGTAACAGCTGCGACCGTTGTCGGAATACAAGGCTCTCACGCGGAGATCATAAGTGGTGTTGGGCTGCAGACCGCTCAGATTGACAGTAGTTCCAGCCTGGCTTACCAAATTCGTCCAATCTTTATCGCCCAGTTTCCTATACTGGTAAGCATAGCCTGTAGCTGAAGCGGCAGCCGTCCATGTCACTGTTGCTCCATGAGGGGTCAAGTTGCTCACGGCCAGCTGAGTAGGCTTCGCGTATGATGAATATTCTTCGAAGGTGAAATCGTCTACTAATAAATAATCCTGCATTATAGCATTGTATCGGACTGCAATAAACTGTACACCTGCAGGAAAGGCGTTTTGATACAAAGTCCAATTGGGTCCGGCTATTAGCTCACTACCCCATGTGAAGGCAGAAGGGTCATTGGTCGTTGTGGAGTAGCCGACTTGGAATGCTACATTATTCATAGAGGTTACTGCACGCCATCTCTTGTAATAGAAGGAAACAATAGTGCCAGTAGTACCAGGAAGACGGGGGGAAATCAGATATTGGGGTGCTTGATCCGAAGTCCTGAACAGGAATCCATTCTCGCCGTCGCGCTTGGCTTTTGGATCAACACCACTCCACTTATGGAGATTCGCCGTACTCCAGCGTTCCAAACCATTCTCAAAACCGTATTCGAAGGGCAATTCCTTGGCTGTAGTAAAAACATACGACAGATAGATACTTGTATCTTCACCGTAGTGGGCTCTTACACGGAAGTCGTAGTCGGTGTCGGGCGACAGACCGCTGAGGTCAGCAGATAATGTCGTCGTATAGGATTCGTCAGACCATGATTCTTCACTCTTCTTCTTGTATTGGTAGGAATAGCCTGTAATGGTGTTGTTCACATCTGGCTCCTCCCATGTCAAAGTACCATCTTGGTCGGTCATCTTACTTACACTGATACTGGCAGGAGAGGGAGTGGTACAAGCAGTAAAGCTGAAATCGTCAACTAACCAACGATCACTTGAATTAGTTGTTCTTATTGCAATATATCTGGTCCCTTGTGGAAAGGTTCTTTCATAATGGTTATATGGTATTTCCAAGTCATTATGGTAGTCATCCTTTTCCATTATTATTTCTAAGTCCCAGGTGAAAGCCTCGATGTCATTGGTCGTGGTGGAATAGCCCACTTGAAGAACAGATAGGGCTGATTCAACTCGTCTCTTATAATAGAAAGATATCGTTATAGGCGAATAATAGTAGAGTTCAGGAGTAATAAGGCAGGTAGGCAAGAAAGCCCCGAATAAAAAAGAATAAGAGCCTTCGTGGCTTAAAAGATTACTATCCATAATTTCAGGATGATTTACACCTTCTGCGCTCAAGAGCGTCCAGCCTTCTGCAATCAGGTCATTGTTCTCGAAACCATACAAGTATGGCAGTCTTTTTCCTGTGAAATGGGGTCCATAACAAATCTGGCTATCGGCAACTCTCACTTCTTCATCCCATTTGCCTGGTACATATTTTATGCTTACAGGGATACCTTCTGCACCGATGATAATATTGTCGCCCAGCCCATTCGATGGTGATACCGTGTTCATGTAGAACAGATTAGCGGTGTTACGCACTTTGACGGTCGCGGCAGCATTCTTGCAGGCAATGGGGTGATACTTACCATTGTCACGGGGCGTGAACGATCCCTTGAACAGGCAGTTCCTGAGGTTCAGCATCAGGTCGCCGCACGTACCAACAAGTCCGCCGGCATAATGGCCGAAGCCGCTGATGGTGGCACTGCAGACGCAATTCCGTAGGGTGAGCGTGCCGCCGCCTATGTCGTACCCCACGATGCCGCCCGCAACATTCACCGTGTTGATGGTGCCGCTGACGGTAAGGTTCTGGATGGTGGCACCGTTGGTCGTTATGAAGGGCGCCGTAATAGCGTCACCGCTCAGACTGACATTCAGCGTCTTCCCGTTGCCGTCGAAATGGCCGGTAAAGGGGCGGATGCCGAACATCTTGGTGACGGCGGTCGTGTTGTCATATTCGCACCAGTCCTCGCTTGCCAACTCGTAGAACTTGTCGGTGTAGAAATCACCGATAATGTCATCGGCCATGTCGTCAGCCAGCGCATCCCACTCGCCTGAATTGCAGATGAGGAAGGGGGCTTCTTCCGTGCCTCCACCCCATATCTTCTTCACCGTAACAGGGAAAGGGCTGCCCTCCATCTCGAAAACCTTTTGTGATGTGTTATTTACAAAGATACGGACATAAAAGGTGTGCTCTGTGGCGCCCTCCGGGAACTGGAAATCCGAGAAGCTATTGACGAGTATGGCTGCTTCAAAGCCATGGTCGCCAGTGGTATTATACTGGGCATTCACATCAGGCCTGTAAACGAGCTGAGCGCCGTCGCGCCAAACCCGGTTATTGCAGGCTGCGTCCGAATAGAAGATGAATTCTGGACCTATCGACCTGTCCGGATAGGCCTTGTCCACGGCCCAACCCTGGATGAAGATGTAGCCCGTACCGCCCTTGATGTAATCCAGGTTGTAATAGGGCACTTCATTTGAATTTTGCCCTACAGCCTCCAGCGAGAACAACACTGCGAGCAGCAGGGTGAGTGCCGCCCGTGTAAAAAATGAAATACTTGTTTTTGAGCGTTGCTCCATCATTCTCTCGCATAGAAGAGTCCAAGCCCGCTTGGCTCCTCCCTTGCTTAAAAGACTAATTGACGACATGATAAAAAAGGACCATTACTTTATTACGACCCGTAAAGTTAATGATTATTAGTTAAATAAGATGTCCATTTTTCAGTTTATGGATGATGTGTTGAAAAAACATCTTGTAGCCGGCACAAAGGTAGTTGCGGCGCTCCACTTGCGGTGCAACACCATGCGGCGTTGTACTCATAGTCAGACGTTCAATCAGGCGGTCTTTGGGGCAGCCGCCAAAACATAGATGGGCCACATCACAGTGCAGGCACTGAGTGGGAAGGCTGTCCAGTTTGTACTCGCCAAAACGGCGGTTGGTCTGCATCATGTCATAAAGGGGAGAATCCATGATGTTGCCTATACGGTATTCCGGAAATACATACCGGTCACATCGGTAAAGGTCTCCATTCTTTTCTATCACTCCGCAATGACCACAGACAGCCTCATGAACACACAGACCGGCAGGACGGCGGGTCATATTGCCAATGGCAGCCTCAATTACCTGTATAAACTTGTGGCCTACGTCTTTCTTTAACCAAAGATCAAATACCGTGCACAGGAACTTGCCGTAAGAATCAGCAGGCACGCTGTAAGGAGCCAGCGCCCCACTCTGCTCTGTGGAATAAAGTCCCGGCGGCAATCCCACATTTCCATTGTCAATTGTTTTAGGCAGGCTTTCCACCACCGGCAGGAACTGCATATAATCAGAAAACTCACGCAAGAAACCATACACCTCTGTTGCGTGGCCGGAATTTGAAGCATTGACTGTGGTCAGTGTGTTGAACTCAACGCCGTGTTTCAACAACAGTTCAACGCCATGCATCACTTTACTGAAAGTCCCTACTCCATGCACGTCTTTTCTATATATATTATGCAGATGCTCAGGACCATCAATGCTTATACCTATACGAAAACGGTTATCATGAAAAAAACGGCACCAGTCATCAGTAAGCAAAGTGCCGTTGGTCTGAAGCGTGTTTAGGATTCGGCGGTCGGCGCCGTACTTTTGCTGCAACTGCATGGCACGCTCAAAGAACGGTATTCCGCAGAGCGTAGGTTCGCCGCCGTGCCATGCGAACTCAATTTCAGCATAGCGTCCATGTATCTCTATGACCTGACGGATATAGCTCTCAAGCACACTGTCAAACATCAAGGCGGGAGCGGCATGTGCACCGCTCCCTTTCCCCAAGTAGTAACAATACTCACAACGCAGGTTACATGCTGCGCCTACGGGTTTTACCTCAATTGCATAATGACGAAGGTCATCGGCTGCCATCATGGGTTTTGTGGTTTGGCAAATGGTCTTACACCGTATTGTGAATAGGTTTTCAACTCTCTGCCGTCATCAGTACCTATTTCATGCTGAATAATGGCATTAAGTTTGTTGTTCATCATTTCAACTGCAGTTGGGTTGTTTCCTCTTGGCCATGCCAGATTCTCGGTCTCATCAGTGCCGTAAGCAAACATCTCAACATCATTGTTATTATATAGAGCAGTTGTATCGGCAGGATTGTTAAAGCCGACAGGGGCAAAATAACGGGCAAACTTATAATCAGCAGTAATGATTCCGCGCACAAAACCGCGTTTGGTGATATCCAGACGATATGCAGGTGTCAGACTGCGGTCTATCACAAATGAACTGTCAATCATTGAGAGCATATCGTAGCAGAAGAGTGCTCCCTCACCATTACGGACATCGGTTGCAGGATCCTTTACGGCCGCAACGAGTGAATGACCGTGCAAGCCGTTGGTAATCTCAGCAAACAATTGAGTGTTGCCGTTGACGGCATAATCAACGAATGTGGGTGCAAGGTCAAGGTGTGATGTAATGTTCGTGCATTTGCGGCCGCCGGCCAACTCCGGATGATAAATTATAAGCGGAACATGTATGTTGTTCTCATACATATATCCACCCTTACCCTTAAGTCCGTGTTCACCCTGCATTTCACCATGGTCACTAGTGTAAATGATAATGGTATTCTGCATAAGACCTGCCTCACTCAAGTAGTCAAGCAGTCTCAACATATGGTTATCACAATCCTGAATAGTGTTGAAATAGTAGTCACGAAAAGATTTCCAGCCAGCCTCTGTCGAGGGTGACGGGCCAACCATACGTTCCCAGTTGCCGGCATAATTGCCATGAGCCGCAACTCGTCCCTCCTTGTCAAACGGCTCATTCCATGAAGCGGGTACAGGAACATCATAGGTCTTTTGGTAGAGAATATCTCCCGGGGGCGGTGTGGCCTGTCCGGCAAGATAAGTACCGACCTGCTCGCCGTAGTACATTATGTCATGGGGATTCAGGAAATTGACGGCCAGGAAAAATGACTGCCCATTCTTGTTCAGTTCTGTCCCCTTATCCTTTAGCCATGCTATACTGTTGTCACAGATTTCACCATCCTCAAGGAAACCCTCATGAACTGCACCGTACATATCACCTTCAGTCCAGTCACTGAAACCATACTCCTCAAGAGAGGTATCGCCCTCAGACATGTGCCACTTACCTTTGAATGCGGTATAATAACCGGCCTTACGCAGCATATCGCCAACAGTAGTAAGGTCTGTTGACATATTGGGCTGGAAAGCATAGTTGGTGTTGTCAAGCATGCAGGTCTCTGTAATATGACGGCCTGTATAAATAACCGAACGGCTTGACGTGGACACGTTAGCGCATGCGTAATGCTTTTCAAATGAAGTACCTATACGGCGCAGACGCTCACGGGCAGCATAATCACTGCCTGCAGGATACTGCTCCATGTAGGCCTCCTGGTCAGTCGTGATAAAAATGATGTTGTACTTGCCGTCAGCGTTGGGCTGGGACTGATTGTTCTCTGGAGTATCCTTTGTATCAGTGCAACCTGCCATCAGGGCAACACCTGTTGGCAGCAACACAACAGAAAGGACTTTTTTCTGGATACTGGTCTTCATACAATGTCAATTAATTAGGTTAAAGGATAATTCACATTGTAAAAATAGCCAGGTTTTTACACAACTATGTCAAAAATGAACAAACTTTTGTCAAAATCATACAAAATTCATAGCGGCAGCAATGAAACTGCGGAACAGCGGGTGCGGATTCTCAGGAGTGGATTTGTACTCCGGATGGAATTGCACGCCGATAAAGAACGGATGCACAGATGCCGGCAGTTCAACAATCTCTGTCAGGCCGGTCTGCGGATTATGTCCAGATGTTATAAGACCTGCCTTGCGGAAATCATCGGCATAACGGGCATTGAACTCATAACGGTGACGGTGACGCTCAGAGATTAGTTTGCTGCCGTATATCTTATATGAAAGAGTATCTTTTGTAATTTCACACTCGTATGCACCCAGGCGCATGGTGCCGCCTTTCATGGTGGTCTTTTTCTGATCCTCCATCATATCAATTACAGGATGTGTGGTCTCAGGATTGACCTCAGTGGAATCTGCATCTTTAAAGCCCAGCACGTTACGTGCAAACTCTACAACGCACATCTGCATTCCCAGACAGATTCCAAAGAACGGGATCTTATTCTCACGGGCGTATTTTACTGCCTCAACCTTGCCCTCAAGACCGCGAGAGCCGAATCCGGGAGCAACCAGAATGCCTTTCATTCCTTTAAGTTTGTCAGTAACATTGGCAGCGGTAATCTCCTCACTGTTAACGGAATGTATGTGTACCTTGCAGGAATTTGCAGCACCAGCGTGGACAAGTGCCTCAAGTATTGACTTGTAGGCATCCTGAAGTGATACGTACTTACCTACCAGAGCAATGTCAACCTCTTTCTTGGGGTGCTTTAGGCGGTCAAGGAACTCTTCAAGTTTTGACAGATCCGGCTGGTTGAAGTTCTCGATACCCAACTTGCGCACCACCAGTTCATCAAGATGCTCCGCATGCATATTGAGCGGCACCTGATAGATGCTCCAGGCGTCGATGCTCTGAATCACATGACCGGGCTTGACGTTGCAGAACAGGGCTACCTTGCGGCGCAGTTCATCCGACAGGGGATGCTCAGTGCGGCAGATAATCACATCCGGCTGCACACCTGCCTGCTGCAACATCTGCACGGAGTGCTGTGTAGGCTTGGTCTTGAGCTCCTTCGCTGCACTCAGATAAGGCACAAGCGTAAGGTGTATTGACATGCATGACCCCTCGGGGAGTTCCCACTGGAGCTGGCGCACGGCCTCAATGAAAGGAAGAGACTCCATATCGCCCACCGTACCACCTATCTCGGTAAGCACCACGTCAAACTCGCCGGTCTGGCCGAGCAGCAGCATGCGGCGCTTGATCTCATCGGTGATATGAGGTACTATCTGGACGGTCTTGCCCAGATAGGCGCCCTCACGCTCCTTGGTGATTACGGTGTTATATATCTTACCGGTGGTGACATTGTTGGCCTTTGATGTATGTACACCCAGGAAACGCTCATAGTGCCCCAGGTCCAGGTCTGTCTCAGCGCCGTCATCGGTCACATAGCACTCGCCGTGCTCATAGGGATTAAGCGTACCCGGATCAATGTTTATATACGGGTCAAATTTCTGGATTGTAACCCTCAAGCCTCTGGCCTGCAACAGCTTGGCCAGTGAAGCAGCAATAATACCCTTACCGAGCGACGAAACCACTCCGCCGGTGATAAATACGAATTTTGTCTCCATAAATATAACTTGTGTGCAAAAAGGTACCATTGGGGTCTGTCCCCAATGGTACTATTTTTATTCTACTGTAACGGATTTGGCCAGGTTACGCGGCTGGTCCACGTCACGTCCCTTGGCTATGGCTACATGATATGCCAGAAGCTGCAGCGGGATGACTGAAAGCAGCGGTACAAGGCACTCCTCTGTGGCAGGTATCTCAAAATAGAGGTCCGACAGGGCACGTACATCCTTGTCACCCTCTGTGACGATGCTGATCACCCTACCCTTACGGGCCTTTACCTCCTGGATATTGCTCAGGATCTTGTCATAGTTGCCGCAGCGCGGGGCGATGGCAACCACAGGCATCTCCTCATCAATCAACGCGATAGGTCCGTGCTTCATCTCGGCAGCAGGATAACCCTCTGCATGGATATATGATATCTCCTTAAGTTTCAGAGCACCCTCAAGTGCCACCGGATAGTTGTAGCCGCGGCCCAGATAGATAAAGTTGTGTGCGTATGTGAATGTCTTTGCTATCTCTGAGATCTGCTGGTTATGCTTAAGGATAGCCGCAATCTTATCAGGTATGGTCTGTAACTCACGAATGATGCGCAGGCTGTACTCATCGGTTACGGTACCCTTCTCCTTTGCTATGCTCAGAGCGAGCAGCAGCAGGGTCTCAACCTGTGCGGTGAATGCCTTGGTTGATGCCACACCTATCTCAGGGCCGGCATGCGTATAACAACCTGTATCCGCAGCACGTGCTATGGATGAGCCCACCACGTTACAGATTCCAAACAGGAATGCTCCCGATGCCTTAGCTAGCTGCATGGCAGCCAGAGTATCGGCCGTCTCACCGGACTGCGAGATAGCTATAACCACATCATCGGGATAGATTACCGGATTGCGGTAACGGAACTCCGATGAGTACTCTACCTCCACCGGTATACGGGTAAGGTCCTCAATCAGATACTTGCCTATAAGGCCGGCATGCCATGAGGTTCCGCATGCGCAGATAATGATGCGGCGGGCCTTAAGCAGCCTCTCCTTATGATCAATCACGCCTGAGAGCTTGACAAGTCCAAGATCTGTATTCAATCGGCCGTTCATTACTGTACGGCAGGTATCGGGCTGCTCATGAATCTCCTTAAGCATGAAGTGCGGGAAACCGCCCTTCTCTATCTGGCTCAGGTTAAGCTCCAGTTTCTTGATGACAGGAGTCTGCTCAATGCTACGCAGGTCTGTTATCTTAAGCTCCTTGCCACGCTCTATGAACGCTATCTGTTCCTCACCAAGATAGACTACGCGATCTGTGTATTCCACTATAGGAGTGGCATCGGACCCTATCAGGAACTCATCATCACCTACACCTATTATAAGTGGACTACCCTTGCGGGCGGCAATCATACGGTCTGGGTGTGTCTTGTCCACGATTACAATGGCATACGCACCTATCACGCTGTTCAGGGCCAACGGAACGGCCTCCTCAAGTGTGATGGAGTGGCTGTCCATGATATACTGGATAAGCTGTATGATAACCTCAGTATCTGTCTCACTCTTAAAATGATAGCCCTGATTCTGAAGCTCTTTCTTAAGTGAACGGAAGTTCTCGATAATACCGTTATGTATGAGCGCCAGGTTACCTGATTCTGAGAAGTGCGGATGCGCATTCACATCATTAGGCTCACCATGTGTGGCCCAGCGTGTATGTGCTATTCCTACCGTTCCGCTCAGGTCCTTGCCCTGGACAGTGCGGTCCAGATCTGCCACCTTACCTTTTGTCTTATATATTACCAGCTCGCCACTATCATTGATAAGTGCCACACCTGCACTGTCATAACCTCGATATTCAAGCCTTGATAGTCCTTTGATCAGAATTGGATAAGCCTCACGCTTTCCGATGTAACCTACTATTCCACACATAATATAAAACCTTTAAAAAAGAGGAAGGCTGGTCCTGCTTGAACCAGCCTTCACTCAATTTATCTAAATATTTCCTTTCTCTCCGTCATATTATCCGACTGGTGAAACAACACGGAGCAACCGGAATCTGATTATTATTATTCAGATTCTGCTTGTCATTCATCTGATTAGAAAGACAGTTATATGTAACTTTTCCCTCCATGTTTATTACAATTTCACCGCAAAGATAAACAAATTAAATCAAACTGCAACTCATCGGATAGAAAAAATCTCAATTCGTTATCAACAGACACACATTTCCATACAAAATGATAAATACAACATCTTAATTATAAAAACCATTTGGTTTCGAAACGTTTTTATACAACCACCCTTCTTCTTATTAAATAAAAATATATCCTTGTCAAAAAGATTGTTTAACATTATTTTTATCTTATGAGAAGGACTTTTAGCACAAGACTCATTCTTGCAGTTTCCGCTTTAATTATGAGCATTTTGCCTATCCAAGCTCAGGAAGAAGGTTTTAAAATGACTATCGAGTTGCAGAATCAGGCAAAAATTTCCATTAACACCAATGAAATCAAGGAAATTCAATTTACAGAAGGTAAGATTGTTATTGCCGATTTGGATTTCAAAGAATCGATACAAAGCATTTTGGATTCTTTGGCTTTATATAGTCATCAATCTATAGAAATGTTCATGTCAAATCAAATGGAAATATGTGACCTGCAATTTAAGGCTGACTCTCTGACAGATAATTACTATGAAATGAGAGACCGTATTTCAGGTCTTTCCGACTCGATAAAATTCTTAGATTATGAGTCACGTTTTAATCGTTGGGAGCTCCTTGATTCCATTGCAGTGCTAAACCTTAAAATCGATGCTCTTTCCGATAGATTGCTCGGTATGTCAGATTCTGTAAAACTTTTGGCTTATAAAATGTATGAAGACGTATATGAATCCATAAATAGAGATGAATATCTTATTCAACAGATTGATACGCTTTTCAACAGGAGTCAAAAAGACCATAACTACGAGGAATGGTCAGGCGTTAAGAGTTTTTACATATATGACGATTGGGGTAATAAGGAATACAACTACAATTGGGATGGCAGATATGGCGATTGGTGGTAAACAATCAATAACACTATACAACAAACCCCACCGGTTATAATAGCCAGTGGGGTTTATAATTTGTTATACGTATTTATTTGCTTACAACAATCTTGATGCGGGCTTTTTCCTTGCCGGGGATTACCTGCATCTCAAGGGTGCCGGTGGTCTTTGTGCCCTCACCCAGCAGAGTCAGTTTGGCGGTTAGCGTGGGTTTGGGGTTGGCTGCAGTTGAGATAACATCGGTCTCAGAGAGTTGGCCTGACCACAGAACCGGTCCGTATGAGTGGCTCAGAGTCCAGGTTCCTGCATCGATATCATCAAACCAATACTCGTTTACGTTCTCCTTGAGCATGATGTACCTTGTACCTGCACCCTGGGCATAGCCGGCATTACCGCCGCCAGCACGCTTGGCAATCTGTAACTCAGCACCAAGACCGATGGTCTCACGCGGGTTCTCCCTGTACTGCGGCAGGCCGCTTGTGAATGCCTCAACCTCAAAGTAATAGTTGGGCGATGTATTCAGAGAGTGCATGTAGAGTTCATTCTTGCCATAGACAATATAACTGTTGTACAGTTTCTTCTTTTCAATGCCGTAACGTACTATGTAGCCATCGGCACCTGCAACGGGCTCCCAGATAACGTTGGCCTCACGACGGTCCTCTGGATTGCGTACGGCCATGAACTTCTTTACCTTCTGGGTCTTCATATTTGGTGTGGTACCGAATACACGCAGATCCTTGATTGAGAACTTGGCACCGTCATACGTAGCCACATTGACAACCTTGACATAACGTGCACTTACAGGTTTTTCCAGTTCAATGTACTCATGCTTGAGTTCCATCTTGTTCTGAGGCTTGCTTATGATCTTGGTCCAACTGGAGTTATTGTCCGATACAAACACCTCATAGCACTGATAGAGCTGCTCGGCCTGCTGCGTACGGGCACCGCCGCCCATGCCGCCCATCATTCCGCCGCCCATTCCGCCACGGCCGCCGCCGGCACGTGCTGCGCCAATGTGATCCCAGTTCAACTGAATGGCGTTGATGGTCGCCTTGGCACCAAGGTCTACGGTAAAGAACTCACCTGCATCACCGGTTGCAGCAACCCAGCAGGTCTTGAAATCCTCATCCAGAGCCTGGCTTGGAACATAGTTCTCAAAGGTTGAAGATACAATGGCTTTCTTATTGACTGACAATAGTTTCCAATCAACGTAGTTATCTACTCCGCCTACCTTACGCTCATCAGGGTAATACTGCGGATAGTCACCAAGAGCAGTGTTGGAATACATCACGCCCTGCTTATCAACTGCGGTGGGATATATAGCCAGTTCTGATCCGCGGCCACCCTCACCGTACTGTGCGGGAATCATACAGATGGTCCACAGGTTACCCTTCTTGTCATGGAAGGTGCTGCCGTGTCCAGCACCTACCTGGAATCCACTGGTCTTGAAGGTTAGCGGGTTGTGTTCACTATAGGTAAACGGACCCATCGGACTGTCAGACACATAGATACCGTGTGAATATGAGATAAACTCAAGACCGATGGCTGCGTACTGCAAATAGTACTTGCCGTTATGCTTGATCATGTAGGGACCCTCTATCCAAGGCAGCTCCTCAGGGCCGTAATCGCGGCGGCCGTTGAATATGGAGTAGATCACATCCTCAGGCTTGCGAACCTCAAATCCGTGGTTCTTGATGTCACTCCAGAACAGAGGTTTGGGCTCACCCTTCTCCTTGAAGGTCTCCTTATCCAGCTCTACTACCTGGAAAGGCATAATCTGTGACCAGCCAAAATACATATACAGGCGACCGTCATCATCCACAAACATATTGGCATCACCGTAGCGGTCACTGCTCAGTTCACCTATCTTTTCCCACTCGCCCTTGCGCGGGTCTATGGCACGATAGACGTTACGGTTGTTCATAGAGCAGCCTATCAGCTTGCCGTCCATCTCCACCACTGATACCACACCGGCTGGATATCCGGGAGCATCCACGTATGTCCAGTTGCGGAAATCGGGAGAATACCAGTATCCGCGCCTGTGCGAAACGAACAGGAAATAATCATCCTCAAAGATGATGACCACGGGCTCACCGCCGCGCACGGCTCGTTCATTACCTACTACCACGTCAAGCGGATTGGCAAAAGTGTGTCTGGTCTGGGCCTGAACTGCAATACCTGCCGTCAAAACAGCGGCGCATAACAATGTCTTACGGAATAAAGGTTTCATATAGTTAGTAATTAGGTTAGTCTGATTATCTGCAAACTTACATAAAATCTTATAAATTTGTACCTCAAATGGGCAAGTTAAAGGAACTCATCAATAAGAACAGAGACCAGATAAAACAATTTATCAGGTTCTGTATAGTGGGAACGGTGGCAGCAGGCATCCACTACGGAATATATTATGTGTTGTTAAGGCTTGGCGCCGGACACAACCTGGCATACGCTACCGGCTACATCCTAGCTTTTATCTGCAACTTTATTGCCACGAGCTATTTTACTTTCCGTACAGGCCCCAGCTGGGGTAAGTTTGCAGGTTTTGCCGGCAGTCACGCCGTCAATTTCCTGCTGCACATGGTACTGCTCAACGTATTCCTTTGGATAGGTATGCATGAACTGATTGCTCCTATTGTGGTTATGCTGGTGGCTATGCTGGTGCAGTACACAATCCTGAACTTCGTATTCAAAAAGAAAATTGAGAATTGAGAGTTGAGGATTGAGAATTGAGAATTAATAC
Source organism: Bacteroidales bacterium UBA1182 (assembly GCA_002310015.1). GTDB lineage: Bacteria > Bacteroidota > Bacteroidia > Bacteroidales > Bacteroidaceae > Colenecus. The sequence goes on from DBYQ01000094.1 coordinate 18,063, forward strand.
GCTGTACCTGCGTAAATAATCCGCGATATAAAAAAGGCTTACGAAATTTTTCGCAAGCCTTTTTAATTCTCAATTATCAATTATCAATTAGTTGCTTTTCAATTATGTAGCGTGGCCGGCGTTTGATTTCCATATACATCTTGCCGATATAAGTGCCCACAATACCGATACTGATGGTAAGCACACTGCCTATGAACCATACTGAGAGCATCAGAGAACTCCAGCCCGGCACATAATGGCCCATAATGCGCGATACTATCACATAGATCAGCATTGCAAAAGCGAGTATCAGCATTACGGTTCCGGTAATTGTGATAATCTGTATCGGCCTTATGGAAAAGGAGGTTATGCCGTCAAACGCCAGATTGACCATCTTGCGCAGGGTATATTTGGATTTTCCGGCTTCACGATTTGAAATCACATCATCAACCGTAGCGCTCTTGTAACCAATCAAAGGAATTATGCCGCGCAGATAGATGTTGCGCTCTTCAAACTGCGCAAGTCCGTCAAGGGCGCGTTTTCCCATCAGTCGGAAATCAGCATGATTATAGACTGTCTGCACACCCATTGACTCCTGTAACTTATAGAATGCCTGGGCGGTATAGCGTTTCAGGACAGGATCAGCCTCACGGCTCACCTTGACTCCGTAAACCACCTCATTACCTTGAGCATACAGGTCAACCATCTGCGGAATACACTTGATGTCATCCTGCAGGTCAGCATCGATTGTAACCACGCCGTCCGCCATATCCCGTGCAGTCATCATACCGGCCATAATGGCGTTCTGATGACCCGCATTATGCGCTAAACTTATGCCGCATACACGTGAATCCTTAGCGTGAAGCCTTTCTATTATGCTCCAGGTGGCATCCTTACTGCCGTCGTTAACAAACAGGATAAAACTGTCAGATGACACCTTACCCTCAGCTGTCATTGCGTCAAGCAACTTCAGGAGCTTTCCGACCGACAACTCCAGTATCTCCTCCTCATTATAGCATGGTGATACAACAGCAAGCTTAATCATACCAATTAATTTTGCTGTAAAGTTATATAAAAAGAATTGAAAGGATTACATTTAATCTTCGATTGAAGATAAGCTGCGCCTCGGGATAAAA
>DBYQ01000094.1:19316-24360 GCA_002310015.1 Bacteroidales bacterium UBA1182
TTTTTTCTCCTCTCGGCTTGCATTATCTTTGTACCTAATATGATTGCACTGAGTTTTGACACAGAGGAGTTTGATGTACCCCGTGAGCATGGTGTTGAATGGGATACGCTGAAAGAGGGCATGGAGGTATCGGTTTATGGTACTAACAGGATTCTGGATTGTCTTAAGGAGTGCGGTGTCAAGGGCACGTTTTTCTGCACATCAAACTTTGCACAGAATGCTCCTGATGTAATTAAACGCATAATTGCCGAGGGGCATGAGGTGGCGGCACACGGTTGTGACCACTGGGAACCCAAGCCCACGGACCTGGCCGACAGCAAGCGCATACTTGAATCACAGACCGGTCTTGTGATAAAGGGATACCGCCAGCCGCGCATGTTCCCGCTTGACCTTGCAGAACTCAAGAGAAACGGTTACGTGTATAATGCATCGCTCAACCCATGTTTCATTCCGGGCCGATACATGCACTTTTCCACCCCCAGGACCATGTTCACAGAGGATGGGATAATCCAGATTCCGGCATCGGTTTCACCGTTGTTACGCATCCCCATGTTCTGGCTGGCGCTGCATAACTTCCCGCTTTGGTACTACATGAAACTGGCCAGACGCATACTTAATCACGATGGCTATTTCAACACATACTTCCATCCGTGGGAGTTCTACCCGCTTGGTGAGCACCCTGAGTTCAAGATGCCGTTCATAATAAGGAACAATGCCGGTAATGGTATGTACTGCAGGCTGCGCGAGGTAATAATGGACTTCAAGAAACGTGGTGTGAAATTTGTAACATACAGTGAACTGGCTACCGCCCACACTTTAAGACAAGAAGCATAAACAATTGATATAATGAGCAATAATGCTAACAAATTCAAGCTGTTCTTTACCAATCCGAGAAACGTGTATCTCATAGGATTGGTATTGGGTATGGCTGCCACCTGCATTGAACTGGCACGCGGCCGTGCAGAGAATCTGGTAGATTTCCGTCATGCCACCCAGTTGTTCTGGCAGCACATATCGGCCTATACCCAGGAATACGTGGAGATACACCACGGCCGGTTCTTCATCTACTCGCCGGTGTTCAATGTGCTGTTTACCCCGTTTGCATTCCTGCCTCGCTGGATAAGCGGCCTGCTTTGGAATTTCATGAACTATACGCTGCTGTTCCTGGCTATCAGGAACCTGCCCGGGCACCTTAAGGATAGATCATCACAAATAGCTCTGTATCTTACACTTATCATTGTAGAAAGTCTTTTCTGTTTCCAGTATAATGTAGTGGTATGTTACATCTTCCTATGGGCATTCATACTGCTTGAAAAGGACAAGCCGTTCTGGGCTGTGCTGCTGATAATGATATCCGCCACCACAAAGATTTACGGCATCGTGGAGATTGGACTTCTGTTCTGCTATCCCAAGATATGGCGAAACTTAGGATATGCCGTTCTGTGCGGTCTGGGACTGCTTCTGCTCCCTGTCATGCAAACCGGTATTGACGGGCTCATTCCATGGTATATGGACTGGTTCAACGCTCTTGGCAGCCATCACGATACCACAGGAACATATCCTTCAATCGTATTTGCCATCCCCGGCATCCTACCCTACATGCGCATTTTCCAGGCATCGGTCATGATATTGCTGATAGCAATGTTCTTTGCACTGAAGAACCGCTGGAATGAACTTGATTTCCGCGTACAGGCATTGGGAGTACTCATGGGTTATATAATCCTGTTCAGTGAGGCATCTGAGCCCCATACATACGTGATTGCCCTGTCAGGATACATGATGTGCTGGTACACATGGAAGAGGCATACACTGTTTGATACTATCATGTTCTGGATAGTATTCGTGCTGTTCAGTATCATCCCTACCGATGTGCTCTGCCCGGCACGCATCCACCGTCTTATCAACAACACACTGTTTTTCAATGTGTACAGCTATACAATAGTTTGGATTACAATGATTTGGAGAACAATTAAAAACAAATGACAGATTATGAAAAGTTCAGGTAATTTCTGGGGATTGCTGGCACTGGGTGTCTGCATTATCCTGTCTGTGAACAAGTTCACAGGAACCAAACGTGTTGTAAACGTAAAAGGTCTTGCCACACAGGAGGTTATGGCTGACCATGTTATCTGGCCTCTGGTTATTCAGGACGTAGATAATGACCTTATCAAACTCTACTCCACTATGGACAACAAGAGCAAGGAGATTGTCAAGTTCCTCAAGGACGGCGGCATCAAGGAAAGTGAGATAAGCACCACGGCACCAACTGTTTATGACCGCACCGCAAACCGTTACTCAAACGAGTACATTGCCAACCGCTACCAGATGCAGCAGGTGGTTACCGTAAGTTCTGACAATGTGGAACTGGTACGTCAGCTCATACTTAAGCAGGGTGACCTGCTCAAGAAAGGCATCGCCATAAGCGGAAACGACTACGATCATCAGATTCAGTATGATTTCAACGGTCTGAATGAGCTCAAGCCGCAGATGGTTGAGGTTGCTACCCGTAATGCACGTGAGGTTGCCCAGAAGTTTGCCGATGACTCCGGCTCAAAACTGGGTAAGATACAGACCGCATCACAGGGCCAGTTCTCCATCTATGACCGCGACTCAAATACTCCCTGGATAAAGAACGTAAGAGTTGTTACATCAGTTACTTACTATCTAAAGTAATGGATCTGATAAGGAAATATTTCACTGACCTGACGAGCCTTCAGTACGAGCAACTGGAGGCTCTCGGTCCGCTTTATACAGACTGGAACAGCAAGATAAACGTCATATCCCGCAAGGATATTGACAATCTGTATGAGCATCATATCCTACATTCACTGGCCATTGCCAAGGTGATAAATTTTGCAGACGGCACACGTCTGGCTGATGTTGGCACGGGCGGCGGACTGCCCGGCATACCTATGTCCATTCTGTTCCCTGCGTGCAGTTTTACCCTGATAGACAGCATTGGCAAGAAAGTACGTGTAGCGCAGGATATTGCTGCGCAGATAGGCCTTAAGAACGTGGTTTGCCGCCACGAGCGCGCTGAGGATGACAAGGATAAGTATGAGTTCATACTGTCACGCGGAGTCATGCCCCTGCCCGACCTCTGCTCTGTGGCCGGACGCCTTATGGACCGCAAGGTACAGCGCAACGCCTACCCCAACGGCGTTATCTGCCTTAAAGGCGGTGACTTGAGCGCTGAGATCACAAAGTTCAGGAAAGTGGCAGATATCACTGAAATAAGCAAGTATTTCACTGAGGAGTTCTTCAAGGACAAGAAAACAGTCTATGTGCAGTTATGATGCAGATAAAGTGCTTTGAGTTCAACTTTCTCCCGGTAAACACATACGTTATCTGGGATGAGACAAATGAGGCCGCAATCATAGACCCCGGCTGTTTCTATCCCGGTGAAACTGAGAAACTTGCAGCATTCATACGCGATAACGGCCTTACCGTAAAGCTGTTGCTTAACACACATCTGCATTTTGACCACGTTTTCGGCAATCTGTTTGTTGAGGAGACATACGGAGTAAAGGCAAAGGCCAATGACCTGGATATGCCATGGATAAAGACCATGAGCGCAAGACTGGCTGCATTCGGACTCCGATTTGATGGCCATGTCAATCCAATTGAGCCTGAAAACGTGCTGAATGAGGGTGATACGGTAAGTTTCGGACATACCACACTGCACGTATTGCACGTTCCCGGACATTCTCCAGGCAGCTTGGTATTCTGGAACAAGGAGCAGAAATGCATCTTTACAGGCGATGTCATTTTCCAGGGCAGCTACGGCCGTACTGATTTTCCTGACGGCAACCACGAGGCACTGATGACAGGAATCAGAACCAAACTGCTCACCATGCCTGATGATACTGTAGCTTATCCTGGCCATGGACCTCTTACAACGATAAAACACGAAAGAAACTATTACTGATTATGAAAGTTAAAACCTTACTGACCACAATAATAGCATTAACTTTTTGCACTGTTCAGGCACAGGAGGAGCTCAACTCTGCCATGGTGTTTGAAACTTACGAGTGGGATTTCGGCCAGATTAATGAAGCTGATGGTGTTGTCCAACACACATTCCGTTTCATGAACATATCAAACAATCCCATCCAGATTGACAATGTAGCCACCAGCTGCGGCTGCACCACCGTACTCTACTCCACCCAGCCTGTAGCCGGTGGTGATTACGGTGAACTTACTGTTGCTTTTGACCCGTCACGTACTGATGGCCGTGTACTGCGAGAGGTTGAGATATTCACCAAAGACCGCCGCAACTATGCCAGTCTTATGATTACCGCCGATGTCACACCCATCCCCATGGGACTGGAGCAGATATACCCTCACCTTTTGGCCGGAACTGTCAAGACCAACTCCAAGAACTGCACATTTGGATATATAACCCAAGGTGAAAGCGTAACCAGAGTTATAAGAGTAGCAAACGTTGGTGATAAAGCATCAAAACTATCAGTCATAACCACCGGCAACCGTTACGGAATGAGTGTGGAATGCCCTGAAAGCATCGGCCCTCAAGAGGTTGTAAGCATACGTGTCACTTATGATATCCCTAAAGGAAAAAACCACTTTGGAATGGCTCGTGACACTATATGGGTAGTGGCTGATGGCGCGAAGAGTCAGGTGCCGATTGCCGTAAACGCCATTCGCATAGAAAAGTTCTCCACTGATCAGAACAAGCCAAAGCCTGTAATAAGGATTGAACCCACATACGTGGATTTTGGAGAGAAAGCACCGGGAAAGATCTACAAGAAGAAAATCATTATAGATAATACCGGTAATGCCGACCTTATTTTCCGCAATGTAGAGCCAATGGAAGGTACTGCAATCAGTATAGAGAGCGGTCAGGTCATAAAAGCCGGCAAGTCGTTGATAGTAACCGTAGCCGTAACCAATTCACGTGAGCCCCACACCACCACTATGGGCTCCATCAACCTCACCACCAATGATCCTACCCGGCCGTTCCGTGAACTCCGCCTCCAAGTAGATACCAAGTGATCCATAGGGGCACAAAGGGGACTCTAAGTTT
>DBYQ01000084.1 GCA_002310015.1 Bacteroidales bacterium UBA1182
TCGTCTATTGAGACCTTGCCGTCACCAACGAATGCTGATACGGCATTGAGGTATGAGCCGAAGTAGTTGCCTATGAATCCGCCCATTGAGAACCGGCTGTACTCATCTCGCGTCACAATAGGGTAGTACTGATAGGTGGGGCCGTATGCCTTGTGGTCCAGGAATCCGTCAGACTCCAGCTCACGAACCTGTGTGGATAGCGTGTTGAAATGGGGCTTGGGCTCAGGGTAGAGTTCACGCAGTTCACGTACAAACAGTTCACCTTTATCCCAGAAGTGGTTCATGATGACCTCCTTCTTTTCACTTAGTTTTGTTATTTCAGTCTTACTCATAAAGCAGTTGTAACTAGTTCCGATGCAAATGTAACTACTAAAATAGTTACTCAACGATTTGTTTAGTTAATAAACATTAATTTGAAAAAAATCTATTTTTGCTGTAGTTTTTCATTAAGTCCTGCGTCTAATGTTCAGAAACAAGACAAACCAATGACAGAACAAGAATTTGAAAAGATGGTCAGAGAGCATAAGGGCACCATATACACCGTGTGCTACATGTTCTCCAATGATCAGGATGAGGTGGCTGACCTGTTTCAGGAGATACTCATCAATCTCTGGAAGGGTTCCGGAACTTTCAGGGGTGAGAGCGCGCTGAGCTCCTGGATATGGAAGGTTTCATTCAATACCTGCATATCTTATGACCGAAAGAAGAAACGCGGCTTGGAGACCGTACCTCTTTCAATGGACATTGACCTTTTCAATACCCAGGCCGATGACACCCGCCAGATAGGCCTGTTGCGTGATCGCATAAGGCGCCTGGGAGCATTTGACAGGGCAATAGTTCTGCTTTGGCTTGAGGACATGAGCTATGAGGAGATAGGGCAGATAGTAGGTATCACCTCAAACAATGTCTCTGTACGTCTTGTAAGAATCAAGGAACAACTTAAAAACATGCAGTAAGATGGAAACTACCGATAAAACCATATTGGAGATGCAGCAGCAGATGCAGCTGCTTAAAGAGAAGCTTGACAGTCAGGAGATTGTCAATGATAAGATGTTGTGGAATGCCGCTCTTGAGAATATGAATAAGCTTCAGAGCTATTCTGATGCGTCTTTGGCATATTTTGTAAGCTTTTTCCAAATAGCACTGTTCATAGTGATATACATTTGTGGGGGAACATCCATTTACTTCCTTATATACAATACCCTTGTTTGGGCATCTTATTTTATAGCCATATTGAGGAGAAACAAGCATCTGCCGGATCTTCAGGGTGACCTGGTGACAGCGGCTGGTGAGCTTGTCAGAATCAGGAAAGAATATATCAAATGGGGCAGGATAATGGTGCCGCTTGCCATTATCTGGGGCTTATGGTTTTTCTGGGATTCAAGTGCTGTCTTTTTCAGGGATACAGCTATTCCGGCATTCATCATTATAAGTCTTATAGTATTGGGAATAACCATTCCGCTTGCTTTATCTAAGCGTGAGAGCATAGTTGAAAAGATGGATGAGCTCATCCGTCAGATAAAGGAACTTCAGGGGTAAAACAGTACAATTGGGGTCTGTCCCCAATTGTACTTTTTTTGTCGCATTGTGTATAAATCAAAAAACTAGATAAAAAATTAAAGATTTAGTTTGCAATTTAAATTCTTAGTCATATATTTGCGCAGATAATTATTCAAAACAGTATATGGCAGAGACAAAAAAACGCATCCAGGAACTGACCAGGGCAGAACTGGAGATCATGCAGGTGGTATGGAAGATAGGACATGAATTTGTAGTTCGTGACGTTCATGAACTGCTCCCTGACCCCAAACCCGCGTACAGCACCGTGTCTACAATAGTACGCATACTTGACACCAAGGGATTCCTCTCACACAAGACCTACGGCCACAGCAATGTATATCAGGCCGCAGTAAGCAAGGAGGATTACACCGACTCCTACATGCACGGCGTGCTCAACTCTTTCTTTGGCGGTTCAGTGAGCCGTCTGGTCAATTATTTCTCCCAGCGCAACTCAATATCGGTTGAAGAGACTGATGAGATTCTGCGTATTCTTGATGACGATAAAAAGTAATTCTCATGCGCCCGTTCTTTATCTATATAATTGAATTGTTCCTTTGCAGCGGCCTGTTCCTCTTGCTCTACCGGTGGATCATTGTCCGCAAGGTAAATTACGGCTTTTGCCGCAAGTATCTGGTAATAGCCATGTTGCTGTCAGCAACCATACCCATATTCAACGTACCGCTCTACCCGCCACAGACCATCTACATGCGGGTACCCGTTATGGCTCAGCCGCAGCCACAGATTCAAAGACAGGCACAGCCTCAAAAAAACGTAACAGAAATAGAGGAACAGCCTGTACAGGTTACCAGTACTGTGAGCCCCACTGTTTCTGCCACACCGATAGCATCAACGCCTGTAGCATCAACGCCTGCAACATCCTCCCGAATGCCTTCAGAGCAAAAGTGGCGCCTATTCTTCATCTCCTTGTACGGTGCCGGTTTCATCCTTTCTCTTTTCCTTGTTGTTTATGGCATAATAGCCGTATTGCGTCTTAAGCGGGCATCAAAAGTAACCCACACCCCGGAGTATGATCTGGCTGAGAGTGAACAGGTTACCACCCCGTTCTCATTTATGCACACCGTATATATGGGCAGTGAGACAGACGGTAAGACATACGGCCATATCTTAAGCCATGAGTCCAGCCACGTGCGCCACCACCATTCAGTGGAGAAACTCATCATGTCCATACTGCGTTCACTCTTCTGGTTCAACCCGTTCATGTGGATTGCTGAGAAACGCCTGGAAGAGGTGCAGGAGTGGCAGGCTGACCATGATGCCCTGGCCGATGGCTATAATCTGGCCGAATACAGATTATCAATAATAAAGCAGCTCTTTGGTTGTAACCCGGAAATGACCTCAGGGCTCAATAGTTCATTAACCAAACAACGTTTTTTACAGATGAAACAACCTGAAATCAAAGGTGGCGCAGTGTCTCAGACCATCGCTACCACTCTCCTTGCTGCTATCATGTTCTTCAGTTTTGGCTGCAGTCCCACTTACGGACCGGCAGAACTGCCAGACAGTAACCAACGTACCAACAGTATGATATTCTTTACGGTACAGTTCTTTAATGACAAGGACGTATCCAAAAGGGCTGATCATTACTACTCTCAAAAAAGTGCCGATAACAAATCAGTCACTGAAAGCATCAGCATCTATGAGAACTACACCGGGCAATCATTATGGCCTTGCGTAGTAGCAGTGAACGGCATCAGGACTGCTAATTCCATATCGGACAAGAAACTGGACTGGGTAAATGAATCGACAGCCATTTTTTTTGACGGAAGAAAAACGACCTATAAGAAACTGCAGGAACTTGAAGGTAAAGACCTGACCATCTATTACTTCAAGCCTGACAGTAAACGGGCAAGAAAGAAATACGGATTTGTCTATGTCAATTTCGGAGTAGCGGTAGCCAATGACAATCATTTTTATAATCCTGTAGCAATTGACAATCCTGACCTTGACATTCCGGATATAGTGTCAGTAATATCAGATTACAACCCATATAACGGCGTTCTTTTTACATATAACTGCAAGGGGGTAAGAATAGCCGCTCCAGAAATGAAGTACGCGGTTGAGGGAAAACTCGTTGACATACAAACTTTCCTCAATACCATAACGGGACAGAACGGTTACTACACCACCGTCTATAGGAACAATGCCGCAAAGGACCGTTTCGGCAAGGATGTATGGGAAGTAGTTGACCTTAATTACAACAGAAAGCAATTGTACGTCAATTTTGATTTTGACGGGAACGGAGAGGTTCATCCCTTTATCGGCAACGATCCCAAAGTCTATGCCACCGATGATGAAATCCGCGCCCAGATAGAAAATATCCTGGAATACAACAGGGCGCGTGGAGAAATATCAAGAATTGATGCCCTCAGTTATATTCCTGAAAGTTACGATGAGATGATAGACGAATGGATGGGCCGGCTTGTTGACCGATCCGCCCCTGATATTCGGTATTTCTTCAACAGAGGCCATCGTACAACCGTTATGAATCTCGCTATTACGGAGGATATTCTCAAGAGTGCCAAGACTATATTCACTCAGGACAAGGTAAATTACGAAAAGAACTACCGCCGTAACATGACTAGGGACGTTTCTATACATACAGATAGCATTGTCAATGAGAATGCCAAACCTAATAGAATCCATATAGATGAGTATGACAATATGTACTTGACAATTGACCCGCAGACTGAGAATGCTGACCTCAGAGCAATCATAAATGAGATTCCCAGTCTCTCCGTCAACGAACAGGGCCAGGTAACCGCAAACGGAACAACAATCAAAAAAGTCTATCTGAACGGAAAGGAAATATCACTCTAATCCATGTCTTTCCATCTGTAGATATTACAAGTACCATTATAACCTAATCTACTCAACAATAGTCATTATGAGAAAAATTGTTATTATCTCTTTTGTGTCTGCTCTAATGTTATGTGGATGCTCTGACTCAAATAAGTCAAGTATCTTGATTCCTAAGGTAAAAGAACAGGACTATGCCCATCAGACCAGGCCTAAGATTGTGCCAACCCAACTGGATTATTGCCCAATGGGAGTGAATGATTTGGTATCCTTGGGCAAATACCTGATTCTTACTACAAATGACGCTTCAGGTTATGTCAGGGTATATGATATTGAAAAGAAATCAGAGGTAGCTTCCATAGTCAAGAAAGGCCGCGCTGCCAATGAACTGAACAGTCGCCCATTTACCCTTAGCGAACAGGTGTATCTATCAGGTGGTGATATAATGTTGCCTGTAATTGACAATAACACATTAAAGGAAATCAACATCACTAAATCCATTCAGGATGGGGTGGCTGTGATTAATGCCAGTAATACATGTCCTTACCAGCGTGAGGCTTGTATAGCCCTCATTGATAATGATATCTCTAAGACATTTGTGTGGCAGAAAGCAAGAATGCATGACGGAGAATGTGACCCACCTGAATTCTATACTCAGCAGGCAGGAGGAGAAAAGAATATAATTCCGGTCCACAAACACATCATGCCCGCTGGTGATGGTGCTAATGTAGAGCCCGTCGTTGAATTATATGCACAATATATGGGAAGTATTTTCAAGCACCCCACAAAGAACATCATCGTTCATTCCCTTCAGGATATAAACTATCTGATTTTCTTTGATCTGGATAATGACAAATGTTTTGCCGTTCATCAGGAAGGAACCAGAACGTATGATGACAAGGTGGAATACGTTCCTGGGCATATGGTTTTTGGCGATGCCGCTGTATCAGAAGACTATATCTTTATCAATTATCGCTACAACATAACGGCTGGTGGCGAATCAGATAAAGTGTGTGAAGTACTTGCTTTTGACTGGAACGGAAACTATGTCGGTGGTTTTGAATCTGATGCAACTCTCCACCGCTTAACCTATAACGATGCCAGCAAATCTTTGTTCTGTGCCAGTCTTAGCGATGAGATACTGTATCAGATACCCATCAAGGACTTCCTAAAATGATGTCCGCAGTAGGGACGGTTCTTCCGTGGACAATACGAATTTTTAATATGTAGCTGTCTTGTTTGTTCCCATATGAAAACACGGAATCATATGAGATGGTATAATGGGGTCAGAGTGATTTGTTTATGCTTGCAATGTAATCCAGAACCTCATCACGGCCTGTCTTGTCCAGTGAAGAGGTGATGAAGTGGGGCGGCAGCTCCTCCCATTGCTCAGAGAGGGTATCAAGGAACTTCTTGACGTTTTCTGATAGGCGGCCCCGGCCCAGCTTATCGGCCTTGGTAAAGATTATCCCAAAGGGGACTGCGTTCTCACCCAGCCAGGTTATGAATTCCATATCAATCTTCTGGGGCTCGTGGCGGCTGTCTATGAGTACAAACAGTGATGTCAGCTGCGGGCGCTCCAGGATATAGTCATTGATGATGCGTGAAAGCTGCTCCTGCTGTTTCTGTCCGCGTTTGGCGTAACCGTATCCGGGCAGGTCAACCAGATACCACTCTTTATTGATGAGGAAATGGTTTATGAGCAGGGTCTTACCCGGTGTGGCCGATGCCATGGCCAATCCTTTGCGGCTCGTAAGCATGTTGATGAGGCTGGATTTACCCACGTTGGAGCGGCCTATGAATGCATATTCAGGCATGTCATGCTGCGGGCATTTGTTGATGTCCGTGTTGCTTATTATGAATTCGGCGCTCTTAATCTCCATTTCCTGTAGGTTTTATGCTGCAAAAGTACGAATTTTTGGCCGAATCCGTTAATTTTGCAGTGTTATGAACAAGGAGTATCCTTCAGCAGCATTGGAACGTGCCGTAGGCGAATTCGCCAAACTGCCCGGCATAGGCCGTAAGACCGCACTGCGTCTGGTGCTGCACCTGCTCTCCAAACCAGAAGAGGAGGTGAGTACTTTTGGCCGTGTGTTCTCTACGCTCAAGCAGGATATCCGTTACTGCAAGGTGTGTCATAACATATCGGATACCGATACGTGCGCCATATGTGCCAACCCCAAGCGTGACAGCTCAACCATCTGCGTTGTGGAAAACGTGCAGGATGTGCTGGCTGTGGAGAGTACCATGCAGTTCAACGGACTGTACCACGTGCTGGGCGGAGTGATATCACCTATGGACGGAGTAGGGCCGCAGGACCTGCAGATAGCCAGTCTGGTGGATAGGGTATCAGAAGGCGGAATAAGTGAGGTTATTCTGGCGCTGAGCCCTACGATGGAGGGTGATACCACCAACTTCTTCATATCCCGTAAACTGCAGCCGCTGGGCGTGAAGCTGAGCGTGATTGCGCGCGGTGTGGCTGTGGGTAATAATCTGGAGTATGCTGATGAGGTATCATTGGGCCGTTCCATACAGGACCGTACTCCATTAAAATAGAATATAAGGAATGAATACTAAAAGAATGTCCATAAAGCTGCTGATAGGATGGTTTGCCATCTATGTCATAGCAGGCGTGATTGTGTTACTGTTTGAGATGGGGCCGTTGAAAGGCTTATCACTGACAGATGCCAAGACCATTTATATACTTGAGGTTATCGGAGTATTGGCATCGCTGGCACTTATCCCGCTGGCACTGCGCGGTTTCAAGAAGATGGTGGACCGCCTGGATGAGAAGGAGTACCCTGAGGAGAAGATTGAAAAGATATATATGGCCTGCTCCTGGTTGCGTCTGTTGGCCTTTTTCATGGTGGTTGAATTCGGAGTGATACTATACTACCTTTTAAATGATTCCATAGGGTTGTATATTGCAGCCATCGGTGCAATCTGCTCCCTGTTCTCATTCCCCACAAAGGCTGGTATCGAGCACGAGACAGGTTTCTATTGATCCTTTATGCCGTCAGTAAGCATCATCATAGTCAGCTACAAGGTGAGGTACTACATAGAGCAGTGCCTCAACTCCGTGTTGCGCTCTGTTCCCGATGCGCAGATACTGGTGGTTGACAATGACTCCGCTGACGGTTCCGTAGAGTTCCTGCGTGAGCGGTTCCCGCAGATAGAGGTGATAGCCAATGACTTCAATGCCGGATTCGGTAAAGCTAACAATATGGCTCTGGGTAAGGTGCAGGGCAGGTATGTGCTGTTCCTTAATCCCGATACCGTTGTGGCTGAGCGTACCATTCCGGAATGTGTGGAATATATGGATGCGCATCCGGGGGTGGGTGCCGTAGGCATACGCATGCAGTATGGTGACGGCCGTTTTGCGCTGGAGTCACGCCGTTCATTGCCTACGCCGTCAGTATCGTTCTGGCACATGACGGGGTTGGGCAGGCTGTTCCCTAACTCAAGGGTATTTGCAAAATATCATCGCACATATATGGATAAGGATGGTGAATGCCCGGTTGATGTGGTATCGGGAGCGTATATGTTTGTACGCAAGGAGGCGCTTGACAGGACCGGTGGTTTTGACGAGTCATTCTTTATGTACGGTGAGGATATAGACCTCTCATACAGAATACTGCAGGAGGGATATCAGAACCGTTATCTGCCGCTGCCCATAGTACACTACAAGGGTGAAAGCACTAACAAGACATCATACCGGTATGCCAAGGTGTTCTATGACGCCATGCTCATATTCTTCAATAAGCATTTCCACCGTTACAGCCGTCTGTTTGCCCTGCTGGTGAGGGTGGTGCTGGGATTTAGGAAAGTTGGAACATACATTGGCGAGAACCTGCATGCACGCAGCCGCAGACTTGCTGATTATACTGAGAACTGCCTGTATGTGGGGCGTAAGAGCACTTTTGCAGATGTGGAGAGGCTGCTGTCAGGCAGTGAGGTGCTGCGTAACCCGCAGTATGTTGAGGGAGCCGGCGATGTGGGCTCCGTGCTTCAGGGCCGGTTGAGCCAGGACATTGATGCCGTATTGTTTGATACTGACGCTTTTACGTATGATGCCATCATGTACTGGATGTACAGCAGGGCATCTGAAGGAAAACGATATACTATGGGCCTGTATTCAGAGAAAACGGGCAAACTTATAACTGTTGATGAGGTATTATGATGGCGAACAACGTTTTGACTGACGGAAAATACCGTCTTCGCGCTCCGGAACCTGAGGATCTGGATGTGCTGTTCAATATGGAGAATGACAGTTCCATTTGGATGGTGTCAGGTAATGCCGTGCCTTATTCCCGTTATCAGATCAAGAAGTATATCCAGCAGTCACAGCATGATTTCTATACAGACCGTCAGATACGGTTTATGATTGTGCGTGAAAAGGATAATGTTGTGCTGGGTAGCGTTGATTTGACCGATATAGACCCATATAACGGCCGTGCCGAGGTAGGCATTGCCTTGCTTTCAGAGTACAGAGGGCAGGGTATAGCATCGTCTGCACTGAAGATTGTGCTGGGGTATGCCAAGAGTGTGCTGCACCTGCGTCAGCTGTTCTGCTTAGTGCCGGCTGATAATGATACGAGCGTTAAACTGTTCGCCAGCAGCGGGTTCTGTGAGAGCGGCCGTTTGCAGCAGTGGCTTGTCCATGAGGAGAACTATTCTGACGTTCTCATACTGCAGAAAATTTTTTGAAAAAAAAGTGCCAGAACGCTTGTAGGTACGAAAAATGTACGTACCTTTGTCACCGCAAAACAGCGAGGTGCGTTAGTTCAGCTGGTTAGAATGCCGCCCTGTCACGGCGGAGGTCATGGGTTCGAGTCCCATACGCACCGCACAAAACTGCCCTACAAGCCCTGTAGGGCAGTTTGCTTTTTAAATCTTTCCTACATCTTTCCTACATTTTTTGAAATCTGAAAGAATTGGCCCCGGAATTCAAACGAACTCCAGGGCCTGTAGATACTTTAAAACCCGCTATTTTCATAGCGTATTTCAATCACAAAGATAAGAAAATAATCGGTACCATCTCAGTACCCAGCTATTTTCCGTACCTTTGTATAAACACCATAAAACACAATAGCCATGAACATCAACTTAATCTACCCCCACATTCCGGCCCCATTGGACCGACACATCCCCGACACTGACATCACCGCCTGCAGACTCCTGAACAACCTCGCAGAGCAGATCAAGCAGCAGCTGCAGCAATCCTCCAAAGACACACCGTCCGTAACGGTCAACATCATCACAGCGCCAATAGAACACCTGATGCGTAAGCTGGCCACCCAAGCCCGCACACAACCCGCATCCTCCAACCTGAACATCATACTCCAGCTGGGTGCCTCCGTCCAGGATGACCGTTGGCATCCAGCCTCCGGCTTTACCGTTACCTGCCAAAAGAGCAATCCTCAGTCAGACCAGCTATCAGACATCCTAATCCTTCAGGCCTCAAGGATCCTTGGCCGCAGCGCAATCGCTAACCAGCCAGCCGCCATCTGCCAAAGGGAACACTCCACAGCCCGCCTCTTAGACGTGGCCACAGCACCTTCAGTTCTCTCCACCTGCCTCTACATAGACAACGAACATGATGCAGACTTCCTGCGCTCAGGCTCAGGAATCCCCACGCTGGCCATCATCCACGCTCAGGCCATAAGAGAGTATCTAATGCTTATTTGATAAACAGGGTCCCTTCAAAGCCCTGCTTCCAGTCAGCCCCATCAAAAGAGAACTCATGCATCAGAGCCGGAACATTGTCAAAGTAATAAAGGTATGATCTGGCGTAAATCTCAGAGTAGTCGTTCTCAGTATAGTTGGGGTTGACCCAGGCAGTGAAAGCCGCATAACGCTTCAGTACCGGGGTTGCGAACTCCAGCATCGTAGCTTTGATAGTCTGTGTCAGGTCATCAGGAAGGATTGTCGCTTCATCCTGCAGAAGGCAAACAAGAGTCATTTTCGCAATGGTCTCGGTAATATCCTTCATGTCATCAGAATGGTACAGATACTTCATAGGAGCTTCATTGTCCCTCTTGAAAGTATCTTTAAAAATCTCCATCTCCGGGAGAACTTGGTAAGAACTATTGTATTCCATCAATTATTAAAAAATAATGTGGGTGCCCCCCGAGAGGGTTTCAGGTGTCTGCAACAACCCTTATGTACACAACCGGGGGTAACACCCACATTACACGGGTGTCCTTTCCCTAATCGCGTTGTGTACAGGTTCATTAGCTTGCAGACTTCGAAACCCACTTGCGAAAAGCGAAATTCAATAA
>DBYQ01000079.1:0-19007 GCA_002310015.1 Bacteroidales bacterium UBA1182
AGCGCAGCATCCTGCCCGGTAACAAGAAGAAGTTCGGTCTCACCGCCGGTCTGCCTGTAACCCTTGAGGGTCTGGTAGGTGCCAGCGGTAAGGTTTGGGGTCTCAGCTCATTCGGTTTCTCTGCTCCTTACAAGGTGCTCGATGAGAAGCTCGGTTTCACCGCTGAGAACGTATATGCTCAGGTTAAGTCATTGCTCAAGTAATGATAGGAATAGCAAGTGACCACGCTGCTTTCCCGCTTAAGCAGTTTGTGATAGAATACTTGAAGGAGAAGGGGCTGGAGTTCAAGGACTACGGCACCTATACTCCCGATAGTTGCAACTATGCTGACTACGGCCATGCTCTGGCCCGCGGCATAGAGAACGGAGAGGTAGAGAAGGGTATAGCCATGTGCGGCAGTGGTGAGGGTATCTCCATGACTCTGAACAAGCATCAGGGCATTCGCGCCGGACTCTGCTGGATCCCTGAGATTGCTCACCTCATCCGTCAGCATAATGACGCTAACGTTCTTGTCATGCCCGGCCGATTCATCGACAACGATATGGCCCGCAAGATCATGGACGAGTATCTGAACACCCCCTTCGAGGGCGGTCGCCATCAGCTCCGCGTCAACAGCATCCCTGTAAAATAGTAAAAAAGCACAAAAGGGGACAGACCCCAATTGTATCATCTCGCAAAATGATACAATTGGGGTCTGTCCCCTTTTGTACTTTTTGTGCTATAATCCGCACCTATCGGATAATGAACTTGCGTCCGTTGCGGATATAGATTCCTGCTGGCAGGGTGGTTATATCTTCTGTCTCAATCTTTTTACCTGTTATATCATAGATTGCCGATTCTCCGGAATCTGTCAGAACAGGTAATACGGCGTCACGGACCGCATTGATAACTACATCATGTGCTGGCATGGTGATAGTATCTATTTGACAATACCATTCCCATTGGGTGATGTCTATACCTTGTTCTGTAATTAAATCAACATATTCTGCAAGTTGAGTTCCGTATGCGATACTATCAGAATATACGACTTCTTCATCTATTAAAACCTGTAAGAGATACTTGTTAACAACGAACGTTCCCGTTACCTCCACGTCCTTCGCTGGCATAGTGGTCGGTATCTCGCTCCATCCGCTGAATGTGTAGCCCACTCTTTCAGACCACATGGGTGGTTGAATTGTGGTTCCGTAACTGATAGAATCTGTCTGGAATAATTCATTATCAATAAGATATTTTAAAATAAATATACCAGCCTTGATAGTCAGTTTTCCGTTGATGTAAGTGATGTCATAGTTTTTGGCTTCTGCACCAGAAACAATGATTTCATAATCACCCAACCCACTATCAGATGCAGCGTTACAACTCAAAGACGGTTTTATATCAAGTACATTATCATCTTCATTATTCTTGAATCCCGAATATACAACTGAAAATTCCGGTATTACCTCATGTCGCCTTATTGTATCGTTCAAAGCAGTAATTGTGAGTGGAGCTTTGGTTATAGTAAGTGTTCCATTTATATACATATCATTGTAGTTGGTTACAGATCCTTTGCTGATAACTATTGGGTATGTACCCACAGGAGAATGTGTTGTTGCAGCACAGGTGATTTGAGGAGTTCCACTTAATCCTACTCCATAACTGGTATAACTGAAATCAGGTAATTCTTCACCATATTGTATGATATAGTCATTGGCTTTAATAACAACAGGTTCTGCTATAATTGCAAACGTATTCCAACCTGCGGTTTCCTGATATTTGCTGGCAGTTCCTTCGGGAACACATAACACAGCATTTGGTGAAATTGGAGCAAATACATTATCATTTATTTCAAAAGGATTATTTATTCGTACGATTACTGAAGATAATTTGCAATCATTAAAAGCACATTCATCTATCATTTTTATGGTTGATGGCAATACTACAGTTCTTAACATGTCACAACCATAGAATGAGAAAACTCCGATTCTTTCTACTCCTTCTGGAATAATGAGCGTGTCAATGATTCCACAACGGTCGAAAGCACAGTCATCAATTGTTGTTAAAGATGATGGTAAGTCAACCTTCTCTAAAGAATAGCAGCATCCAAAGGCTGAAGCCTCAATGATTTTTATTCCCTCAGAAACAGTAAGTTTGGTAATGGAATTATTATTAAAGAAAGCATCTCTTCCTATAGTCGTTACATCAATATCAATTCCGTCAATAGAAATAGAACTTGGAATGTTGAGCTCTGACGAATTCGATTCACCTTTAATAAGAGTTGCAATCTTTGATCCAGTTACGTACACGTATGTCATTCCGTCTATTGTTACCTCCTTCAGTTCTCCTTCGAGAACGGACTGAAACACATTCCATCCAGCTGTAGATTTGTAGTAGTCTGTCCTTCCGATAGGGACGTATAATGTGGCAGAAGATGGATGTATTGTATAATTATTGTCTATCCAATCATATCCTCCAAATACATTTTCATTAATGGAAAATGGATTATTCATCCGTACAATTACTGAAGATAGACCTATGCAACTTACAAAAGCAGCGTCTTCAATTGTTTTTAAAGATGAAGGTAAGTCAACCTTCTCTAAAGAATAGCAGCATCCAAAGGCTGAAGCCTCAATGTTTTTTATTCCCTCAGAAACAGTGAGTTTAGTGATGGATGTGTTATTATAGAAAGCACTTCTTCCTATAGTAGTTACTGCAATATCAACACCATCAACAGAGAAAGAACTTGGAATGTTGAGCTCTGACGAATCCGTTTGACCTTTGATAAGAGTTGCTATTTTGGACCCTGTTGCATATATGTATGTCATTCCGTCTATTGTCACCTCTTTCATTTCTCCTTCAAGGATATTCTGAAACTTATTCCATCCTGCTGCGTTTTTGTATAAGTCAGTTGTACCAACCGGGACATACAATGTTGCCGTGGATGATATGTTAAAAACATTTTCACTTATTTTACATGGTTTGTCCATTCGTACGATTACTGAAGATAAATTGCAATAATTAAAAGCATATTGATCTATCATTTTTATGGTTGATGGCAATACAACAGTTCTTAAACCGTAACAAGAAGAGAAAGAAGAAACCCCTATACTTACCACCCCCTCCGGTATAATGAGCGTATCGAGATTACTACAATTTGAAAAGGCATAGTCGTCAATTGTTGTTAAAGATGAAGGCAAATCAACCTTTTCTAAAAATTCGCAATCCTCAAAAGACTCTCTTTCGATCTCTTTTATCCCGTTGGGTATAACTATGCATACTAAAGAATCGCTTTTTTGGAATGCATTTGCTCCTATGGCGGTCACTAAGTAGTCAATTCCATTTATTGAAATATGAGATGGTATCGTGACAATAGAGGTTTTCTTGTTTCCTACAGAAAGTGTTGCCTGCTTGGATGGATAACAATTATACGTCATGCCATCTATTTCTTTCATTATAATTTCTCCCTCCTCAATTTTGGAGAATGTGTTCCATCCATTTTTTGAAAGATATGTATTCATAGTTCCTTCTGGAACATATAGTGTTGCTTTGTTCTGTCTAGATAACTGAGGAGAATCCTCATTTGACAATGCGTTGTCATTCCATACCATCCCCCCCAAAAACTTTGTCCAATCGTTAGAAAGGAAAACATTGCTAGGGATAGACTTTGGATAAGAATTATGAATTGAAACAAAGATTAGATTATCACAATATGCAAATGCGGATCTGTCAATATATTCAATTGTTGAAGGCAAATGGATGTTTATAAGTGAGTTACTTTCGAATGCTTCTTTTCCAATGGTCTTGCACCCTTCTGGTATGTCTAAATCTACAAGTCTACACCCCCTAAAAGCGCCATCATCAATTGTCCTTAAGGTGGTTGGCAAATGAAGTTCGATAAGTGACAAGCAATAATCAAATGCATAATCACCTATACTTTTGATGCCTTCTGGAATATTAATACTTGTTATTCGTACTGCTTCTGCGAAAGAATATGGGCCTATTTCTGTTACAGGATAATTCATCCCATCTATTGATACATTTGATGGAAGTGCTAATTCTTTTGGCATATTTTGATGATCGTATCTAATAATTGTAGCTTCTTGTAGATGTAGATCACAACTGTATGTAATACCATCTATTGTGGTTCTTATTCTGTTCGATTTTAAATCGGTTAAGTCTCTTTCTTCAATATGTTTAAATTTTGACCAATTATCTGATGTTTTATAAACACTGGAACATCCCATAGGAACGACTAAAACAGCATTCTCATAAATGTTAGAATCAAAACAATCATTATAACCTCTTATGTCATTCAAATAACATGGCTTTGTTTGCTTTATGATTATAGTTTTTAAGTTGCTACATCCTTTAAATGCACCAGATGCTAAAACATCAACACTAGCAGGAATAGTTATTTCTTCCAATGAAACACATCCTTCAAATCCGTCAATTCTTGTTAATCCATTGGTAAAAGTGATTTTTTTTAGATTAGTACAACCTGAAAAGGCGGCACCCATTTTCTTTACGCTTGAAGGAATGGTAATAGATTCTATTGTCTTATTGCCCCAGAACGATTCAGAAATATCTTCAACGCCTTCTGGTATAGTATAATTTTTATATCCCAACCCTTCTGGCATAATAACTAATCGTTTCTTATCCATGGAAAATAAAATGCTGTTTTCTACGCAAAAATGTTTGTTATTCGGATTAACTTCTATGGTGCTTAATTTTGGTGTTTTATAAAAACAACCTGAAATATGGCTGATATTTTGGGATAAATAAACATGTCGTAGGAACCTCATTTCGCAGAAATTACCATCAAGAAATTCCAAAGATTCAGGAAGAATGAGAGATTGTGCATTAACAGAATTAAAATTAATAATTTCAGATACATATTTCTTTTGACCGTCAATCATCAAATAATCCGGTATAACCAAACGACCATCAAAGTTTCTGGCTCGTTTTAATGAAATAGTTATTCCATTATCTTCATAAGAATACATCCTGTTATATTCCAAATCTATGTCATAGTCAATATCTTGTTCTTTAATATTCACAAAACTTTTCCAATAATCTTTATCTTTATATTCATATAGACTACCTAACGGAACAATAAGTTTGGCGTTTAAATAAGTATTATTATCAAATGAAGCTGATGCTGTTGCAGGAAGTGTCGAGCGTGATGTGATTTTTTTAAGGGGACATCCGCTAAAAGCTTCGATTTCTAAGAACTCAAGGTTTGTTGGAATATCTATTTCTGTTAATAAACAGTTAGAAAAAGCATTTCTTCCAATCTCATAAATGGAATCATTTAGGTTGATGTATTTTAGTTTTGAGTTATAATATGCAAAGCGGCCAATGTTTTCAATACTTGTTGGCAAATGGACACTGTCAAGATTCTCATTGTAATAAAAAGCCATATCACATATATGTGTCACACCTTCAGGAACAGAGTATTTGCTACCCTTTTTTGAACGTGGATAGGATATCAGTTCTTTTCCGTCAGATGAAAACAGAACACCGTCAATTGTTTTAAATCTTGCATTATTATTTATCACTATGGATTCCAAGTTAGAATTAGTAAAAGCCCCTAATTCTATACTTTCAACCTCATCTGGAACAGTTATTGCTGTTACAGTTATGAAGCTGGTTGACTCTATTATCTTTAAAGTCGATGGAAGGATTAGATTCGTGTATTCATAGCGAGAAATGCCATTACTTTTGCCTAATGTTGTTACACAATAAGTCTTCCCATTATATCTTATTGAATCCGGTAAAATTAGCAATCCCTCCTTGCCGGAATAAACTTCACCTTCAATATTAGTAATTGCTACGGATTTTTCATCAGTAATTGTGTAGTGATAACCACCATGATTGAATTCTGTTCCAATATGTACACTTGTTCCAGTTGATGGCATAATACCAATAATAGCTCCTTGATACCTATATGAATTATATCTTGATTGGTCGTTTTTTAACGATAAAAATGATAATAGAAAATAACCATTTCGGGAACCATCCCATCCCCAATTCATATGGAAATATCCATCCTTATAACCGTCACATACCCAGGCGTGGCCTCCCTCTTCTGCAGTATAACCATCGTAATAGACTGGTCTTTTTTCTTTTAGCTCATTGTAAATTATATTCTCCCAATCGTTATAGGAATAATTAATTCTTGTAATGAAATTCAATCCTTTATGATAATCAAAATAGTCTTTCAATGCTATTACAACATTTTCTGATGAAGCAGCAGATGCGGTGGGGCTATATGCCGTATAAACAGATTGGCTGCAATATTTCATGAGTTGTGCGATAGCAATTTTATTCTCATACGAAGTTTTTATTGACATTTTTTCCCAATCAAATATAGTTGGTGGCAATTCTTCAAGAGCTAATGTATTTGTTGAATCTTCTTTATCTATCAATGTGTATGATGGTATTGCTGATGATTCTTTAACTGGCCATTTATGATAGTACATGATTTGCGCCATGGCAGTAGCCACACAACCTGTCACGCAAGGCTCATTATGATAGGTGGGACATAGAAGATTATACGGAGAACCTTGTCCCCATTGACTTTGCAACAATGGCTCTATGTTTTTTCTATTGATTGTTGTATCTGGAGTGTTTTGTATTGTTGGATCAGAGCGAAGAATAGAGATTACCTCTTCATAGGAATTCAACCATGCTTGCATGTTTGTGGGGATATTAGATTCATCAATATGGCCGGTTTCAGAAAAACCTATAATTGAATTTGTCCTGTCATCGGCAGAAACTATTACAAAGCCATCGTTTTCATCAGCATTGAAGATATAATATGCCGGTGCTGTAGTTTGTCCGCCTCCCCTCATTGGAGCACGATTGGCATTTTGAGGTTGTTCAAAAGTTTTTTCAGGCATAAAGTTTTTTGCTTTCATCAAAGCTTCCTGTTCTGATACAACACCAGCTCGAATTATTGTTGTGATGGCTGCAAAAGTCAGCAAAAAACACAACCTCTTCATAGTCCTTTTTCTCATAAGAAATTAATTGCCTAAACCGTTGGGCACTGGACGGAACAAAAACAAAGAAAGTGAGAGCCCACATAAACTTTCTTCCTCAAGAGGGCTCTGGAACGCCTGACAACGGAATAGTAATTGATGTAAAACTCACACAGATGGTTATAGCGTGAGCATCGCTCAAAATACAACCAACGTGAGCGTCTATCATTATCCCTTGTTGTCAAATGAATTTTCCAGATTCTCTTGATAGGAATAAAGCTATACGCTTTCTAATATGTCAGCATCAAAACAGCATATTGCGCATGATGCCAAAGGCAAATATACACATTATATTGTATTTTCAATCAGCCATTTTGTTTTTTCCGCTTGAGATTGTATCTTTACAGCCGAAATATTAAAATTAATAAATCATGGAAACAAAAAAAGAAAGAAAAACTCCAAGGAAGAAATATACTCCTGAGGAGAGAAAAGCTTATTATGAGAATTTTGTTCCTCAGAACAAGAGCATGAAAGCATTTGTGGAACATCGGGGAGAAGTTTGGGTTAAAGACCCTATGTTGTTGCTTTAATAAAGATGTAAGTTATGAGATACCTGATTGACACAAACATCTTTATTTATCTAAGTACCGAATATGAAAGACTAAGTCCTGATGTCCATGCAATTCTTAATGAACCGGATTCTTTGATGCTTATCAGTACTGAGAGTGTTCGTGAACTTATAGTAGCCTACAATAACAAAGGTTGGGGCAATAAGAAATGGAAAAGAGCCGAAGATATGGTTCGCTCGATAGAGGAAACATATTTTGTTGAAATCTTACCTATACAGAAAGAAGTAATGCGGACTTATGCACGATTGCGTATCAACACCTCCCAGAACCATCGCGATCCAAGTGACCATGTTATAATCTCCCATGCCATGACACTTCAGATTCCGCTTATTTCCAGTGACACACGTTTTGAATTTTATAGGAAACAAGGACTTGATTTCATTTTCAATGAGAAATAGCTGATAATAGAAGAGGCTGGCTGAATTGTTTTTTAGCCAGCTTCTTTTTCAAAAAGATACAATTTAGGATTGTTCCCAATAGTTTTTTCTATTTGTGCTCAGTGTAGTAGTTGTATGCCGCTTTGATTGAGACTTTGATCCTATTGTGTCACTGGGATTTTTTGTTTATTTTCGCAGTGTAAGGACTAACTAAATGATATGACTATGAAGAAAGTATTGATGATGGCAGTCGCTTCCATGATGGGTGTGATTACCTTATTTGCCCAGACAACTGATGAGATTATTTCACGTATGGATGCGGAGTTTGAGAAGCATCGTAATGAAGGTCTCGTTATGACTATGGATATAAAAATACTTCTGGTGGGCAATATTTCAACTACGATTATGTCTTTAGGTGATAAATATTGCGGACGTGTAGCTGATGCGGAAACCGTTACCTGGGGCGACGGTGAGACAACATGGACATATGATGCTGAAAAGAATGAACTCACAATTGATAACGCCTCAAAGAATTCAGGAGTAGAATCAAATGCCGATGACATGTTCTCCGGAATCACCAAAGGTTATGACGTTAAGCTTCAGAGTGAAACAGACAAGGCATGGTACTTCAAGTGCAAGAAGTCAAAGGGCAACAAGGATAAGAATGACCCCAAGAAGATGGATCTTATAGTGGAGAAAGGCACTTATTATCCTATCAGTCTTTCAACCAAAGCTATGATTGCATCTATTTCCATACATGATGTTTCATTTGGTGTCACAGAGGATCAGGTCACTTTCAATCCCGCAGCCTATCCGAACGCCAAGGTCATTGACAAGCGTAAGTAAAAAGGTACCAAAGGGGTCTGTCCCCTTTGGTACTTTTTTTCACTAAAAGAATAGCGGACCGGTAACTCGAATGTAACCCTCTTTGCCGTCATGGCGCAGGTGGAAAGTGTCAAGGAACAGTGTGACCTTGGCCGGTGCGTCATTGGCCGATGCCCCCACAAGCGTACCGGTAAGACTGACAACATGATTGAAATCATCCTTAATGATATTGTCAGGCGTCATCTCTTCCTGCAATGCCCGCAGTTGGGAAAGCGGGATGCTGAACTCATACTTAAGTGTCTTTGATGAACGGTTAAGCTCAAACTCTACCGGCAGTTCTACCGTCAGGATTTCATCCTTTATGCAATTCTTTCCCAAATCGGTATTATACTCGTACAAGCACATCTTTGATGCATTCTGTGGCAGGTTGAAACTTGTCTCCCCCAGTATGCTGCGATAACGGTGAATCTCCACGTTCCCGTCCTTGCCATCCTCAAAAACGTGCTCAGGAATGCGTCCGGTAAGCACGCCCGTATCAATGATCTCGTTTACCGATTGCCGTGAGAACTGACTTTTGAGATAGTCAATACGGCTGTCCAGCTGATGAGATACAGAGGAGTCAAGTTTACTCAGAAACTTACCGTACTCATCATCGCTCATGGAGGCGCCGTTCCAGCCATTATCCTGCAGTATGGCATTAACCTTGTTAGTGAGATTCTTTCTGACGCAGGTCGATACGTTGACAGGCAGTAGTGTGAGGACCGCAAATGTCAGCACCAATGATACCGGAATCCACATTATCCCGGCACGGCGCTTTATGATAAGTATTATGCACACGGCATAGCACCACAGGTTGAATGCCACCAGATAAACGCGCAGTATGGTAATCCCGTAGTCCGATATGCGCCTGGCAATACCGATGCTCATAAGCAACAGCAACGGCAGCATCAGGAGAGGCATACGGTCAGTGATGAACCTGACCGCCATCCTGTTCCAACCCGATGCGCTCTGAGAGGCCTTATCGATATATGGATAGACCATCATAAAGAGTATCACCATGGCCGCCATTGAAGCCGTAACCAACCACGATACCCAACCATCGGGCAACTGCCACGTAAACAGTATCTTAGCCGCATAGCAGTAGAGCGTGACAAGGTATGCCGCAGCGATAGGCATGAACAGCTTGGTCACCGCATTCTCTATCAGGCCTGGCATGAGTACCGGCTCATCATCATGCTTTAGCGTGCCGCCGGGAATCCCCTGGATAACCAGAATAGGCGCCAACAGACAGAAACAGAGTATGGCCACATTGCTGTACCAGTGAGAACTTACAAACACCCCAAAAAGCTTATCGATAGCAACTGTTAGCAGCTCCAATCCCCCGCATACAATACCGCTCACCACAAGTGCTGTTGCAACTGCGCCTATAGAACGCAGGCTGAAGTTCCAGAATGCGACATCGGTCTTGTCTTTAAGGAATGAGAGCACCAGTAATGATACTATCAGCGTTGCAATCAGAGCCATCATCACATATTTATAAGGTGCATATACCGTCATCTTATAATTGCACATAAGCAATACGCTTACGCCAATCCATGCCAGATGAGTCAGTGCCGCCACAGCTTTGTATCCCCATTTGCCGGCATGCTCCTCAAGCCAGAGAGAAAGGCTGAGTGAGAGCAGCAGCCCCGTAGAAGGATACCAGGATATAAAGAACCTCCATTTCTCTGCAGGATAATTATAGCCTTTATACTCAAGAAACATCATGCATGCTGTCAGCGCAACTGCAAACGCCACCGTCAGCGGAAACCTCTCGATACCTTTTCTGACCGTCAGGGCCAGATTCTTGATTCTGTCATAAATTGTATTCATATTTATCATTACATTTCACCCGCCGTAATTGTCCACTTAAGCGAGTCTTGGGTTATCGTTACATAATAGAACAGGTCTCCTTCAAATACATAATCTCGCGGAACACCCCTTGAAACAAAGACATTCCTTATTGAATCATACTGCTTCTGGGGCTTATAAGCGCTAAACCGGAACTGATATCGTTTGCCATTCTGATTCCAAAGCTGATACTCTTCAGGGTTGCCTAGACCAGGAACCGTATCACACATGGCCTCTATCTTTGCGAAAAAACTACTGTCAGGTATCTCCTTGAACTCAAGAGTAATATCGTCACTATAGTCAATACCGGTTTTTCTGTCAATATCTATCACTTTGTAGGGAGGGAAATTCACTCCAGTCATTCCCTCAACAATTTCTCTATAAGCCGGTGTGGGGTTCTTGCGGTATCTGTAATCATGAATAATTATGATCAATGTCGGGACAATGATAATCAGAAACATAGTAAGCAGGCAGCCTTTGCATCCACTCCTGTTATCGGCCTCCTTATGTTCGTTGTTATCCTGTGCTTTCATTAAAGTTTCTTTTTTGAAGGTAGGCAGAAAAGAATCAGAAAAGTAACGCCCACCAATGCTGTGATGCATGTCAGAATGAAGGCAAATACTCCGGAGTAGTAGGGCGGGGTGCTGGGATCCATATTGTATAGAGCCTGATCAAAAATAACTAGGATTGTGAATACACCCAATGCTGCAGGAATAAGGAGCAGCCAAGGAGCTATACCCGCATCACGCAGGCGCCGTACCGTAACTGTGAGTGTAGGAAAGAACATTACGGACCAGAACAGTCCAAACAGCGAAATGGTTAAGGTAAAGATATCTGATAAAACGGGATTTTGCGCGTGCTCGAACAGTAAGGCTATTGGAGCCAATATGCAGACAAATGCAAATGATATTGCCAGCATGGCCAAGGTCCATATCCAGAATTCTCTGCGGTCGGCTCTGCCGCAGAAACGTATATAACTAATGAATGTCTCTTTTATTGATTCCCACATGATGTTTTCAGTATTATTTTAGACCAAGGAGTGAACTTAATGCTTCAATGTGTGCGCTGAAGGCTTTTCGTCCGGTATTCGTAACGGAGTAGGAGGTGTTGGGCTTACGGCCGATGAACTGCTTAATGGTCTCAATGTACCCCAGTTCCTCCAGAGCCCGTATATGGCTTGCCAGATTGCCGTCCGATACGCCCAGCATCCCCTTTAGGGTGTTGAAATCGGCCTGTCCGGATGCGGTCAGCACCGACATTATCCCCAGCCGCACGCGGCTCTCAAACGCCTTGTCAAGATTCTCAATAGCGGTCATCGGACATTATTGTTTGCGGTCAAACCAGATTTTGAACCAAATGCCCCAGATAAGGTGCAGGATGCAGAACCCGATGGTCCAGAACATCATACCAAAAGGAGTCAATGCCAATGCCGCAATTCCAAGGGCAATCTCAGCGTACCCAAAATATTTGGTAATGGAAATTCTGAATGCGATAGGGGAGATGAGCACCAGAGCCAGACCGTAGAACAACAGCATAAAGCCCGGAATCATATTCCACAACCCGTTGAAAAGAGGCGTAAGGCAAACCAATCCGCCCACCACCATTGCCGTGAAGAAATTGCCCAACAGACGCTGAGCCCCCGCATCGAGTTTAAACTCCATGCCGTAACGCTCCGCCCTGCGCTTTGACATAAGCCAAACGGTCAGGAATGCAGCACAGAATACAGCAGCGCAAATAATAGCCACAATAAGGAATGTATTCCATTCAAACTGCCTTATTGGATTAATCCAAGCCCCCCAAAGCGGACTTATTGTCCCGTAAAGAACCAGACTGACTGCCACAGCCCCGAGCAAAGCCCAAACTGCAGCAACTATTCCAGCTGTCCCATCCAGAAACATAACCTTCTGTGACCGCTCCATCATCTCCCTGATATCACTCAGTGTCTCCTTAATCTCCTGTTCTTTCATATTAAATCTATATTCAAAAAGTACTTTGCGCTACAAAGTAAAGACAAACAAACCAAACCACCAAACAAATCCGCAAAAAAAAGCCCCGCCAGCAAAGCAAGCAGGGCCCTTATCAAAGAAAAATAGTACAAAAGGGGTCAGACCCCAATTGTATCATTTTACGGAGAGCTTGTAGATTACAGTGTGCTGATACTTCTCACCCGGGCGCAAGGTTGTGCTGGGGAATGATTCGTGGTTAGGTGAATCAGGAAACATCTGTGACTCCAGTGCGATAGCTGTGCGTGCACCGGTATAGACCTGAAGTCCCGGATGGTTGTTCCAAACCTCCATGAAACGGCCCGACTTGGGTGAGTAGAGGGTTGCCACCTTCTCAACCTTACCCTGCTGATCGTGAACAAGGCAGAAGTTGTTGTCATAGTTGCGAACCATACCCTCAGGTACTTGGCCACCAAATCCGCCGAATCCGCCACGTCCACCTTGAGCTGGAGCAGGTGAATACTGGCGGTCGCCAATCCTTACAGGTTTCTGGAAGTCATAAGGTGTTCCGTCAACCAAGCCGTAGTCACCGGTTGGTATATTGCTGCGGTCAGTCTCTGTAATGAATGCAGCGTTGATCATCAGCTCATGATCCATGATGTCACCATTGCCGGTACCATCCAGGTTGAAATAGGTGTGGTTAGACAGGTTGACAACAGTAGCCTTATCGGTAGTAGCCTCATAGCTTATCTGCAAGCCGCCATCCTTGGTGATGGAGTAGGTCAGGGTGGTAGTCAGAGTGCCGGGGAATCCGTCCAGACCATCGGGCAGAACGCAGCTTAAAACAAGCTTGTTCTTCTTAGCCTTGACAACCTTCCAGGCAGTGTGGTCAAAACCCTTTGATCCACCGTGCAGAGTGTGCTGGCCACTGTTCTTGGTGATGTTGTATTCAACGCCGTCCAGAGTGAACTTGCCGTTTGCTATGCGGTTGGCATAACGTCCCAGAGCCGGGCCGATCATACCCATGTTATAACGCATGTACTGATGGATGTCATCGTAGTGGTTAACCAGATTTGCATACTCACCGTTCTTGTCAGGTGAGTAGAGACCTACCACAAAACCGCCGTAGTTGATGATCTGTGCAGCTACCTTACCTTTTTTTATAGTATAAAGGGCAACTTTCTGACCATCGATAACGGTGTCATAGGGTGCGCTGTCCAGAAGCGGGAACTTGGGCTTTGCAGCGCCGGCCGACATGCAGCATACCATTACTGCAGCCAGTGCAAACAGTTTAATTGAAATCTTCTTCATATAGTTAGTTTTAGGTTTTCTCAAAAATGATACAATTGGGGTCTGACCCCTTTTGTATCATTTTTGAAAATAGTACAAAAGGGGTCAGACCCCAATTGTATCATTTTTTATACTTCACTGCAGCCTCTTCAATCGGGAAGCACTGCTTATAGTTCTCAATATAAGCATTGAATCCAGCTACGTCCTCATGGGTAGGAGCTACCGATGTACCTGTATCGCCGGCAAACACTTCCTGATCAAGGTACTCAGACAGACTCTGGTTCTTCTTGCCGTTGATAAGGTATGAAGCCAGGATAGCCATACCCCATGGACCGCCTTCGCCGGCTGTCTTCATGCAGTAGATAGGTGAGTTCAGAGCGGCGCCCAGAATGCGCTGGCCAACGCCAGGAGTGGTGAACAGACCACCGTGACCGGTTATACGGTCCACTTTGATCTTCTCCTCCTTGAACAGAATGTCATTACCTATCTTGAGCACGCCTACAGCACCGCTAATCACGGCACGCATGAAGTTTGACAGGTTGAATGTGTCATTGGCAGAACGTACAAACAGCGGACGGCCATCGGCAAATCCGGTAACAGGCTCACCTGATACGTAGTTGTAACTGATAATGCCACCGCAGTCCGGATCACCCTTGAGAGCAGTGTTGAACAGGTTTGTAAAGATCTTACCCATATCAACGGACATACCCATAACCTCCTGAAACTCCTTGAACAGGTTAACCCATGCGTTTAGGTCACTGGTGCAGTTGTTGCAGTGAACCATAGCCACAGGGCTGCCATCAGGAGTGGTCACGATATCAATAACCTCATGAGGCTTCTTAAGATCCTTCTCCAGCACAATCATTGAGAATGATGATGTTCCGGCCGATACGTTACCGGTGCGTGGCTTAACTGAGTTTGTTGCCACCATACCGGTACCGGCATCTCCCTCTGGCGGGCAGAACGGAATACCGGCTTTCAAATGGCCCGATACGTCCAGATGCTTGGCTCCAATCTCAGTAAGGACACCAGCTTTGTCACCTGCCATAAGAACTTTGGGGAGAATATCACCCAGCTTCCAGGGATAACCCTTGGGAGCAACCAGCTTGTCAAATTTCTCCACCATGTCAGCGCGGTAGGTCTTGGTCTCGGGATCAACAGGAATCATACCTGATGCATCACCTATGCCCAGAACCTTTTCACCAGTAAGTTTCCAGTGGATGTAACCTGCAAGGGTGGTCAGAAAACCAATCTGCGGAACATGCTCCTCGCCGTTCAGTATAGCCTGATAGAGGTGTGATATACTCCAGCGCAGAGGAATGTTATATACAAAGAGGTTTGACAGCACAGCGGCGGCCTCACCGGTGTTGGTGTTACGCCAGGTACGGAACGGTGCCAGTAGATGCCCCTCACGGTTGAAAGCCATATAGCCGTGCATCATGGCGCTGATACCTATGGCTGCCAGGTTCTCAATCTCTACGTCATACTGATTGCGTACATCGGCACGGAGATTGGAATAGCAGTCCTGCAGGCCGTACCATATAGTCTCGTTGCTGTAGGTCCACAGACCGTCCACCAGCTGGTTCTCCCAGGTATGACTACCCTGGGCTATCGGTCTCTGGTCCTCATCAATCAGTACCGCCTTGATACGTGTACTGCCGAATTCTATACCCAGAACGGCGCGACCGGCTTCTATAGTTTTACGTGCGTTCATATTACTTCAGAGCTTTGTTAAGCATGTAGTAAACCTCGTTGTTACGGAGTTGCTGCTTGAAGTTGCTGATGGTAGTGTTCTTGTCAATGTTGATGTACTCTATGTCGCACATCTCGGCAAAATCCTCCCAGTACTCAGCAGTGATGTCGTATGAGAATGCACTGTGGTGTGTACCACCGGCCAGTATCCATGCGCCTGCGCCAATCTCAAATGTAGGCTGCGGAACCCACAGGGCCGATGCAACCGGCAGCTTGGGCATTGGCTTGGGCTCGATGCACTCAACCTCGCTGGTAATCAGACGGAAGCGGTTACCCAGGTCAACAACTGTAGCCTTGATACCGAAACCGGTCTTGGATGTGAACACCAGACGTGCGGTCTGCTGCTTACGTATGCCGATGCCAAGGAAATGAACCTCCAGTTTGGGCTTGCTGCTGGCAATGAGCGGGCAGATCTCCAGCATGTGGCTCTGCAGGCTTGATGTGCAGTCAGCGGCAAAGTTCAGGGTGTAGTCCTCCAGGAATGAGCAACCCTTGGCCAGGCCCTGGTTCATAACCCAGAGTGTACGGTACAGGCAAGCTGTCTTCCAGTCACCCTCAGCACCGAAACCGTAACCCTCCTGCATCAGACGCTGTGATGCCAGGCCCGGAATCTGATCGAATCCGCAGAAATCAGGAGCGTCGATATCGGCATCACCCAGGTCATCAAAGTTAGTGGTGAAAGCGGTAGCGTTCTCATCCTTGAGCACGCGACGCAGAGCTATCTCAGCCTTGGCAGAGTTCTTGACCTTCTCCCAATATACCTTCTCACCGCTCTCATCAATCTTGATGGTGTAAAGTTTCTTGTACTCCTCAACAAGGGCGTCAGCCTCAGCATCGGTCACCTTCTTGAAGTACTCCATCAGTGATGATACGGGATAGTAATCTACATGATAACCCATGCGCTGCTCAAACTCAACGCGGTCACCGTCGGTAACAGCCACGTTGTTCATATTCATACCGAACATAAGGCAGCGTACGTTGTGTGCATCGGCACGGCCGGCAGCGGCGCGGGCCCAAACGGCAATCTGCTTCTGGGCATCAACGCTCTTCCAGTGACCTACTACAACCTTGCGAGGAACACGCATACGGGTGCAGATATGACCGAACTCTATATCACCGTGAGCACTCTGGTTCAGGTTCATGAAGTCCATATCGATTGTATCCCATGGAATATCTGTGTTGTACTGGGTATGGAAATGGAGCAGAGGCTTCTCAAGAGCCTGCAGGCCCTTGATCCACATCTTGGCGGGGCTGAAGGTGTGCATCCAGGTGATGATACCTATGCACTTCTCGTCATTGTTGGCGGCCTTCATTACAGCCTCAACCTCCTTACTGCTGTTGGCAGTACCTTTATATACTATCTTGACAGGGATGTTACCGCTCTTGTTCAGACCGTCAACCATCTCCTTTGAGTGACCGTCAACTGCAACGACAGCGTCACCTCCGTAAAGTAACTGAGCTCCAGTTACCCACCAAATTTCATTATTCTCAAACATAATGTTAGTTTTTTGAATTGAAAATTGAAAATTGAAAAATGAAAATTTACCATGCGGTGCGTGTTATTTTACGCAGGTTCTAACGTATTAATTTTCAATTTTCAATTTTCAATTTTCAATTTTCAATTATGGTTATTAATGTTTTTTCTGGCCGTAGTAGGCGTTTGGTCCATGCTTACGGCTATAGTGCTTCTCAATAAGAAGCGGATTCATTGTTAAGTCAGGATTAACTGACAGAGCCACGAACGCCATCTTGGCGCACTGCTCCATCACCTTGGCGTTATAAACCGCATTGTCAGGTGATGTTCCCCAAGAGAACGGGCCATGGTTCTTGACCAGAACGGCAGGAGTGTGGTCAGGGTTGATCTTACGGATGTTAAGTATCTCATCCACAATCACATTGCCTGTCTCCAGCTCATACTGTCCCTTAACCTCTGCCTCAGTCATGTCACGCGTACAAGGTATGTCCTTGTAGAAGTAGTCGGCGTGTGTAGTCCCTATGTTGGGAATATCACGGCCGGCCTGTGCAAAGGCTGTAGCATAGGTAGAGTGGGTGTGAACCACGCCCTGTATGTTGGGGAATGCCCTGTACAGTACCAGGTGTGTTGGGGTGTCCGATGAAGGATTGAGGTCCCCCTCGACAACCTTGCCGGTTTCGAGGGAGACAACAACCATATCACTGGCTTTCATCTCGTCATAGCTCACGCCGCTGGGCTTGATTACTACAAGGCCCTTCTCGCGGTCTATGCCCGATACGTTACCCCAGGTAAATATAACCAACCCCTGCTTTACCAGGTCAAGGTTGGCCTTGAATACCTTTTGTTTAAGTTCCTCAAGCATATTACCAGAGACTTACGTAAAGGATAACCAGAATCACAATTACACCCAGAGCACCCAGATTGAATGTCCTGTCGGTGCGGAAGAGTTCCAGGTCAATACCAACAGCCTTGGCATCCTGAACCTTATCCTTGGCATTTGAACGCAGGTAAATACCAAGAACGGCAAGGATGGCTGCCAGGAAGAACATAGCCTCAAAGCCCCATGCACGCAGAACCGGATCAATAACGCCGTAAACGGCAAATACCAGGCAGATTGCTGCTATGGTGAACAGGATTGATGACCACTTCATCTGAGCGTCAATGGTATGCTGGTCAAGAGTATCGGCCTTAACAACGTTCTTCTTGTTGAGCAGTGACATGGGGATGAAGATAGCTACCAGTACCAGGAATACATAGCCCATGCGGAGCATGAACGGAGTGTGCGGCATGATAACCTTGAACAGGATTGAAAATGCGAATGTACCGATGGCGGTAACAACGGCTGCGGGACCGGAAGCACGCTTCCAGAGCAGACCCAGACCGAATATTACAACAACGCCCGGATATACGAATCCTGAGTACTCCTGAATGATCTGGAATGCCTGGTCAGCACCACCCATGATAGGATAAACTGCGATCAGGGCAATGATAAGGGCGCAAACTGATGTGATACGGCCTACGTTTACAAGACGCTTCTCACTTGCATCTTTCTTGAAGTACTGCTTGTAGATATCCATCGTGAAGATGGTTGATGTTGAGTTGAACATTGAAGCCAGTGATGAGATAACGGCTGCTGACAGAGCGGCGAATGACAGACCCTTTACGAATACCGGAGTAAAGTTACGGATCAGGAAAGGATAAG
The DNA here is from genome assembly GCA_002310015.1 of Bacteroidales bacterium UBA1182. Lineage (GTDB taxonomy): Bacteria > Bacteroidota > Bacteroidia > Bacteroidales > Bacteroidaceae > Colenecus. The sequence continues at coordinate 18,842 of DBYQ01000079.1, forward strand.
CATCATCAGAACGCTCAATGCTACCGGCCAGCTTTGCAAACAGCTCAGGCTGCTCCTTCATGATGTAGAATGCGCATACACCGGGGATACATACGATGAACGGGATCAAGATCTTGAGGAATGCGGCAAATACCATACCCTTCTTGGCCTCGCTCAGGCTCTTTGC
>DBYQ01000079.1:19045-57526 GCA_002310015.1 Bacteroidales bacterium UBA1182
TTGGTCAGCCACAGGGCACCTACGATAACGGCTATGCCCGGGATGTCAAAGTATGCATCGGGAGTCTTGGCCTGGTTAACAACCAGGTTGAAGTGTGAGTCTCCCGGTATTGATTTCAGTTTCTGGTAAACCTCGCCCAGAGCTGCAAGGGCACCGCCTTCAAGACCCAGGTCCTTGGCAATGACAACCAGAGCAGCGTATGCGGTGATAAGACCGCCACCTACCAGGAAGGTAACCTGCATAACATCGGTCCAAGCCACTGATGACAGACCGCCGTAGATTGAATAGATACCGGCAATCAGATAGAGAACCAGGATGATAACAAGCAGGGTCATATCAACCTCCATGCCCAGGAACATGCCTGTAATCTTGGGCAGGCCAAGGATCTGCTTGATAGCCAGAGCGCCCAGCCATGCAACTGATGTCAGGTTGATGAACACATACAGGAAAAGCCAGAAGATTGAGAATGCCAGACCTGTGCCGGGATTATAACGGTCACGCAGGAACTGCGGGATGGTGAATATCTTCTTCTCAATCATCACGGGGAGCAGGAACTTACCTACAACCAGCAATGTGGCTGCAGCCATAAGCTCGTAGGCGGCAATTGCGATACCTGATGCGAATGCGGTACCGGACATACCGATGAACTGCTCGGCACTGATGTTTGCGGCAATCAGTGAAGCACCTACTGCCCACCATGTCAGGGTGTTACCTGCCAGGAAGTAGTCTTTAGAATCTTTTTCTTTACCGTCTTTACTGCGGGACAGGAAAAATCCCAGGAAAATAAGGATTGCCAGATAGGCAACGAATACTACATAGTCAATGGTTTTGAAACCGTTATTTGACAATGCTTCAATAATACTGTTGTTCATTTGGTTATTTGTTTGTAATTAGAAATCCGTGATTATTCTACGCCAAACTGGTAGATGCAGTGGCTGTAGTACTCCTGGCCGGGAACAAGCTCTGCGCTGTACCATCCGGGCAGACTTGACTTGTTGGGGCTGTCGGGGAACTTTTGTGTCTCAAGGCAGCAACCTGTACGCTGCTCCATCTTGTTGCCCTGCTTGTCAATGCCTGAACCATCCAGGAAGTTACCTGAATAGAACTGGATACCCGGCTCGTTGGTATAAACCTCAACGTAGATGCCGGTGATGGGGCTGTAGAGCTTGGCGGCGCACTTGGTATCATCACACTTGGTGTTCAGAACCCAGTTGTGGTCATAACCGTTACCGTTCTTGAGCTGCTCGTAGCTGTAGTTGTTGATCTCCTTGCCAATTGCCTTGCCCTTGGTGAAGTCCATGGGAGTACCTGCTACCGGCAGAATCTCACCTGTGGTCATGTAAGTGTCATCGCAGGGAGTAAAGTTGCTGGCATTCAGGGTCAGGATGTGGTTGGTGATAGGAATTGAGTGGTCACCGTTCAGGTTAAAGTAGCTGTGGTTGGTCATGTTGATCACAGTCTTCTTGTCAGTGGTAGCCTTCCATACAATGTCAATGGCGTTCTTGTCATTGAGTGTATATGTGGCGGTAGCTACAACCTTGCCCGGGAAACCGGCCTCACCGTCAGCTGAATTCATAACCAGGGTGATTGAGTTGTTCTTGACCTCCTTGACATCCCATACCAGGTTCTGCCAACCCATTGGCTCGGGAGTCAGGGTGCAACCTCCGTGCAGGCAGTGACCGAAATTGTTCTGCGGCAACTGATATGTTACGCCGTCCAGGGTAATCTTACCCTGATTGATACGGTTTGCATAACGTCCTACTGTTGAGCCAAAGTCACTGGCTTGTGTGGTGTAGTCCTTGATGTTTGAGAAACCGATGACTGCATCCTGCATCTTGCCGTCCTTGTCAGGAACCATGATTGCTACGATGCGGGCGCCGAAATTGGTAACCCAAACCTCACAGCCATTCTTGTTGGTCAGTTTGTACAGGTCAGTCTTCTTGCCTGTAAACTCCATCTGGAAGTCAGCCTTGTTCAGGACCGGAGCCTCCTTCTGTGAGCAGGCTGTCAAAGCGAGCATGCCTGCCACGAGAGCGATTAAACTAGTTTTTTTCATTTTGGTTTGTTATTTAGTTGATTAATGAATTATTACAGTTTCCTTGAGCCGTCGCCTATAACCACGCGATACACCTTGGGCGTTATACCGAACTTGAGTGAATACTCACGTGTGGCTTTTGATATGAACTTGTCATAAAGGGTTTCACGCACCAGGTTGAGTGTGCAGCCGCCGAATCCGCCGCCCATGATACGGCTTCCGGTAACACCGCACTCCTGTGCTGTCTCCACCAGGAAATCCAGCTCAGGGCAACTTACCGTATAGTCACGGCTAAGGCCCCAGTGGGTCTCATACATCTTCTGTCCCACCAACTCATAGTTACCCTCGTTAAGGGCATCACATACGGCCAGTACACGTTCCTTCTCATCCAGAACGTACTTGGCACGGCGGTAATCAGTATCAGTGAGCAGGTCCTTTACGGAATCCAGCATAGTGTAATCCGCATCACGCAGTGATTCCACACCTATCCACTGGGTTGCTATTGCTGCCACTGCCTTCTCACAGCTCTCACGGCGCTCGTTATACTCATTTCCAAGCATATGCTTTACGCATGAGTCTATCAGGACCAGTGTGTAACCCTTGGGGTCAAACGGGAAATACTCATATTCCAGAGAGCGGCAGTCCAGACGAATCAGGCACCCTTCACGGCCGAATACTGATGCAAACTGGTCCATTATGCCGCAGTTCACTCCGCAGTAGTTGTGCTCAGTGGCTTGTCCTATCTTGGCAAGCTCAAACTTGTCAACGCGTCCGCCTGCGAACATGGTGTTCAGCGCAAAAGCAAACACGCTTTCCAGTGCTGCCGATGAAGACATGCCGGCACCCAGCGGAACATCGCCTGTTATGGCGGCGTTGAAACCGCCCAGTGCTACACCGCGTTTCTCCAGCTCCTTGCATACACCGAATACGTAACATGCCCAATGCTCCTCAGGCTTTGAGGTATCATCGAGCATGAACTCCACGTAGTTATTTTCCTTCTCATCAAGTGCCAGAAGGCATACCTTGCGTGATCCGTTGCGGTATATCTCTATAGTGATGCCCTTGTCAACAGCACCTGGAAAAACAAACCCGCCGTTATAGTCGGTGTGTTCGCCTATCAGGTTGATTCTGCCGGGCGAAAAGTACAGGTCTCCGCTTGTGCCGAACTGCTCGCGGAACCTATTTCTCAGAATGGCTGTATCCATATATGGGTATTATTCCACTCCGAAACGGTAAATTGTAGTCTGTGTATAAACCTCTCCCGGATTCAGCACCGTGCTGGGGAAATATGGACGGTTGGGGCTGTCGGGGAAATGCTCTGCCTCAAAGCAGATGGCACAGCGTCTGGGCAGTGTTGAGCCGTGAGCGCATGTGCTGCCGCTGCACCAGTTGCCTGAGTAGCACTGTACACCGGGTTCAGTGGTGTAGCATTCCAGGCTGCGTCCGCTTGCAGGGTCAACGCACTTTACTGCAAAGCTCAGTTCACCGGGCTCGCGCTTGTTAAGTACCCAGCAATGGTCATAGCCGTTGCCGTTCTTGGTCTGTATGCCCTGTTCAATGCGGTCACCTACCTTGTGCGGGGTGCGGAAATCAAACGGGGTGCCCTCAACCTTGTCAATGGTGCCCAGAGGTATGGCTGTATTGTCAATCGGAATATAATGGTCTGCGTTGATGGTCAGGTCATAGTCCAGAACCGTGAGCGGGTTCTTCTTCATGCCGTTCAGAGTGAAATAGGCGTGGTTGGTAAGGCATACTACGGTCTTCTTGTCTGTTGTAGCCTCATACTCTATGGCCAGCTCGTTGTCATCGGTAAGACGGTAGGTTACGTTCACGTCCAGATTGCCGGGGAATCCCTCCTCGCCGTCCTTGCACAGGTAGTGCAGGTGCAGGGTCTGCTGGTCAGTCTGCTCTGCGTCAAAGATGCGCTTGTGGAAACCGGTGGGGCCTCCGTGCAGGCTGTTGGGGTCATTGTTGATAGCCAGTGTATATTGTTTGCCGTCAAGTGTGAACTTGCCGTTTGCAATACGGTTGCCATAACGTCCGATGAGTACGCTAAGGTATGTCTCCTCACTCTCCATAACGTGCTTAAGGCTGTCGTGACCCCAGACCACGCTCTCCATCTTGCCGTTACGGTCAGGCATCATCACTGCGCACAGTGCACCTGCAAAGTTAGTAACTGCTATCTCACTGCCTCTCTTGTTCTTAAGGATGTAGAGGTCAACTTTCTTACCCTCAACTGTAGCCTGGAAATCCTCTCTCTTGAGGCCGGCCAGATTCTCTTTAACAAAGAAATCACTCATATAGTATGATTAACTTAATTGGTTATTAAAATAAAACAACGCAAATTAAGCCAATTTCAGATACTATTGCAAGTGATTTTCTAAAAAAAATCAGCCGTGGATGAAGAATTCAGGCATAGTAAGCAGGTCAGCAACCACAAAAGTGCTGCCTCCTACAAAAATCAGGTCCTCGGGAGCAGCTTCACGGCGGGCCATATCGACTGCCTGTGCCACTGAACGATATACCCTGCCGGTCAGTCCGGCCTGACGGGCCAGGTCCCTGAGCGTGCTTGCGTCAAGCGCCCTTTTTACTGAAGCCTGGGTAAAATAGTATCGGGCGTTTCTTGGCATGAGCGCAAGAACATCATTAATGTCCTTGTCGTTCACCATACCCATCACTATGCGCAACTGGCCGAATCCGGGTTTGGATGAAAGTTCCTCCAGATGTTTGGCTATGTATTTCAGTCCATGGCTGTTATGACCTGTGTCACAAATAATATCAGGCTTCTTGCTCACCAGCTGCCAGCGTCCGCGCAGTCCTGTCATGCGGCACACGTTCTTGAATCCCTTTCTGACGGCACTCTCCTGGATATTGAACTTTTTCTTCCTGAGTTCATCAAGGGCTGTCAAAATGGTGTTGGCATTCTTTTCCTGGCATAAACCTGCCAGCCCGCTCTCCAGGGCGGGCAATGCAGCGGTCTCGTAAACAACCTTTGAAGGATTGTGGTATTTATAGGAATTTATTTTACAATTATCCTCTGCGAACGTTATTTTTGTGCTTACCTCTTCAGCTTTGCGCTCAAATACGGGGCGGGTCTCAGTGGTGTACTCGCCTATTATTACGGGAACGTTCTTCTTTATGATTCCGGCTTTCTCAAAAGCTATTCCGGGCAGTGTCTCGCCCAGGAATTTCATGTGGTCATAACCAATGTTGGTGATGATGGAAAGCACCGGTTTGATTATGTTAGTGCAGTCCAATCGGCCTCCCAGACCGGTTTCAATCACTGCCACATCCACCTCCTGCTCAGCAAACCAGCTGAAAGCCATTGCGGTGGTCACCTCAAAGAATGAGGGATGCAGCGGCTCCAGGAACTCACGGTTCCTTTCAATGAATTTGATGACGAACTCCGGTGATACAGGCTTGCCGTTCACCCTTATCCGCTCACGGAAATCAGTCAGATGGGGTGACGTGTACAGGCCTGTCTTGTAGCCTGCAGCCTGCAGTATGGCGGCCAGTGTGTGTGATACGCTGCCTTTGCCGTTGGTGCCGGCCACATGTATTGTTTTGTACAGTTTATGAGGGCAACCCAGATGGCGGTCTATCGTCACTGTGTTGTAGAGGCCTTCCTTATATGCTTCCTGGCCTACATTCTGGAAAAGGGGTGTCTGTGTGTAGAGATACTCTACAGCTTCCTGATAAGTCATCAGTCAAAATTATTTAGTCAAAGTAGCTTCTGAACTTGCGGAACAGCTTCTCCTTGATGGATTGTGTGGGCTGGAAATGGTCCGATGTCTGGAACTTCTCCATGGCCTGTTTCTCATCACGGGAAAGTGTTTCAGGAATATATACGCTGACGTTTACGATCATGTCGCCGCGACGGCTGCTGTTGAGTTCAGGCAGTCCCTTGCCGCGCAGACGCAGCATCTTGCCCGGCTGTGTGCCCGGCTCTATCTTGAGCTTGACGGCGCCGTCCAGCGTGGGTATCTCAATGGCTCCTCCGAGTGATGCCTGCGGAACGGTCAGCAACAGGTTATAGACCAGGTCGTTCTCGTCACGTACCAGATCCTTGTGGGGCACTTCCTCAATCAATACAAGCAGGTTGCCGTTATAACCGTTGTGCTTGCCGGCGTTACCCTTACCCTCTACGGATAGCTGCATGCCCTCGGCAACACCTGCCGGTATGTTTATCTCCACAATCTCCTCACCATATACCACTCCGTCACCGCTGCAGTGCGGGCAACGGTCCTTGATGATTTTGCCTTCACCGCCGCAACGCGGGCATACGCTCTGGGTCTGTACCATTCCAAAGAAGCTCTGCTGCGTACGCATCACCGTACCTGTTCCGTGGCAGTCAGGGCAGGTCTCAGCTGTTGATCCGTCCTTGGCTCCGGTACCCTTGCAGTGCTGGCAGGGAACCAGTTTCTTGAGCTTGAATTTCTTGGTTACACCGGTGTTTATCTCCTCAAGGGTGAGTGCCACCTTGACTCTCAGGTCTGAACCGCGTGACTTGCGCTCGCCGCGCTGTCTTGTACGGCTGCCGCCGAATCCTCCAAAGCTGCTGAATCCGCCACCGAATCCGCCGCCTCCGAATATATCGCCGAACATGGAGAATATATCATCCATTGACATGCCGCCTCCGCTGAATCCGCCGCCTCCGCCGAATCCGGATGCGCCGTTCAGGCCTTCAAATCCAAACTGGTCATATTTGGCTCTCTTGTCAGGGTCACTCAACACGCTGTATGCCTCAGCCGCCTCCTTGAACTTCTCCTCAGCTTCCTTGTCACCGGGGTTCTTGTCAGGGTGGTACTGGATGGCTTTCTTGCGGTAAGCCTTCTTTATCTCATCGGCAGTTGCGGTCTTGGGGACCTCAAGTACCTCATAGTAGTCTCTCTTAGCCATATCGTTATTCTCCTACGGCCACCTTGGCGTGGCGCAGAACCTTGTCGTTAAGTTTATATCCGTCAATAGCGCAGTCCAGAACCTTGCCCTTGAGATCCTCGCTGGGAGCTGGAATCATGGCTATGGCCTCATGAAAATCTGTGTCAAAAGGCTCGTTCTTGGGTGATATCTTCTGCAGGCCTTTCTGTTCCAGAATGTGCATCAGCTTGTTGTAGATAAGTTCTATTCCCTCTTTGAGCGCACCAAAATCCTCTGATTTGGCAGAGTTGGCTATAGCTCTCTCCAGGTCATCAATAACCGGCAGGATATCCGTAACCACGCCTGCGCTTCCGTTCAGTATGATCTCTGCCTTCTCCTTCATGGTGCGCTTGCGGTAGTTGTCAAACTCGGCCATCTGTCGGAGCAGGCGGTCTTTGAGGTCAGCTGCCTCAGCCTCGCTTTTGGCCAGTTTTGCCTCAACGGTCTCCTCCTGGGTCTCCTCTTGTGCGTTCTCATCCTGCGCGGATTCAGTCTGCTGTTCCGCGCTGTTCAGAACCTCTTTCTCCTCTTCTTTTTCAGATTGGAAATTTTCTGACATTTTATGCTTGTTTTTCTTACTCATCCCTATAATTTTTTCTGGTGTCGTATATTGTGCAACAAACATTGTGCCACAGCGTTTACAATGACACTGTGGCATATTAAATAATTCTAAAACATTTCACTTCATTGAGTCCGCACCAAAGCAGAACGGCAGGATGGCATCCGTGCCACCCTCAATTATCATGGTGCCCTCTGTTCCGTACAGTATGTAACGGATGGGTTTGCCTCCACGCTGCTCAGTCTCAGCCAGTACCTGACGGCATGCTCCGCAAGGCGTAATGGGTTGGGCTGTATAGCCTTTCTCATTGCGTGCGGCTATGGCTAAGGCTGTAACAGCTTTGCCGGGGTGGGAGTGTCCTGCTGCAAAGAGTGCTGTCCTCTCAGCGCAAAGTCCTGATGGATACGCTGCGTTCTCCTGATTGCTGCCGGTTACCACGGTCCCGTCATCAAGCAGAAGAGCTGCGCCTACGCTGAACCCTGAGTAGGGTGACCAACTGCCCTTGGTGGCCTCTTTTGCTGCATTTACCAGCATCAGGTCCTTACTGTCCAGTTCATCCTGGCTCAACATGCTCCAATTTATGGTCCGGCTAAGTTTTTTCATACGGTTACATTTTCATTCTGCCCGCTAAGTTAGTTTTTTTATTTAACTTCGCACAATCCAATACGTAACTATGATATGAATAGAGCCCGCCTTGCCATAATCCTCATGATGCTTCTGGCTGTCAGTTCCTGCTCTGTGCAGAATGCCGCCGTAAGCACACAGGGCAAGGATGCCTATTCGGCATACATAGCCAAGTACAGCGGCATGGCTGTCGATCAGATGAAAAAATACGGCATCCCTGCCAGTATCACCCTTGCGCAGGGTCTGCTTGAGTCCGATGCCGGGCGCAGTGTCCTTGCCACCAAGTGCAACAACCATTTCGGCATTAAGTGCCACAGTGACTGGACCGGCCGCAAGATGTATCATGATGATGATGCCAGACAGGAGTGTTTCCGTTGTTACCGCAATGCCGATGACTCCTTCCGTGACCATTCACTGTTTCTTGTAAACGGAGCCCGATACCAGTCCCTGTTCAAGCTGGGTTCCACAGATTATAAGGGTTGGGCCAAAGGCCTTAAGGCTGCTGGTTACGCCACCAGCCCCACATATGCCACAAAACTCATTGAACTGATTGAACGATACGGGCTTGACCGTTATGACAGTAAGAAATCCGTACGTCTCAAGCCTGGTCAGATACCGCATCAGCCCCTGCTCGTGAACGGACAGAATTGTGTCCGCCTGCGTGAAGGTGAGACCTTGAAGGACATTGCCCGTGAGTACGGCATGCAGCTCTCCTTATTGCGCCGTTTCAATGAGGTGGACCGTAAGTTCACTCCTCCGGTAGGCACACTCATATATCTGGAAAGAAAAAAGGCCCGTGCTGACCGTGAGCACAAGGCCTATGTTGTAAAGAAGGGTGACAGTCTGTGGTCTATCTCTCAGCAGTTCGGAATCAAGGTGTCATCGCTTGCCAAGCGCAACAGTATCGGTGACGGCAATCCGCTTGTAACAGGCATGACGCTCCTTCTGCGTTGATTATTCTGTCTTAGGGGCGGATTCCGCTATTGCTTTCTCCAGGTCTTTGCGGTTTATTTCTCCGTCCAGGCAGATGAACTTGAAACCGTCTTCTCCTGTTGCGGTCACGACGATTTGGTACACGGTCTTGTCACTGCCGTCAGTGTATATCTTTATTGTTTCACCTTTTTCCTTGATTTCCATCAACATCTCGAACTTATTCTTCTTGATGTATTTTTTTACATCATCTTTAAGGCTTTCGATTATCTCAGTATCCTCGCTTCCTAACAGGTACATACCTTTAAGTTCCTTGATAAGAGACCCTATGTCCACGGGGCTGTCTTTCATATCTATGTTAGGAATTTTGCCTATTAGCTCAAACATGGCCGATGAAATATACACTGCAGTAACCTTCTCGTTGTCAGAGTACTTGCTGTAAAGGCTGTTGCCGTCCTGTGCCCAGGTGCTGGCTGTGAGCAGAAACAGTGCTGCTACGATTGTCGCTAATTTTTTCATTTCAGTACATTTATGGTTTTTTCTATTACCGGCTGGACTGTGCAGGCTATGTCCATGCCGGCGTTGATTTTTTCTGATATGAATTCAAACACCTCCTCTATCTGGGCGTAAGCCATATGCGGATCATCAAAAGTATCCTTTGGAGTGGTGTGGAATGTCAGGCTCATACCTATGGCTATAACTGCTACCGCGGCTGCCGGGTATGAGAATATGGCTATCCGTTTCCGTTTATGTGATGTCACCTCAAGTGCACGCGCCTTCACGGATATATCGTGTTTTAATGTGGCCGGCACCTCTATGCTCTCATCCTGGGCTATCCGTTCCAGGTCAAGTTCTGTAAGTTTCTCTATTTCTTCAAGTCCTTTCATATCTCCTTTCTTAATGTTTTCCGGGCGTTACTTAGAAGCACCCTTAGGGTTAGGTTTGACATTCCTGTTATTTCTGATATTTCATCGTATGACATCTCCTCCAGTACATACATCTTCACTACGTTGCGTTGTCCCTTGGGGAGTCTTTCAATTGCAGCCATCACTCTTCCCAGTTTGTCCTTTGCTATAAGGTCTTCATCAATGGTCCTGCTCTCAGGTATGTCAGTCTGTGGTTCGATGACCTGCTCTTTTGACGCCTTGCGTATGCGGTCAATGCACAGGTTCTTGATGAGGGTGGTGCAGTAGGCTTTTAGGTTCAGCACTTTGTCCAGCTCGTCACGTGTGTTCCACAACTTGATGAAGAGGTCCTGTACCACATCCTGTGCATCGGACTGGGATTCAAGTATATAAAACGCCACCCTGTAGAGCCCGTCGCTCATGGACTTGAATGTTTCAGTCAGTTCTTGTGGTGACATCTTAGTTCTTGAATATCGTTTCCGGAATAAGGACGAAACTGTGCCTCAAGTGTTAACCGTCTATACGGAAAAAGATGAAAAAAGGGCTTTGTAGCCCTCTTGGAACGGTCAGAGAATCTCGTGCTCCTCTTTCATGTCTATCTCATTTCCCTTAATGTCAATGAAACGGTAGGAGAGGAACGGCAGATTCTGGTCTGGCAGCAGGTTTATTCCAAAACCGTACCTGAACTGCCAGCGCAGTTTGATTGAAATGAATCTTTGAGTCAGATAAGCATACACATAGGGATGTACAAACAGTGTGAAATGGCTTATCTTCATCTTGTTCTTGAGACAGCTTATCTTGTTTTCAAGCTGGTCTGTGAAAAGTATTGACGGTCTGATGGTGCCTTTGCCGAAACAGGTTGGGCAGGTCTCATCCACAGGTACGTCCATTACGGGGCGCACTCTCTGGCGTGTTATCTGCATCAGACCGAATTTGCTCAACGGCAGGATGTTGTGCTTGGCGCGGTCACGTTCCATGTTCTGGCACATGCGCTCATAGAGCTTCTGGCGGTCTTCGGCCAGTGCCATGTCAATGAAATCCACCACTATTATTCCGCCCATATCGCGCAGGCGCAGTTGGCGTGCCAACTCATCGGCAGCACCCAGATTAACCTCAAGCGCGTTCTCCTCCTGAGTTCCGGCTTTTATGCGGTGGCCGCTGTTTACATCCACCACATGCAGGGCCTCGGTATGCTCTATGATAAGGTAAGCACCGCTCTTGTATGATACAATGCGTCCGAATGATGACTTGATCTGCTTTGTGATGGCAAAATTGTCAAATATGGGCAGCTCACCCTTGTAAAGCTTGACGATTTTGGTTCTCTCAGGGTCAATGAGTGAAACGTAGTCACGTATCTCCTGGTATGTCTTCTCATCATCAACCCAGATTGACTCGTATGATGAGTTGAGCATGTCACGCAGTATGGCTATGGTGCGGCTGGTCTCTTCATAGATCAGACCGGGAGCCTTCTCCACTTTCTGTGCCCTTGTCAGACTGTCTTCCCAACGCTGATAAAGTATGGAAAGCTCATTGTCCAGTTCTGCCACACGCTTACCCTCGGCCACGGTACGTACTATCACGCCGCAGTTCTTGGGCTTGATGCTGTGTATGAGCTGTTTCAGGCGTGCGCGCTCCTCAGATGATTTGATCTTGGATGAAACGGAAACCTTGTCACCGAAAGGTATCAGTACCAGGAAACGTCCTGCAAATGAGATTTCGCCTGTCAGACGCGGGCCTTTGGTGGAGATGGGTTCCTTTGTAACCTGGACTATAATCTCATCACCCTGTTCAAGTGCAGTGCTTATGTTGCCCTGCTTCTCGTCAAACTGTACGCTCTGGGCTTTGCTGAAGGGTGCCAGCTTCTTGCGGTTGGCACGAACCTGCTTGACGTATTTCTTTAGTGAAGCGAACTGAGGTCCAAGGTCCTGATAGTGCAGGAATGCCTCTTTTTCAGATCCAACATCCACAAAGCAGGCGTTGAGACCGGGCATCAGTTTCTTTACGCGTCCCAGATAGACATTGCCCACAGCAAAGGTAACCTCTTGGGCATCCTTCTGGTACTCAACCAGATTCTGATCCTCAGTAATGGCTATCTGAATGCTGTCCGGCTGGACATTTACTGTAAGTTGGCTTGTCATCAGGGAGTGTAGTTGTTCGTTTGATAAAGCAAAGAACAAACCTGACGAATAAATATCACGGCAAGTTTGTTCTTTGAGAGGTATTGTCAGACGTTCTGCTTATTTGCTCTTATGTCTGTTCTTTCTCAGTCTTTTTTTGCGCTTGTGCGTAGACATCTTATGTCTTTTTTTCTTCTTTCCGCTTGGCATAATCGTGATTATTTGAAGTTAACTATTACTTTCTAACAGCCTGAGCGAAAGTCTTGGCCGGCTTGAAGGCGGGAATCTTATGCTCTGGAACAGTGATTGTAGTGTTCTTGAGGATGTCACGTGCAGCCTTGGCAGCTCTTTTCTTGGTGATGAAACTTCCAAAACCTCTCAGGTAAACGTTCTCATCATTCTCAAGAGAAGCCTTGACAACTTCCATGAAACCTTCTACACATGCCAGAACATCGGCCTTGTCTATGCCTGTCTTTTTGGCGATCTCGCTTACAACATCTGCTTTTGTCATATTCTCAATTATTTAAGTCTTAAAAAGTCTCTTTTAGTTTCGAGTTGCAAATGTAGTGCTTTTTGAGAATACAGAAAACTTTTTCATCTGTTTTTGCGTGAATTTTTTAGGTAATAAACCTTAAATGTGAGCGTAACTTACGTGATTCCAAAAAAACTTGGCTTTAGTTTTGGAATCATATTGAGCAGTGATTATATTTGCCATTGAATTTTTAATACCTATTTATTATGTCAGTTAACAAAGTAATTTTAATTGGAAATGTGGGTAAGGATCCGGACGTAAGGTATCTGGATAACCATGTTTGTGTAGCTAACCTTACCCTTGCCACGACAGAACGTGGCTACACTGCTCAAAATGGCACTCAGGTGCCTGACCGTACAGAATGGCACAACCTTGTTTTTTGGAGAGGCCTTGCTGAGACCGTTGAGAAATACGTCCATAAAGGTGACAAGCTTTACGTTGAGGGCAGTATCCGTAACCGCAGCTATGATGACCAGAACGGCGTCAAGCGTTACGTTACGGAGATATTTGTGGATTCTATGGAAATGTTGTCGTCAAGGCAGCAGGCCAGACAGGATGCACAGTCTCCGCAGGTACAGGCATCTGCTCCTGCTCAACCGGGATCCGGAAACACCGATATCCCATTCTAATTTAAACCTGAAGCATTATAGAAACCGTAATTCTTTTGATTTCGGGTACGGCAGCCTGGTGGGCTGTCGGATTCAATGCTCCAACAGCGGGGTCTGTCATCGCAATGGTGGCGGCCCTGCTTCTTTTGGTTCTCTCAGGTTTTGTCTCTGCATCTGAGACTTCATTCTTCTCACTTTCACCTGAGGAACTGAAAAAGATATCTGAGGATGACAGTTACAGCGGGCGTAAGGCAGAGGCTCTGCTTTCTGATTCCGAGCGTCTGCTTGCAACAATCCTTACTGCAAACAATCTGGTCAACGTGGCCATAATCCTTCTGCTCAACCTGGCTTTTTCGCAGATGCTCACGTTTGGCGGGGCAGAGTGGGTGGAGTTTGTGCTGCTTACTGTCATTCTGACATTTGTGCTGTTGCTTTTCGGGGAGATTATCCCCAAACTGTATTCTGCTCACAACTCACTTACGTTTAGTTTAAGGGCAGCTCCGCTTATCTCTGTCCTTGCAGTTGCGCTGCGTCCCATATCATCACTTCTTATACGCTCCAAGGTTATTTCAGAACACGTTCAGCCTAAGAAAAATTTCAACATATCCGTTGATCAGCTTGAGCATGCGCTTGAACTTACTGACTCCCAGGACATACAGGAGGAACAGCATATGCTTGAGGGTGTGATCCGTTTTGGTGATGAGACGGTTGTGGATATCATGACGTCACGTATTGACATGATCATGCTGGATATCAAGGCCAGTTACAGGGATGTCATGAAGTGCATTAACGAGAACTTCTATTCACGTGTTCCGGTCTATTCCGGCACGTCTGATAATATCAAGGGAATTCTTTACATTAAGGACCTGCTCCCGTATCTTGAGAAGGGCGATGGTTTCCGTTGGCAATCCCTTATCCGCCCTGCATTCTTTGTGCCTGAGACCCGTAAGGTCGATGACCTTCTCCATGACTTCCAGACGGGCCGCATCCACATGGCCATAGTGGTTGATGAATTCGGAGGCACATCGGGCCTGGTAACCCTTGAGGATGTCATTGAGGAGATACTGGGAGAAATCAACGATGAGTTTGATGATGACTCTGTCAGTTACCGCAAGACAGGTCCTGATACATACGTTTTTGAGGGTAAGACGCTGCTCTCAGATTTCTTCCGTATTGTTGATCTTGATGAGGATGATTATGCCCAGTTTACCGGTGAGGCCGATACTCTGGCCGGCTTCCTTCTGGAACTCAAGGGTGATTTCCCCAAGAAGGATGAGGAGCTTGTTTGCAAGGACTTGGTGTTCAGGGTAATGGAGAAAAAGGAACGCCGTCTGTCGGGTATCCGCGTTACCGTACGTAATCATAGCAAGATTGACGTTGAAGAATAATCTCTTTCACATTTGTTATAATTTCGGGTTTTTCTCGCGCGTGTGTACTTTTTTTAGTATATTTGTAGCCACAACCGTTTTTTTAAAAGCGGAAAATACAAACAGACAAATACTTTAATTTATGGAAAAATTCAACAGATCATTGGCTTTGTGCAGTATTGCTGCTGCATTTTGCCTTGGTTCCTGTATTTCCGTGACTGATGAACTTAGTCTTGATAAGAAAATCAGTCTGGATGTGCAGGTTGCCCCCGGAGGCTTATCAATTCCTGTAGGTAGCCTCAAAGAGATCTTGATTGATTCACTCATCAAGGTTGGTGGTGATAATTCTGAGCTTGAAGTTCTTGAAGATGGCCTTTACGGTTTTTCTAAGGAGGATAAGATTGATGATGTTAAAATTAATATAGATCCGGTCACTGTCAAAATCGGTTCTCCTAAAATAGAATCTATTACTACGCATTTTGATCCTCCTACTAAGGAAGACTTGTCATTTGCAATTCCTACTACATCCAGTAAGCTTAGCGCAGGTTCTATAAATCTTTCTGAGATAAACAATGAACTGCCTGGATTTGAATTGAAAGTCCAGACTCAGAAATTCCCTATTACTATTGCTGGAATAACTCTTCCCCAACAGTATGGAACCATCACTGCGGAAAGAGAACAGAATATAGCATTCAAATATACACTTCCTGATGATGTGGAGACATTGAACACAATCTACTTTGGTAACGGAAGTTCAGATAAGGGGCAGCTCATAACACTTAACGTTGATTTGAAGCCTATCTACGATGTCCTGAGCAATGCCACTGTAAGCATTAATAAGTTGGATGTTGAATTCCCTGACAATTTTACGCTTGTCAAAGATTCAAATCTGGATAATTACTTCAATGGCGCAACAATATCTGTAGTGAATAACAAATTGAGTATTGCTTCAGGTAATGTTAAGGATTTGAGTAATAATGCGCAAAAGAAGTTGCCGTTATCCTTCTACCTCAGTAAGGCGGAGTTTAAGGGTTACGGTCATGAAATCAACTTTGCAGGTGCAGTCAAATATTCTCTTGAACTTACTGTAACAGGAACCACCAAGGGTACAGGCAATATGTATGTTGACGTAGAAATGGCTGATGCTCTACAGATGGCTGATTTCTCTGTTGATACAAGAAAGAAAAAGATTGAACTGGAAGAGGATACAGTAAATTCATCCTTCACCATAAATGGCCTTGACGGAATGAAGCACGTCAGTGATATTACGTTTGATGGTGATGAAAGTTATATCAAACTCTCATTGTCTGATTTCAATATTGCGCCGTTTACTTTAGGAGAAGGCAGTTTAATACGAATTACTTTATCAAATGATCTGACGTTTGATAAGAAGGATCTTGGCGCCATGGGTCACTGGACATCAGAAGGTAATAACAAGAACATTCTTGAAATCAATCCTTCTAATGTTATAGGACAGGACATCCTGCTCCATGTGTTGTCATTGAATATAGATCAGGATGTTACCAAGATGAATTCGTCCATCAAACTGAAAAACAGTGTTTCATATATAGCTTCAATTGATATACCTGCCCAGAAAGACCTGCATATGAAAGATATAACCAATTTGAATAATGCGGATATATCCTTCTCTGTGTCCGGTCAGATGGTTGTTGCTAATGCACAGGTTTCTATTTTAGAGATTAAGACGGATTTGGACAAGACTACCTCCATCTCCATATCAGAAGATGTTGACAAGTCTCTGCTTTCATTGCGCCGTATCGATCTTAAACAGTCAGCCGGAGTGAAATTCGTACTCAAATTCAATGGTGTGCCGAGCGGTATCAATGAAATTATGATTTCAAATCTTACTGTTCAGCTTCCGGATTTCATAAAGATAAGTTATTCCGGTGATCCTAATACATTTGTCGGTGATGACGGACATTCTCTTATAATCAACAGGGTTGCAACAGCTCAGGAGTTATCAGATAATGACAGTCTTATAATATCCGGTCTTAAGATTGAAGGTTTTGAATTTGCTGATCCGCATTATTTGGATAATGGAAAGCTTGTATTGAATAATAAGCAGGTCAAAATCACCGGTTCAGCAACTGTGCCTGAGTCTGAGATTAATTTGAGCGGCTTGAATGACATAGTTGTAACTCCCCGTGTCTATTTTGATCCTATTGAGGTCAAAGCCATAGATGGTAAGGTTAATCCGGATATCAAATCTGTCCGTGAGAGTGTAAGCCTTTCACTTGGTAGTGATGTAGATTTCCTCAAGGATGCTTCATTCAACCTGAGTGATCCCAAGATAGCCATCAATTTGAAGAGTTCCGTTCCCGTTCCGATCAATCTTGACCTTACTCTGTCATCAAAGACTGGAGATACTTCAGTTGAAGGCATTGTTCCTGATTGTAAGACAATAAGACTTGAGCCATGTCCTGCTAATGAATCGAATCATACTACCAGGATAGTTATCGGGCAGTCCGTTAAAGATCACGTGTCCGGTGATACCATGTTTGTACGTATGAGCCGTCTCTCAGAGCTTATGCCCAAGATTCCTGATTCAATCATGTTCAGTCTAAATGCATCTGCTGACACAACTGTATGGCATTATGTTGATCTGACCAGGAATTTTGCTGTATCCGGTGACTATGAAGTTACAATACCTCTCTCATTTGAAAGCGTCTTTGTTACATATTCAGATACAATCAAGAATCTTGGAAAGGATCTTAAGGATATTTCTGATAAGATCATGGGTTCAGTCAGGGCTCAAATCAAGTCAGACAGCGTGATATCCACTATTCCTCTTGGAGTGAATCTGAGTGCTGTTGCGCTTGATAAGAATTTCAAACCAGTTCCAGGTATCACTATAGCTCCTTGTACTGTTGCCGCAGGTTCAGAAGAGGGCGGTGTCTCTTCTCTGGAACTTAATCTGTCTGTAGCCGAGGGTGCTCTTGAGAAACTTGAGGCTATTAAGTTTACTGCCGAGTGTGATGATTCTGATGATCCTGATGCCGGTTCATCCAGTATCAAAAAAGGCCAGTATATACATCTTAAGGCGCTTAAACTATATTTCCCTGATGGAGTGAGAGTTGACTTTACAGAGAAAAAGGATGGCAAGTAACCCTAAAAGAAAGACGTTATGAAAAAGCATATTATAATGAAGTCATTTGTGGCAACTGCAATGTTGCTCTTGGCTACGATGTCATACGCACAGAGTTCCGGTTCCGGATATTTTCTGGAGGGCTTCAATCAGCGTTATCAGTTGAACCCGGCACTTGCCCCGGAGCGTTCAGGTTTCATGGCAATTCCCGGTGTGAGTAACATTCAGGTTAATGCTGAGGGCTCAGTCGGTATGTCAAACTTTCTGTTTGAGTCAAAATCCAAACCGGATATGCTTACCACTTTCATGAGTGCTGATGTAAATGCCGATGAGTTCCTTGAAGCACTTCCTGAAGCATCACAGTTTGCAGTAGATCTGAATATGGATATCCTTGGATTCGGATTCGGTAATTCCAATTGGTACACCATGTTCAATGTCAAGATGCGTAACAGTGAAAAAGTGTCATTGCCTAAGGATCTGTTCGCTTTCATGAAATCCGGCTTGTCCCAGGGTGAGTATATGATCAAGGATGTGAACGTAACCAGTATCTCCTACCTGGAGTATTCTCTTACCCATTCACACAAGATAGGTGAAAACCTTACCATCGGTGTCGCCTTAAAGTTCCTGCAGGGCGCAGCCTATGCAAATCTCAATATTGATGAGATTGATGCACGTCTCAGTGATAATGAGTGGCTTGTCAGGAGCAACGGTACCCTTAGAGCCTCTGTTCCCGGAATGGAGTACAAGCTGGGTGAAAATAAGACTTTTGAAGGATTCGCTGATAAATATACTTTCAAGATGCCTACAAGTTATGGCTTTGCCGTAGATCTGGGTGCAATGTATGATTTCAAGGACCTAGTCAAGGGTCTCAAGGTATCTGCGTCAATAAGTGACATAGGTATGATTGATTGGGGGCAGACCACAACCTTTGCCACAAACAATCAGGAGTACGTCAGGTTTGCAGGATTCAAGGAGTATGATGTGACGTCAAAAGATAATGATAATAAGGAACTGGAGAATATAGGTGATGATTTCAAGGATATGATCAAGCTCTACCAGACTGGAACTGAAGAGAGCAAGTCTGTTGAACTTGATGCCACCATGCGTCTTGGTGCCGAGTATGAGACACCTTTCGCTAATTGGCTTTCATTCGGTGAACTGATGACATTCCGCACCGGCCTGAATCCTTATTTTGAGTCAAAGACCTCAATATGCATGTCACCCAATGGCTGGTTTGACATAACCGGTAACGTGGGCTTCTCAACCATGGGCAGTTCAATGGGCCTTATGGTGAACCTGCATCCGGCGGGATTCAATTTCTTCTTCGCTGTTGACCGTATTAAGGCAGAGTTTAATCCACAATATATTCCTTTGAAAGATTTCGGTCTCAATTTCAGCTTGGGCTTGAATCTTGCTTTTGGTGCTAAGCGTTAACAGCTTTGATGAATGAATTTTCTGTCTTTGAGCTTCTGCTCAAAGGAATGGCTATAGGTTTTCTTGCAGCAGCCCCGGCGGGTCCGTCGGGGGTGCTTGTCATTCAGAGAACATTGAACAAAGGCCGGTGGAAGGGATTTCTTACCGGCCTTGGAGTGTCTATAAGTGATGCTGTATATATCTTCATCACTATGATGTGCCTGTCATTGGTGCTCGGTTATCTGGAGAACCCTGATATAGCGCTTGTGGTGAAGCTTGCAGGTTGCGTATTGCTGCTGGTGTTTGGCATAACCACTGTCAGGAATAATCCTCTTGCCAAATCCAAGGAGGTATCGGTAAAGAAAGAATCCCTCGGGCAGTTTACGCTGACAGGATTCCTTGTGGCTATTGTGAATCCGCTCGTAGTCTTTTTCTATATGGGACTGTTTGCGTTCTTTTCACTCCCTGTAGATGATTTCAGTACTGGTCTCAAGATGCAGACGTACGCTTTTACGATTATGGGAGATGTATGTTGGTGGCTCACTCTATCCACTTTGATCAACAAGGTGCGTAACCGCTTTGACCTTCGTGGTCTGTGGATTATAAACAGGGTACTTGGCACAATACTTATCGTGGCTGCAGTAGGGTGGTTTACGCTGATTATGATTAAATTATAGGATGTTTGTACAAGAAGACTTAAGAAACAAGAATATAGCCGAGTACCTGCTCTATATGTGGCAGGTTGAGGATATGATACGGGCAGCCGGGTTTGACAGTGACCGGCTGTATGAAACCGTTATCAAAAACAGCGGACGCAGTGAGTCCGACCAGCTTAAATGGAAACAGTGGTATGATGACCTCATAGAGATGATGCGTGTTGAGGGCAAGACTGAGCAGGGCCATCTGCAGATAAATGAGAATGTGCTGGTCCTTCTGGAAGACCTGCATTCCCGTCTGCTTGAGTCACATAAGCAGCCGGAGTACAGGGATCTCTACTACAAGGCTCTGCCGTTCATCGTCGAGTTCCGTGCCAGGAATCATGAGCAACAGAATGATGAGTTGCGTGACTGTTTCAATATGCTGTATGGAGTATGGATGCTTAAGTTGCAGGGCAAACCTGTCAGTGGCGGTACCGCTCAGGCTGTGCAGGCTGTATCGGCATTCATAGGAGAACTGGCTTTACTCTATAAGGAGGATAAGGCCGGCACGCTTGATTTGGATTGATTATGATTGAAGAGATAAATAGACGTAGAACATTTGCGATAGTATCGCACCCCGATGCCGGTAAGACTACACTTACTGAGAAATTCCTGCTGTTCGGCGGCCAGATTCAGGTGGCCGGAGCGGTCAAGTCAAACAAGATACGCAAGACCGCCACATCAGACTGGATGGACATTGAGAAACAGCGCGGAATCTCCGTTACCACATCGGTCATGGAGTTTGATTATGAAGGTTATAAGATAAACATTCTGGATACCCCCGGTCACCAGGATTTTGCTGAGGATACGTTCCGTACCTTGACCGCCGTTGACAGCGTTATCATCGTTATTGACAGCGCCAAGGGCGTTGAGCTGCAGACCCGCCGCCTCATGGAGGTGTGCCGCATGCGCAAGACTCCGGTGATTGTATTCGTCAATAAGTTGGACCGTGAGGGTAATGACCCCTTTGACCTGCTTGATGAACTTGAGGAGGAACTCCAGATACATGTACGCCCGCTCAGTTGGCCAATAGAGAAGGGCGCCCGCTTTAAGGGTGTATATAACATATATGAGCAGAAACTTGACCTCTTTACCCCTGATAAGCAGAAGGTTACGGAGAAAGTTGCCGTTGATATAAACAGCGCAGACCTTGAGGCTCATGTAGGTGAGCGTGAGGCACAGAAGCTACGCTCTGACCTTGAACTGATAGACGGTGTATATGAGCCGTTTGACCGAGAGCAGTACCTGAGCGGTGAGCTTGCTCCGGTATTCTTCGGTTCTGCCCTGAACAACTTTGGTGTGCAGGAACTGCTCAACTGCTTTGTGCAGATTGCTCCCAGTCCGCGCCCCACGCAAGCATTGGAACGTATGGTTGAGCCTGAGGACAATAAGTTCACAGGATTCATATTCAAGATTACGGCCAATATTGACCCCAACCACCGTTCATCGGTAGCGTTCTGCAAGGTCTGCTCAGGCAGGTTTCAGCGTAACGAGCCCTATTATCATGTGCGTCTGGACAAGACATTCAGGTTCTCGTCGCCCACACAGTTCATGGCGCAGCGCAAGAGTACCATTGAGGAGGCTTGGCCGGGTGATATCATCGGACTTCCTGATACCGGAAACTTCAAGATAGGCGATACCCTTACGCAGGGTGAGAAACTCCATTTCAAGGGTCTTCCCAGCTTCTCGCCTGAGATGTTCAAATACATAGAGAACGCTGATCCCATGCGTGCCAAGCAGCTTGCCAAGGGTATTGACCAGCTGATGGGTGAGGGTGTGGCCCAGATGTTCATCAACCAGTTCAACGGCCGCAAGCTCATAGGCACTGTAGGACAGCTGCAGTTTGAGGTCATCCAGTACCGCCTGGAGCATGAGTATAACGCTCTGTGCCGTTGGGAGCCCGCCAGCCTTTACAAGGCTTGCTGGATAGAGAGTGATGATGAGGCTGAGCTTGAGGCGTTCAAGAAGCGCAAGTACCAGTTCATGGCCACCGATATGGAGGGTCGTGACGTGTTCCTGGCTGACAGCGGGTATGTGCTGCAGATGGCACAGATAGACTTTAAACATATCAAGTTCCACTTTACAAGTGAGTTCTGATGCAGGAGTTCATAGAAGATGTAAAACGTGCCGTGCAGGTGATGCGTGATGGCGGTATTATCCTCTATCCCACAGATACCATTTGGGGTATTGGTTGCGATGCCTCCAACAGTGCTGCCGTGCGCCGTATCTTTGAACTCAAGCAGCGCTCAGACAGCAAGTCCATGCTCTCGCTCATAGACTCTGATGCCAAGCTGGGCTACTATGTGCCTGATATACCCGATGTGGCCTATGACCTGATGGACCTGGCTGAGAAACCGCTCACTATTATCTATGACAACGTGCGTCATCTGGCTCCTGAACTGCTTGCTGAGGATGGCAGCGCAGGCATCCGTGTTACCCGTGAGGCCTTCTCCAAGGAGCTGTGCCGCAGGTTGGGTGGGGCGGTTGTATCCACATCGGCCAATATAAGCGGCCAGCCGTCAGCCGCCAATTTTAGTGAGATAGCTGATGTCATAAGGCAGGGCGTTGACTACATTGTTGAATACCGTCAGACAGAACAGACCAGAGCCGTTGCATCGGGCATAATCAAACTCGGTTCCGGCGGACTCGTTAAAGTAATCAGAGAATGAAAGATACATCAGAGGAGATAGAGAAACAGACAGAGTCATTGCTCAACAAGTTCAACTTATGGCGTCGTGACCATATCAGTGAGCGTCAGTTCATACTGCTGCTCAGTCTTGTGGTGGGTATCTTTACCGCTTTTGCGGCATTGCTGCTCAAGTACCTTATATCACTGATTCACGGCTTTGTTTCAGGCCATCTGTTTATCAGCCAGGAGAACTACAGCCTGCTTATTTATCCTATCATAGGCATACTGCTGTCAGGACTGTTCATCAGGTATATAGTGCGTGATGATATAGGCCATGGCGTTACCAAGATACTCTATGCGCTCTCCAAGAAAAACGGCCGTATCAAGCCGCACAATATGTATTCATCGGTCATAGCCAGTGCCTTGACTATCGGTATGGGCGGATCTGTGGGTGCTGAGAGCCCTATTGTGCTCACGGGTTCCGCCATAGGCTCCAATATAGGCCGTATGTTCAAGATGGAGCATCGTACCCTGATGCTGCTTGTGGGCTGTGGCTCGGCCGGAGCCATTGCAGGTATCTTCAAGGCACCTATCGCGGGATTGGTGTTTGTGCTTGAGGTGCTGATGTTTGACCTCAGCATGGGCTCACTCCTGCCGTTGCTGGTGTCATCGGTTACTGCCGCCACCATATCATACGTGTTTACCGGAACGGATTCCATGTTCCATTTTGCATCGGCCCATGATTTTAACCTGTCCAGGATCCCGTTCGCATTGCTGCTGGGTGTTACGTGCGGTATAGTGTCGCTCTATTTCTCGCAGATGATGCACTGGTTTGAGACCTGGTTCAAACGTTTCGGCAGCCCCTGGGTCAAGTTCGTGATAAGCGCTATACTGCTCAGTATCCTCATATTCCTCTTCCCTTCGCTCTATGGTGAAGGTTATGATACCATCTCGCTGCTGCTTGATGTGAATGAGGATTCCGGCAAGGTGATGGGCGGCTCCCTCTTTTATGGAGGTAACCTCCTGCTCTACCTGGGTCTGGTAGTGCTTACCAAGGTGTTCGCATCAACCGCCACCAATGCAGGCGGAGGATGCGGCGGTATATTTGCACCCAGCCTGTTCCTGGGCTGCCTTACCGGATTCATCTTCGGTGAACTCATGAACCGTCTGTCGCCGGGTTCGGACATATCGGTCCAGAACTTTGCGCTTTTCGGCATGGCAGGATTGATGTCGGGCGTGATGCATGCTCCTCTTACCGGCGTATTCCTGATAGCGGAACTTACGGGCGGCTACTCCATGTTCCTGCCGCTTATGATGGTCTCCATTATGTCATACCTCACCATTCGCCTGTTTCAACCGCATTCCATCTATTCCATGCGTCTGGCTCAGAAGGGTGAACTCATGACCCATCACAAGGATCAGTCAGTGCTCCTGCTCATGAGCATGGATAACCTGATAGAGAAGGAGTTCCTTACTGTCAAACCCGATATGGACCTTGGCCAGCTGGTAAATATAATTGCCCGCTCCAAACGTAACCTCTTCCCGGTGCTTGATGATGACGGTTGTCTGGTAGGTGTGGTTAATATGGAGAGCATACGTAACATAATGTTCCGTCAGGAACTGTACCACCGTTTCAATGTACAGAAACTCATGGAGTTGCCTCCGGCACGTCTGTCAGTCAAGGATACAATGGACACTGTGATGAAGAAATTTGATGAGACCGGTGCGTGGAATCTGCCTGTTGAGGATGAGGATGGAAAGTATCTGGGATTTGTCTCAAAGTCCAAGATTTTCAACTCATACCGTAGCGTATTGCTTGAACTTTCTGAGGAGTGATTATGGAGAAGAAAGACTTGAGGATAGTATTTATGGGAACCCCGGAATTCGCGGAGTTCACCCTGCGCCGTCTTGTAGAGGACGGTTATAATATAATAGGTGTGGTTACCATGCCTGATAAGCCCATGGGGCGTCACGGCAGTGTGCTTCAGAGCAGTCCTGTCAAGAAATATGCTGTAGGGCAGGGTATCCCGGTGCTTCAGCCTGAAAAGTTGAAAGACCCTGCCTTTCTGGAGGCTCTCCGTGCCCTTAAGGCTGACCTCCAGATTGTAGTAGCCTTCCGTATGCTCCCTGAGGTGGTATGGAACATGCCACGTCTGGGAACCTTCAATCTCCACGGCTCCCTGCTCCCTCAGTACCGCGGAGCCGCCCCAATCAACTGGGCCATAATCAATGGAGACAAGGAGACCGGTGTAACCACCTTCTTCCTAAAACATGAGATAGATACCGGTGATATCATCCACCAGGCCCGAATTCCCATCCTGCCTACTGATAATGCCGGCACCATGCATGACAAACTGATGGAGCTGGGTGCAGACCTAACCGTCAAGACCCTTGATGACATAATAGCCGGCACCGTAAAGCAGGTAAGCCAGCAGTCTTTAGGTGAGTCTGAACTCCGCCCGGCCCCCAAGATCTTCAAGGAAACCTGCCGCATAGACTGGAACCAACCCACCGCAAAGGTAAACGATTTCATCCGCGGTCTCTCCCCATACCCAGCCGCCTGGACCATCCTGCATACCGCTTCAGCAGGAGATCAGGATTTCAAGATCTTCTCAGCCCAACCAGTAGAGAATGCCCCGATCCTGCCTCCCGGCACAATAACATGCGATAACCGCAAAATCCTCTGCGTATCCACCGCTGACGGAGCATTAAAGCTTTTAGAGGTCCAAATAGCCGGCAAAAAAAGAATGCCCATCTCCGCCTTCCTCTGCGGTAACACACTCTCAGATAATTGCATTTTTATCTGATATTTTTCTTTTTAGTGAGGTTCAATTTGCTAAGTGAGCGGAAAATTGAAGTATAGGGGTTCAAAGACCGTCGCCACCCTCGGCGCGTCAGAGGGAGGGGCCCGCGCCATAGGCGTGGGAGGGATAGCGCGAAGCGCGTAGTCTTGGAACCCCTATACTTTAATTTTCCCCTTCAAATACCGGAAAAAATCCCCTCCAAAGTGTTAAAAATGACATTTTGTTTGCGTATTAAGAAAAATTCACATTATCTTTGTCCTCGCACTAATCGAATTATTCACTAAAACCGAACTGCCTATAGACTGAACTTTACTCCAATAACCAAGTAAAGAAGAAGTAATGGAGAATTTGAATCAGCTCACTGACGACCAGTTGGTAGCTCTTTATTCAAACGGTAACAATAAGGCGTTCGATACCCTCTTAACACGTTATCAGGACAAATTGTATTCGTACATCAACTTTGTTGTACGCAATCGTGATTTGGCCGATGATATCTTCCAGGATACATTCGTAAAGGCAATAGTAACCCTTCAGAAAGGAAACTACACCAGCACCGGTAAGTTCGGAGCCTGGCTCACACGTATAGCACATAACCTCATAATAGATTTCTTCCGTCAGGACAAGAATGAGAACACCGTCAGCAATGACGCTCAGGATTATGACCTGCTCAACAACGCTAACCTGGCTGAGATGAATATAGAGGACACTATGATCAATGAGCAGACCCTGCGTGACGTCCGCCGTCTTGTAGATATCCTGCCCGATAATCAGCGTGAGGTAGTCTTCATGCGTTACTATCAGGATCTCAGCTTCAAGGAGATAGCCGATATCACAGGCGTTTCAATCAACACGGCATTGGGCCGTATGCGCTATGCTCTCATCAACATCCGCAAGATGTCGGTAGAGAAAGGCATCGCCCTGACCATTGCAGATTGACCTATAGTCAGTTTTAAATATTTTTTACTCTGTTCCATATACTATTTTTGTAAGGTTCGCGTTTTAATTGTGAACTTAACAAAAGGATGCCTATGGATCAGACTTCTACTTCTTCTTCTATTACTGAAAATCTAATCCGGACTGCTCTTAAAAGCGTCTCATACGGCCGCCCAGCCGAGAAAACGCTGGAGTTCCTCCGCAATTTCGCAGCCGGAATACGTATCGTGGGCGAGCTTCCCGGTGAAGCCTCCGCATACTCATTGAACTAAGAAAGCGGATAACCTCCCGCTTTCTTTTTTTTAATCAGATATTCTCACTACTTTTGCGGTAGGATTCAGCAGGAATCCAATGAATAACACAGATTTTTTGAATAAAATGAGCACCATTGTAGCACCCTCATTGCTGTCTGCCGATTTCGGTGATTTGCGAAAAGATTTGGAGATGATCAACCGCAGCCAGGCCGATTGGCTGCATCTTGATATAATGGACGGTGTGTTCGTACCTAACATATCGTTCGGTTTCCCGGTATTGAAATATGTAGCTAAGTATTGCACCAAGCCTTTGGACCTGCATCTCATGATTGTGGAGCCTGAGAAGTTCATGGACCGTTTCCAGGAACTTGGTGTAACCACATATAACGTCCATTATGAGGCATGCCGCCATCTCAACCGTACAATATATGAGATTAAGAACCGCGGTATGAAAGCAGCCGTAACGCTTAATCCTTCTACACCGGTTTCCATGCTTACCGATGTCATAAGGGATGTAGATATGGTGCTGCTCATGACTGTGAACCCCGGTTTCGGTGGCCAGAAGTTCATAGAGCACTCAATAGAGAAGGTCAAGGAACTGCGTAAGCTCATCACAGAAACCGGTTCAAGTGCTCTCATTGAGGTTGACGGAGGTGTAACTTTTGAGACTGCTCCCCGTCTTGTAAAAGCAGGTGTTGACGTCCTGGTATCGGGCAACACCATATTCTCGGCACCAGATCCTGAGACCGCAATACTTGAACTCAAGAAACTTTAAGGACAAGTGAGGTTACAGGACTGTCCCTCTTTAAGGCTGGTCTTTCCCCTTATAGCAGGGATAATAATATCGGATACCATTTTAAACACCCGGGCAGAGGTGCCGGTCTGGTGTTTCTTTGCCATTATCGCAGCGCTTATAGCATTAATATTGATATTCAGTGACAGACATCCCCGTTTCTCAGGGTTTTGTCTGTTACTTTCATTTGTTGTGGTGGGAGCATTGTCCTATGCCATCCAGATGGATAGGGTAAAGGTGGAGTGGCCCAGGCGCTGGGTCGTATATCATGGCACGGTAAACTCCTATCCGCTTGAGCGTGAACGTACCTATAGGCTTGAGGTGAGCCTTACAGACAGTCTTTATAGAGACCGCAATATCTATCTCTATCTGCCCAAGGACAGCGCTGCACAGTCTCTGCTGCCGGGGCAGACGATAGTCTTTGACGGCAAGATAAACAAGCCTTCCAGTGAAGGTGCAGGTTTTGACTATGCCTCATATCTGTTGAGTCATGGCATATCAGGCACACTCCGCGTTCAGGCTAAGAATTGGTGGGCAGGCCCTACGGATGGTCCGTTGAGTCTTAAGAACCGATGCATCCGCTTTCGTCGCAGCATAATCGGCAAATACAGGGAGTGGGGGCTGCAGGGTAATGCTCTGGCGGTGGTATCTGCCGTCTCGCTGGGTGAGAAAAAACAGCTTAGTGAAGGCCTCCGTGAGGTCTATTCCACATCAGGAGTGAGCCATGTCCTGGCTGTGTCCGGCCTTCATGTGGGTATCATGTGCTGCTTCCTCTATTTTCTCTTGCCCTCCTTCCTCTTCCGTATACGTCCGGGCGGTATCGCGGCCCGCCTGTGCCGTTTGGTTTCAAGAAGAGAATCCGTGCTTGTACTGGGTTCGGACGTCTTCTGGCTCAGAGAGCTGATAGTCATGCTTATAATGTGGTCATACGCCTTTGCCATAGGCATGCCGGTCTCCATAACCCGCTCACTGATAATGTTCTCCATAGTAGCTGTCTGCCGTGCCGTTGAACATGAAGGCTCTGCCCTTAACTCTCTTGGTCTGGCAGCGTTGTTCATGCTGGTGGCCAATCCTTCTGCCATCTTTGATATGAGTTTCCAGCTCTCATTCAGCGCGGTGCTGTTCATCGTAATACTAACCCCGCCGTTACTGGAACTGTTACATCCTAAAAACATTCTGATCAAATACATCTGGCGTGTATCGGCCCTATCCATATCGGCCCAGATAGGGACAGCTCCCATAATCATGTTCCATTTCTCCAGTTTTTCAACCTATGTGCTGCTGGCCAATCTCTTTGTGGTTCCATTGATGTTTGTCATTGTGGCGCTCTCCATGTCCCTTTGGCTTACCGGTTGGATTGCCCCCTTGAGGGATATCACTGTAAACCTGCTCACTTGGATGATAGATACACTGACTGTCCTGCTCACCCGTGTCACGTTATTGCCTTATTCGCATCTGGAACTGTCCATCAGCAGAGGATGGCAAGTCATAGCCTTTTATGCGGTCATTATCTGTGTCTATCTGTGGTATAAGGAGGCTCGTACGCATCGTCTGGTGCAGGCTCTTGCCTGTGTCGCCATTGCATCTGTTTGGGGCTTATTCCAAAACTTTGTTGTTTGAGCAAGAATGAGTAACTTTGCAGGGTTATGATAGAAAATGCGTTTTCAGGTAGTGATGTATCTGAGTTCCGGTTCTGGATGGGCTGGGCTGACCGTTATGTCATTTTGACCCACATGGGGCCCGATGGTGATGCCATCGGTTCGTCTCTGGCTTTATGTCACTATCTCAGGAGTAAAGGTAAGCAGGCCGTAGTACTTGTCCCTGATTCGGCTCCTGATTTCCTCAAGTGGCTGCCTGGTGCTGATGAAATAAAGGTTTATAACGATAACCCCGTTGCCGCCGATGAGATGGTGTATAAGGCCGATGTCCTGTGCTGTCTTGACTTCAACGTGGTGAGCCGTATTGATAAGGTTGCCGGCAGTTTCCTCTATTCTAAGGCCAAGAAGTTCCTGTTGGATCACCACCCTTATCCTGGTGCCAATTTTGATGTGATACTGTCTCGCCCCGAGGCCTCTTCAACATCTGAACTGGTCTTCCATTTGATATGTGCGTTGGGTGATTTCCGTTCCATGGATTTGAATATGGCAGAGTGCATCTATACCGGGATCATGACTGATACCGGTGCGCTGTCATACAACAGCAATTACAGCTCTTTGTTCAATGTCGTATCACATCTGCTTGAAAAAGGAGTTGATAAGGATGAGATTTACCGCCGTGTCTATAACAACTACTCTGAGGACCGTCTGCGCCTTCAGGGATTCGTGCTGTGTGACAAGATGCAGGTTTTCCGTGATAAATCTACCGCACTGATTACATTGTCCGATGAGGAACTCCGCCGTTTCAACTATAAGAAAGGAGATACTGAAGGCTTTGTCAATATGCCGCTACAGATAAACGGCGTACTCATGAGCGCTTTCTTCCGTGAGGATAAGGAGCAGGGTGTCATTAAACTCTCGTTCCGTTCTGTAGGCGATGTGCCATGTAATCGTTTTGCGACAGACTTTTTTCATGGCGGCGGTCACATGAACGCTGCCGGCGGCGAATTTCGTGGTACACTTGATGAGGCTGTAGAGTGTTTGCTTAAGGGACTTGATGAATGGTCCCGTTCCACAGAAGAATGTATTAGACAACTTTTTGTAAAGTGATATGAAAAAAATCTTGTATTTGGCTGTCTTATTTGTAGTTGCATCCGTATCCTTTATCTCTTGCGATGATGAGGAGACCTATGCTGAGCAGAAAGAACGTGAGGCCAGACATATCAGTAATTGGATAAGCCAACATAATATTGAGATTATATCCGTATCGGATTTCCTCAAGGATACCATAACGAATAATCCTGAAACAGGTCCTGATAAAACCCGTAATCAATACGTCCTGTTTCCGGATAACGGCGTATATATGCAGATAGTCAAGAGAGGCGGAGGGAGCGCTATTGAACCCGGTGAAACAAAGAATATGAATGCTAGATTTGTTGAAAGATATGTCAGTTCGGGTGATACTATTATTTTAAATCTTTTTGAATCTGAGCCGGATATATTCTACGTAAAGCGTACTGGTGATAATTATAGCGCATCTTTCATTAACGGGACAGGCGGAACCTCTGCTGTAATGGCAAAATTATATGGCTACTCAGTGCCAAATGCCTGGTTGATGCCTTTCCCTTATATCAAACCGGGTATGTTGGATGGAGCAGCAAAAGTCCGTCTTATCGTCCCTCATAATCAGGGAACTCAGACAGCTGCAGCAAATGTTTACCCTACATTTTATGAAATAACTATTAGTTCACAGAAATGGCAATGATTAAATCAATCTCCGGTTTACGCGGAGAGATAGGTGGTCCCGCAGGAAACGGTCTGACCCCTTTGGATATAGTGAAGTTTACATCGGCTTACGCCACTTGGGTGCGCGAGGGTAATCCTCAGGCCCGTCATATCGTTGTAGGCCGTGATGCCCGTCTTTCAGGTGAGATGGTACGCCAGGTGGTATGCGGTACCCTTATGGGTATGGGCTTTGACGTGACAGACATCGGTCTTGCCACAACTCCCACCACAGAACTTGCCGTAACATGGCTCAAGGCCGATGGAGGTCTTATCCTTACCGCCAGCCATAACCCCCGTCACTGGAATGCACTTAAGCTTCTCAACAGCAACGGTGAGTTCCTGACAGCTGCTGATGGCAACCGCGTCCTTGAGATTGCTGATAAAGAGGATTTCATTTATGCCGATGTTGACCAGCTGGGTCATTACAAGACTGATGACACCATGAACCGTCGTCATATAGAGTCTGTTCTTGCCCTTGACCTGGTTGATGTTGAGGCTATAAAAAAGGCCGGCTTCAAGGTGGCTATAGACTGCGTAAACTCAGTCGGTGGCGTTATCCTTCCTGAACTGCTTGATGCACTGGGTGTTAAGAGTGTTGATAAACTCTATTGTGAGCCTACCGGTGATTTCCAGCATAACCCGGAACCTTTGGAGAAGAACCTTGGCGATATAATGAACCTCATGAAGAAGGGTGGCCGTGATGTCGCTTTCGTTGTTGACCCTGATGTTGACCGCCTTGCATTCATTGATGAGAACGGCCAGATGTACGGTGAGGAATATACCCTTGTAACCGTAGCCGATTACGTTTTGCGTCACACCCCCGGCAATACCGTATCCAACCTCAGTTCCACCCGCGCTCTGCGTGACGTAACCCGTCAGTACGGCGGTCAGTACAACGCCGCTGCAGTAGGTGAGGTCAATGTCACCACTAAGATGAAGGAGACTGGAGCCGTTATCGGCGGTGAGGGCAATGGCGGAGTCATCTATCCCGCTTCTCACTATGGCCGTGATGCACTCGTAGGCATTGCCCTGTTCCTGAGCCACCTGGCACACATGAACATGAAGGTTAGTGAACTCCGTAAGATCTATCCTCCGTATTTCATCGCCAAGAACCGCATAGACCTCAAACCCGGTACAGATGTAGATGCAATCCTGAACAAGGTCAAGGGTATCTACTCAAAGGAGGAGATTAATGACATCGACGGTGTAAAGATAGATTTCCCCGATAAGTGGGTACATCTGCGTAAGAGTAACACTGAGCCCATCATCCGTGTCTATTCAGAGGCTTCCACAATGGAGGCTGCCAATGCAATAGGCCAGGATGTTATGAATGTCATCAACTCAATGATCTGACCGTTTGGCGGGCATATACGTACATATCCCGTTTTGTGCCAAGCGCTGTATATACTGCGGCTTCTTCTCGACCGTGCGTCAGGAAGAAGCCGCACGTTATGTCAGCACCCTCTGCCGTGAACTGCAACTGCGCAAGGGTTATCTGTCCGATGCCCCCGTCAAGACCCTCTATTTTGGTGGCGGAACCCCTTCGCGCCTTACGCCGGAGCAGATAAGCCGAATAATCTCATCCATAGACTCAACACTCGGTCTGAGCAACCTTGAGGAACTCACCGTAGAGTGTAATCCCGATGATATAACCCCGGATTATGTCTGTGCTCTTCGTGCTCTTGGCGTGAACCGCATAAGCATGGGGGTGCAGACCTTCAATGATGACCTGCTCAGTTTTCTGCGCCGTCGTCACACCGCAACCCAATCCCTGGATGCCGTCCGCATCTGCCGTGATTCCGGCATCACAAACATCAGCATAGACCTTATGTACGGTCTTCCTGGCCAAACATTGGATATGTTCCGTTCCGATCTTGAAACCGCTCTCTCAGCCTGCGTGCAGCATATCTCCTCCTACTGCCTCTCCTACGAGGAAGGCACACCGTTGCAGGCTCTCCGTGATCAGGAAAAACTAATACCGGCCACTGATGACTTCTGTGCCCAAATGTTCACCCTCATGTGCACCACTCTCCGTAATGCCGGCTTTGACCATTATGAAATCTCAAATTTCTGTAAGCCAGGCTACCACTCCCGCCACAACAGCAGCTACTGGACCGGCATCCCATATATGGGCCTTGGCGCCGGAGCCCATTCCTACAACGGTACCTCACGCCAGTGGTCCCCCGATGACCTCGATGCCTATATGGCCGGAATAGAGCAGGGCAAACCCTTGTTTGAAATAGAGCACCTGTCACCAGATGATCTCTACAACGAGAAAATCATGCTAAGCCTCCGTACCACCCAAGGCCTGAACCTCTCTGCACTACCACCCCAAGATCGTCTAACTGTTTTGCAAAGTGCAGAAAGCCTGATAAATAAAGGCTCCCTGCTACTTGAAAACAACCATCTGAGAATCCCCGAATCCCGAATGTTCATCAGCGATTCAATTATTTCATCTATTTTCAAAGACTGATTATATTTCCATTTGCAGGGAGACAGACTATAGAATAAGAGACCATTAGCGGAGAGCGTAAAGCGTAAGCCCCTGTAAGATCCCGTTAAGAACGGCGCATGTTTGACGAACGTTGCACACCAAAGGTGGGCAAAAGGAGGAGTTCGACGTTTAGGGTCTGAAAGGGGCTGAAGTAGCTCGGAGCTGTTGTGTCTCTTATTCTATAGTCTGTCGGGGTCGTAGTTCTGGAGAGTATATACTTCAAGTTTTCCCTTCCCAACATGAAAACACTCCTGAACTTCTATATAAAAAGTTTGTTTTTCTTCTTATAATTAGATAAATTTGCGAGCCTTTGAATAAAAGGCCAGACCTAATTCTTGATAAATCAATATTACTAATATGAAGAATTATAAAACAGAAGACATCCGGAACATCGCCATTCTTGGCGGAGCCGGATCAGGAAAAACCACCCTGACCGAGAGTATCCTTTTTGAAGCCGGCGTCATTAAACGCCGCGGTTCTGTAAACTCCAAGAACACAGTAAGTGACACAGCAGCAGTAGAGCTTGAGTACGGCTATTCAGTCTATTCAACAGTATTCGCTGTAGAGATGTTCGGCAAGAAGTTTAACTTCTTTGATTGCCCGGGCTCAGATGATTTCTCAGGCCAGGCAGTAACAGCACTGAACATCTGTGATTCAGCTATTCTTGTAGTAAACGGTTCACGCGGTGTAGATGTAGGCCTTATCAATAGCTATCGTCTTGTAAAGAAACTGAATAAGCCCGCTTTCTTCGTAGTAAACCACGTTGACAGCGATAAGTGTGAGTATGACAACGTAGTAGAGCAGATCCGCTCTACATTCGGTACCACATGTGTACCCATCCAGTTCCCCGAGCAGGCAGGTCCCTCCTTCAAGAGCGTTATAGACGTGCTGCTTAACCAGAAGCTTACATTCGCTGACGGTTCAGCCATGAAGGCTGAGGATATCCCCGGTTCTGTTGCTGATAAGGCACAGACCATGCGCGATACCGTAACAGAGTCAGCTGCTGAGAATGATGAGGCTCTAATGGAGAAGTTCTTTGATCAGGGCGAGCTTTCAATCGATGAGATCCGTGCCGGTTTCCGTAAGGGTATCGAGACATGCGGCCTGTTCCCCATCGTATGCACAGCCGCTGCACCTAACGTAGGCGTCAGCCGTCTTGTTGAGTTCCTCGGCAATGTAGCTCCGTCACCTCTGCAGGGTAAGGAAGTTCAGGATACCAAGGGTGAGACCGTTAAGCTTGATGCATCAGGCACATCACTCTTCTTCTTCAAGACCACTATTGAGCCCCATATCGGCGCAGTATCATACTTCAAGGTAATGTGCGGTAAGGCACATGAGGGCCAGGATATGGTAAACGCTGACCGTGGTTCCAAGGAGCGTGTAGCTCAGATCTTCGTAAGCCAGGGTAATAACCGCGTTCAGGTTCCTGAGTTGCTTCCGGGTGATATAGGTTGCACCGTAAAACTTAAGGATGTACGTACCGGCAATACCCTCAACGAGGGCGCTGACCGTTCATTTAACTTTATCAAATATCCTAACTCCAAGTATTCACGCGCATTGAAGCCTGTAAATGAGGCCGATATGGAGAAGATGATGACCATCGTTAACCGTATGCGTGAGGAGGATCCCACTCTCGTTATCGAGCAGTCCAA
The DNA here is from genome assembly GCA_002310015.1 of Bacteroidales bacterium UBA1182. Classification (GTDB taxonomy): domain Bacteria; phylum Bacteroidota; class Bacteroidia; order Bacteroidales; family Bacteroidaceae; genus Colenecus. The sequence goes on from DBYQ01000079.1 coordinate 53,796, forward strand.
GGAGCTCCGTCAGGTTATCCTTTACGGTCAGGGTGAGTTTCATCTCCGTACCTTCAAGTGGTGCATTGAGAACAATGATAAGATGATGATCAACTTTGAGGAGCCCAAGATTCCTTATCGTGAGACCATCACCAAGGCTGCCCGTGCTGATTATCGTCATAAGAAACAGTCAGGTGGTGCCGGCCAGTTCGGTGAGGTTCACCTCATTGTTGAGCCTTATGAGGACGGCAAGCCCATGCCTGAGATGTTCAAGTTCGGCAACCAGGAGTTCAAGATGACCGTTAAGGGCGTTGAGGAATATCCGCTGGAGTGGGGTGGCAAGCTCGTTTATGTAAACAGTATCGTCGGTGGTTCTATCGATGCACGCTTTATGCCCGCTATCCTCAAGGGTATCATGCAGCGCATGGAGCAGGGTCCTCTTACCGGTTCATATGCACGTGACGTACGCGTGATTGTATATGATGGTAAGATGCACCCGGTTGATTCAAATGAAATCTCCTTCCTGCTTGCAGGCCGTAACGCATTCAGCGCCGCCTTCAAGGAGGCAGGTCCTAAGATCCTTGAGCCTGTTTATGATGTTGAGGTTCTTGTACCTGCAGAGTACATGGGTGATGTAATGAGTGACCTCCAGGGTCGTCGCGGTATGATCATGGGTATGGAGAGCGAGGGCAACTATCAGGTACTCCGCGCCAAGGTACCTCTCAAGGAGATGTCAACCTACTCAACTTCTCTTAGTTCAATCACCGGCGGTAGCGGTTCATTCGTAATGAGCTTCAGCAGTTACGAACTTGTTCCCACCGATGTTCAGGACAAACTCATCAAGGAGTTCGAAGCCAAGCAGAAAGAAGAGGAATAAACAAAATAATTGCTATTTTGTTAACTTTAGAAGGCGGAATCAATATGATTTCGCCTTTTTTATCTAAAAATCGCGCAATTTTTTAAGTTAATTGTTTGCTTTTTTAAAATCATCTGTATATTTGTCCATATGAAAAAGTCAATAGTTTGGATTTTGAGCGCTGTCATGTGCGTCTCCTTTATCATCCTTCTGTCGCTACAGTTGAGATATATAAATGAGATGAGCAAGATGCGTCATCAGGAGTTTGATGAGTCTGTCAAACGTAGCCTGTATGAGGTTGCCTATAAACTTGAACTTGCTGAGGCAAAGAGATATCTTGAAGAAGATCTCCGTGAGATGGAGCGTAATTCCGCATTCAACGATATCTCCGTTGATGGTTTTTACGGACAGTTTACATTTAGTGGCGGAGGCTTTTCTTTTACTCACACTATAGTTCCTTCGGCACCTCCTTCCGCTCAGGATCCATCTGCAATATCAACACCAACCATGCCCTCTCTCCAGTTGCCACGTTCCCAGCAGGATAATAATGACGTGTCAGAGAGGTCGCGTTCTCTCCAGCAGCGTCAATTGGAATATTATTTGGCTAACAAGGAGCTTGTTGATGAGGTGATATATAATATGCTCCGCCCGTCTAACAACCGTTCCCTTGCCGAGAGAGTCGATAAAACATATTTGAAAGACGAGTTAACAGACCTGTTGGCTTATAACGGGATAGAGATACCTTTCCAGTTTGTCTTCACAACCAATACCGGCCGTCCCATTTATAAGAGTGATGGTGCTGATCCCAATGTGATGGCTAACACTTATCAGCAGACCGTATTCCATAACGATTCTCCTAATCGTATGGGCGTCATCCGTGTCTATTTCCCCACATTGGATGATTATATAGAGGATTCTGTTGATTTCATGCTTCCTTCCCTTATCTTCATCGCCATTCTTATGATTACATTCGCTTTCACGTTGTTCCTTATTACACGTCAGCGTAAGATTACTGAGATGAAGAATGACTTTGTCAATAACATGACCCATGAGTTCAAGACTCCTATATCAACCATATCTCTTGCAGCTCAGATGCTCAATGACCAGTCGCTTGAAAAATCTCCCCAGCTGCTCAAACATTATTCCGGAGTCATCAACGATGAAACCAAGCGTCTGCGTTTCCAGGTTGAGAAAGTACTCCAGATGTCCATGTTCGAGCGTCAGAGCAATACTATGAAACTTAAGGAGATGGATATCGATGAACTGATCTACGGTGTCGTCAATACCTTCAAGCTCAAGGTTGAGAATATCGGAGGAACTATTGATGCCACCTTTGAAACCGAAGATCCGTTCGCAATGGCCGATGAGATGCATTTTACAAATGTGATATTCAATCTCATGGATAATGCCGTAAAATATAAGCGTACCGATGTCCCGTTGCACCTTGAGGTTAACACTTGGAATGAGCCCGGCAAACTCATGATTTCTATTGCTGATAACGGAATCGGAATCAAGAAAGATGACCTCAAGAAGATCTTTGACAAGTTCTATCGCGTTCATACCGGTAACCGTCATGACGTTAAGGGATTCGGCTTGGGATTGGCATACGTCAAGCAGGTCATCTCAAACCACAAAGGCACTATTAAGGCCGAGAGTGAACTTGGCAATGGCACCAAGTTCATAATAACATTACCGCAGAATAATGATTAACCAGTAAACTATATTATTATGGAAGAGAAACTTAACATCCTCCTGTGTGAGGACGACGAGAACCTGGGAATGCTCCTCCGTGAGTATCTTCAGGCCAAAGGTTACAATGCTGAATTATGCCCCGACGGTGAGGCCGGTTACAAGGCTTTCATCAAGAACAAGTATGACATCTGCGTATTTGATGTCATGATGCCTAAGAAGGACGGATTCACACTCGCCAAGGAGGTCCGTGCCGTAAACTCTGATGTACCCATCATGTTCCTTACAGCTAAGAATCTCAAGGATGATATCTTTGAAGGCTTCAAGATAGGTGCCGATGATTACATCACCAAGCCTTTCAGCATGGAAGAGCTTACTCTCCGCATGGAGGCTATCCTTCGCCGTGTTCATGGCAAGAAGAACCGTGATGTTACAGAATACAAGATCGGTCAGTTCAATTTTGATGCCAAGAAACAGATTCTGTCCATAGGTGATAAGTCAACCAAGCTCACCACTAAGGAGTCTGAGCTTCTGGGTCTGCTCTGCGCACATCAGAATGAGATCCTCCAGCGTGACTTCGCTCTTAAGTCAATCTGGGTTGATGACAACTACTTTAATGCCCGCAGTATGGATGTTTACATCACCAAGTTGCGCAAGCACCTCAAGGAAGATCCCTCAGTAGAGATTATCAACATCCACGGCAAAGGCTACAAGCTCATCGTCCCCGAAGCAGAGTAACCTCGCGCGCGTAAAAAGAAAGAGGTGTGACCATAGGCCGCACCTCTTTTTTTTAATTGACAATTAATACCATTGCATCTACGTTTCCCAAAAACTTGTCCCTGATACGCAGAAAGGTTTCCATCCTGAGAATTTTCGGGGTATTGGCTGACAAAACCATGGCCGCCCGTGGGCTTGTGAACGGGAGGGGCCCGCCGCGTAGCGGTGGGAGGGATAGCCCCGAAGGGGCGTAGTTTTGTGGCCAATACCCCGAAAATTCAACGAGTTATATTTATTAACTAAATTTTTTGAGAAAAAGTCTCATAATTGTTTGGTGGGAATACATAGAAGCGCTACCTTTGCATCCGCTTTCCGAAGGGAACACCTGCGGAAAGCGCGTTGAAAGACGTTCTTTGAAAAGATTTCATACAGACAAGTAGTACGACGGGCGTGCTCTATTATAGGAGTATGTCCAAGGGTAATACGAACC
>DBYQ01000078.1:0-161 GCA_002310015.1 Bacteroidales bacterium UBA1182
AAGAACATGTGCTCGGTACGGCACAGACCGATACCAACGGCACCGAATGTGCGGGCAACCTCAGCATCGTGAGGAGTATCAGCGTTTGTGCGTACAACCAGACGTGTGTACTTGTTGCACAGATCCATCAGTTCAGCAAAGTCACCGCTGATCTCGGCAGC
>DBYQ01000078.1:176-670 GCA_002310015.1 Bacteroidales bacterium UBA1182
TTGATTGAAATATAGTCACCTTCCTTAAGGACAACGTCCTCAATCTTAACTGTCTTCTTAACGTAGTCAACGCTCAGTGCACCGGCACCTGATACGCAGCACTTACCCATACCGCGGGCAACAACTGCAGCGTGGCTGGTCATACCGCCGCGGCATGTAAGGATACCCTCAGCGGCAGCCATACCGGCCAGATCTTCAGGTGAGGTCTCGATACGTACCATGATAACCTTATGACCGTTCTTGTGCCAAGCCTCAGCGTCATCGGCATTGAATACTATCTGTCCGCAAGCTGCACCCGGTGAAGCGGGAAGACCGGTAGTCAGTACCTTAGCTTTCTTAAGAGCGTTCTTATCGAATACGGGGTGGAGCAGCTCGTCGAGCTTCTGGGGCTCGCAACGCTGGATGGCGGTCTTCTCGTCAATCAGACCTTCGTGCATCAGGTCCATGGCAATCTTAACCATAGCGGTGCCTGTGCGCTTACCGTTACGTGTCTG
>DBYQ01000078.1:789-14635 GCA_002310015.1 Bacteroidales bacterium UBA1182
TTGGCCTTGCGCTCCTCCTCAGATACACCTGCCAAGGCAGCCCAACGCTTTGAACCCTCTATTGTGATCTGCTGCGGAGTGCGGATACCTGCAACTACGTCCTCACCCTGTGCGTTAACCAGATATTCACCGTTGAACAGGTTCTCACCGGTAGCGGCGTCACGGCTGAAGCATACACCTGTAGCAGATGTGTCACCCATGTTACCGAATACCATAGCCATAACTGATACGGCGGTACCCCACTCATCGGGTATTCCTTCCATCTTACGGTACAGGATAGCGCGCTCGTTGTTCCATGAACCGAATACAGCGCAGATAGCGCCCCAGAGCTGATCCATAGCGCTGGTGGGGAAGTCGTGACCGGTGCGCTCCTTAACGGCAGCCTTGAACAACTTAACCAGTTTTTTGAGGTCGTCAACGCTCAGGTCCTTGTCCAGAACCACGCCGCTCTCCTCCTTAACCTTCTCGATGATAGCCTCAAACGGGTCAACATCGGTCTTGTTCAGGGGCTTCATGCCAAGAACAACGTCACCGTACATCTGTACAAAGCGACGGTAGCTGTCCCAAGCGAAGTGGGGGTTGTTGGTCTTGCGTGACAGACCCTCAACAACCTCATCATTGAGTCCAAGGTTCAGAATGGTGTCCATCATACCGGGCATTGAAGCGCGGGCACCTGAACGTACTGATACAAGAAGCGGATTCTCAACATCACCGAATTTTGAATTCATCAGTTTCTCGATGTGGGCGATAGCCTCTTCAACATCCTTCTTCAGTATGGCTACAACCTTGTCGCGACCTATCTGATAGTACTCGTTACAAACATCAGTGGTGATTGTGAAACCCGGAGGTACCGGTACACCAAGCAGATTCATCTCAGCAAGGTTAGCTCCCTTGCCACCAAGCAGATTACGCATTTGGGCATTTCCCTCAGCTTGTCCGTTTCCGAACTTGTAAACTCTTTTTTCGCTCATAAATTATAAAATATGTTGTATTGTTTATGTCGTATGTTGCGTTCAGTCCTTTTCTCTTTTGCGGGTGCAAAGGTACTCATTTATTATTAAAAGATGTGTGTAAAGATTGCTTGTTTTTGCGTCATTATTTGAATTTTCTTGTTTTTTTTATGCTTTTCCCCTTATCACAAAAAGAACCGTCATGCTAAATCACTATTTTTGCACGCCAAACAAATCAGTTATGTCAAGAAAGAGACGTGAACAGCCTTTAATAGAGAATGTAACCATAACCGGTGTCGCTGCTGAGGGGAAAGCACTGGCGCGTATCAATGACCTTGTTGTTTTCGTGCCGTTTGCAGTACCTGGCGATGTTGTGGACCTTAAGATCCTGAAAAAGAAACACAGTTATGCGGAGGCCGTCGTGGTAAAATTCCATGAGTTTTCTAAGGTGCGTGCAGTGCCGTTCTGCGAACATTTCGGTATTTGCGGTGGCTGTAAGTGGCAGAACTTGCCGTATCAGGAGCAACTTCGTTATAAACATCAGCAGGTGGTTGATTGTCTTACAAGGATAGCCAAGGTTGAATTGCCTGAGATCAGTCCCATACTTGGTTCTGATGAGATAATGCGTTACCGTAACAAGTTGGAGTATTCTTTCAGCAATATGCGTTGGCTCACGACAGAGGAACTAAGTGCATTGGATGATCCTGATAATACCTCTCAGCGTAAACAACCAGGACTGGGATTTCATATTCCCGGTGCTTTTGACAAGGTGCTCCATATAAATAGTTGCAAGCTTCAGGATGAAGTATCTGACAGGATCCGGAATGCTGCTTATGCTTATGCTGTGGAACATGGCATCCCCTTTATTAATCTGCGTTCCCTTGATGGCGTACTCCGTGATATGATGGTTCGTGTGGTAACTACCGGGCAGATTATGGTTCTGGTTCAGGCTAAGGTTGCTAATCCTGCAGAACAGGAACAGTTCATGGGGCTGATGCAGTTCCTGTCTGATAGTTTTCCGGAAATCACATCACTTATGTATGTGATTAACAATAAGTGTAATGATACCTTTGGTGATCTTGACGTACATGTGTTCCGAGGAGAGGGATATATTTATGAGACAATGGAGAACCTAAGATTCAAGATAGGCCCGAAATCATTTTTTCAGACCAACAGCCGTCAGGCGTATAAGCTATATTCAACGGTAAGGAATCTGGCGGCATTGAAAAATGAAGATGTCGTTTATGATTTATACACAGGCACCGGTACCATAGCTTTGTTCTTGGCTGGCGGAGTGAAGAAGGTTGTCGGAATAGAGTATGTGCCGGAGGCTATAGAGGATGCCAAGGTGAATGCGGGAGTGAACGGGATTGGAAATACGGAATTCTTTGCGGGCGATATGAAAGATGTGTTAAATGCCGGTTTTATCGCAGAGCATGGTGCACCTGATGTCATCGTTACTGATCCGCCCCGTGCCGGAATGCATCCTGATGTAGTCAATGTGATACTTGAGACCGCTCCAAAACGCATAGTATATGTAAGTTGTAATCCTGCCACCCAGGCTCGTGACATAGCTCTTCTTGATCGGGGCTATCGTGTCGTTGCCGTACAGCCGGTTGATATGTTCCCGCATACTCAACATGTAGAGGTTGTCACGGTTCTTGAGAAAAAATGTTAAGATTTCAAGGTCTTGATTTAACCAAACGCATCGCAGCTTATCAAAGATATCGGAAATATAGTAATAAACCGATGATGAGAAAACTTGCTTTGCTATTTATCCTGTTATCTGCATTCGATGTGGCCTTTGCCCAGTCAGATGCAGATTCCAGTTCTAATTCCGTTTCCGTTTCAAATGCAAAAAATGATTCCATAACTCAAACAGAGGATGTCATAACGCAACCTGAGTTCAAAGGTGGAATAGAAAAAATGTATAAATACATTTCTGATAATTTTGAATATCCTGAAGAAGCAAAGAGACGTTCTGTAAACGGTAAGATTGAGGTGGAGTTTACTGTAGAGAAATCGGGAGATATAACTTATGTCGGCATACTGAAAGGTCTTGATTATTCTATTGATGATGAGGTTCTCAGGCTTTTGAAGGCTATGCCGCGTTGGACTCCGGCTACCAAGAACGGTGTTCCTGTGAGATATAGGGTATCAATGCCAATAACAATACGTGCATCCAGAAAAAGTCAGAAATCAAGCATTGATTTACAGGATTATAGGGACCAATAGCGCTTTTCCCGGTTCAGACGTTAACAAATCGCGTTAGTTGATATACTATATGTAGAAGCACCAAAACAGATTAATTATGAAAAAAGTTCTTTTCTATCTCATGTTCGCGTTATTTGTTTGTAGCGGATGTGATATTCATACTACTGAGATTGTAAAACCCGGAGTTGATATATATACGAAATTCATAACAGTTACTCCTGATGAGTGGGAACAATCCCAAACGACTGTAGGGTATGCTGGTTGCTATCTTTTTAAAACTTTTCCATTAAAAGAAATAGATCGCAACGTAATGGATGATGGCGCTGTTATGGTATATATGGTGGACGGTAAGGAGGGTGTTAATCCTCTTCCGTATGTCTTTCCCGTTGAAACCAAAAGTGAGTTTGTATTGCAGAACATAAGGTTCAACGTTAAGAAAGGCTATATTACCTTTGTCGTGGAATGGGATGATGCCGAGATATATGAAATTGATTATGATATCAAATTCAAAGTGTGTGTTCTCGCACCGGAAAAATGATGATCCCCTATGAAAAGTTAAGGCCCTCTTAGGGCCTTTTTTATTTATTCAGGTGCTTGGAGAATAATGGTTGTAGCGCCAAGGGTTATTATTGATCCGTCTTCAATACGAGCTCTCTCCCTGTCACCCAGAATGCGGTTATCAAGGAATGTGCCGGTCAAACTGGGGAAGTCTCTTAGCGTGTAGCTTATTTCGTCGGTGGGCTCTCTTTTGACCGTTATTACACAATGACGGCGATCCATACTGCGGTCTGTTGTGTCAATAGGTATGGTTATATTGTCACCTGGGTTGTATCTGCCGATAATGTTATCACCTTCTTTCAGGGCAAAACTCTGGCGGTATCCAAACACGTTCTCAACTACAGTTATTGAGCCGAATCCTATGTCGTTTGTCTCTTTTTTCCGGTCGGCATCCTTTTGCGTTGCTGCCAGCTTGCTGGTTCCTATGCGTATCTTGAACTGCTTCCGGCAGTTCTCGCACTCAAATACCAGTGACTGCCCTTCTTTGTATAGGGTTTCATCAAAGGTGTTGTAATGGTCACATTTAGGACAGCGTACACGTTTCATATATGTTGAGTAGTGTGATTATCAAACAAAAGCTGACCTGTAAGCCGGGTTCTGTAGAGTCGGTACACGTACCTTCCCTGTCTGCCATTAATCTTGACCTGTCGTCGCCGGCAGGCTCCGTGGCCTTACAGCCACGCGCGTTCTACCCTCCGGCTCAGGCGAGCAGCCCTCTGACGCCGGTATACATGAACTTGCAACTTCCAAGACGCACAGCACTTGTGTCACCACAAGCCTGGTGGGCTCTTACCCCGCCTTCTCACCCTTACCTTGCGGCGGTTGTTTTCTTCTGCGTTTATCAGCCGTTGCCGACTGCTTCCCGTTAGGAAGTGGAATGCTCTGTGTCGCCCGGACTTTCCTCAGCCCCATAAGGGACAGCGGCAGACCGGTCAGCTTTCAGGGTGCAAAAATACTCATTATTTTTTGTTTTGGTCCATTAACCCTTTATTTAAGCTATCGCTTGAATATAGGCTTCGTCTCGGGAGAAAAAACAGGTAAACTTCTTTTTTCACCTCTCGGCTTGCACTATATTTGCAGATATGATTGAATAAATAAAATCAGATTAAAATGCAATATAAGAAATTCTCAATGATAGTCCTTGTGGCTGTCATGTCGATGTGTGTATCATCGTGTTCAAAGTATGAAACAGTCAAGGGTGATCCTATGAAAGCCAAGATATATACTCTTGGTAACGGACTGAAGGTTTACATGACCGTAAATAAAGAGCAGCCCAGGCTTCAGACTTACATAGCAGTGCGTAACGGCGGCAAGAATGATCCGTCCGATAATACCGGTCTGGCTCATTACCTGGAACATATCATGTTCAAGGGAAGTGAGAGTTTTGGAACATCGGATTATGCTGCAGAGAAACCTTTGCTTGACCAGATAGAAGAACAGTTCAATATATACCGTACCAAGACTGATCCGTATGAACGTAAGGCTATATATCATATTATAGACAGCTTGAGCTATTTGGCCTCAGAGATTGCCATTCCCAATGAATATGATAAGCTTATGTCTGTGATAGGCTCGCAGGGAACCAATGCTTTTACGTCAGAGGATCTTACATGTTATCAGGAAAACATCCCTTCAAACCAGATTGACAACTGGGCTAGGATTCAGGCTGACCGTTTCAGGAATATGGTCATTCGTGGTTTCCATACGGAGTTGGAAGCTGTGTATGAAGAATATAATATGTATCTTAACAGGGATGCCCAGAATGCCATATATGCAATGGATTCTGTATTTTACAAACACCATCCATATGGCCTTCAGCAGGTTATAGGTACCCAGCAGCATCTTAAGAATCCTTCAATATCGGCCATAAAGAAACAGAAGGCGGCTATGTATGTTCCCAATAACATCGCAATATGTGTTTCTGGTGATTTTGATCCCGATCAGTTCGTTGCAATAATTGAGAAGTATTTTGGTGATTGGGAACCCAGTCCTTCAATCCCGGAATTCAAATATGAGCCGGAAGAGCCCTTGAAGGAGCCTGTGGTTAAGAATGTATACGGTACGGAATCGGAGTTCCTGCTTATGGGGTGGCGCTGTCCGGGTGAAAAGGATAATGAAAGTGAGGTGGCAGGTATAGTTGAGTCTATCCTAACCAACGGTAAGGCTGGCCTTATAGATTTGGACCTTAACCAGCAACAGAAAGTCCTGTATGCCGGTTCTCAGATTTATGATCGTATAGATTATTCTGATTTCCTTATTCAGGGATATCCTAAGGATGGTCAGACAATGGATGAGGTGAAAGAACTGCTGCTTGCCGAGGTTGCCAAATTACGTGCCGGTGATTTTGATGAGTCCCTTATTGAAGCTGCTATTGCCAATATAAAACTTAGCCAGATGCGTCAGCTGGAATCCAACAGCAGCCGTGCAATGCAGTTTGTTAACTCATTCATTAAAGGCTCAGATTGGGCCTATGAGGTCGGCTTGCTTGAACGTCTTACCAAGATAACCAAGGATGATGTCGTGGAGTGGGCTGGAAAGTATCTTTCTGAAGATTCATACGTTGCGGTATATAAGTATCAGGGCGTCAATCCCAAGAGTAATAAGATAATTGCCCCAACCATTACTCCTATTGCCACTAATCGGGATAAACAGAGCGCATTCCTGAAAGAAATATCAGAGATTCAGGTTACTCCTATTCAACCGGTATTTGTCGACTATGAGAAAGACCTTTCCAAATCGGAACTCAGTGATGGTATAGAATTTCTTTACAAGAAAAATGATAATAATGATATTGTAACCGCTTCATTCCGCTTTGACATAGGAAAGAGTACCAATCCGGCTCTTTCAATGGCCTTTGATTATCTGTCGTATCTTGGTACACCTACTCGCAGTGCCGATGAGATAGCGTTGGAGGAGTACAGGATTGCCGGTAATCACAGCTTTAGTGTGGGCGACAATGTGTTGACCTTCTCCGTTAACGGTCTTGCCGAGCATTTAGGGGAGATGCTTGATATTGTTGAGGATCTTATGCTCAATGCAATTCCTGATCAGGATATACTTGATAACCTCAAGTCTGATGAACTTATGGCTCGTCAGATGTCCAAGGCCAACCAGAACAATTGCTCAAGTGCCCTGAACCGTTACATCATTTATGGCCCCGAGTATGTCAAGTCTGTAAATCTCTCCGATGATCAGGTTATGGCACTTACATCCGATGAATTGCTGGGTATGGTTAAGGATATTTTCTGCAAGCAGCATACAGTTCTTTTCTATGGTCCTTACAATGAGGTTGAGGCCAAGGAAATTATAACAGAACATCACAAGTGTTCCGGGAAACTTGAGAAACTGGTAAAGAAATATACAAAGAAGCAGATTGTCAATGAGTCAAAAGTCTATATGGCCCAATATGATTCCCGTCAGTTCAATTATATCCAATATTCTGATCGCGGAGAATCTTTCTCTATTGATGATGTTCCTGCCATAGAGCTCTTTAATGAGTATTTTGGCGGTGGAATGAATACCATCGTATTTCAGGAGATGCGTGAAGCAAGAGCCCTTGCATACAGTGCAAGCGCAAATCTGTCGTCGCCCTCATATCTTGATGATACATATTGTTTCTATGCAAGAATAGGTTCGCAAAATGATAAACTCAAGGCTGCAGTTGAGGCATTTGACCTTATCATTAATGATATGCCTGAGTCTGATAAATCTTTCCAGATAGCCAAGTCTGGGTTGGAATCGGTACTGCGCACAAGTCGTACTGTTGGAATGTCTGTATTGAACAGTTATCTTAATGCCAAAGAACTTGGACTTAAAGAACCGTTGTCAAAGGTTGTCTATGACAAACTGGCAGATATGACAATGGGTGATGTCGTGGCTTGCCAGCAGAAATGGATACAGGGTCGTACCTACATCTATGGTATTTTGGGTGATGTCAATGATCTGGATTTGGAGTTTCTGAATACACTTGGTGATGTTGAGAAGGTATCACTTGATGAACTGTTCGGATACAAGTAATGTGTTAATTTGGTATGTATATGGTTAATAATTGGCAAAAGATGGCGCCTGTCGGTAACATTGGTCCGAATGTTGTATATATTTGGGAGAGATAAGTGTTAATTCAAACCAATTAATTAACAGAAAAAGGAGAAATAGATATGAAAAAAGTAATTAATGTCTTGTTGTTTTCGCTGACGCTTATATGCTGCTGCATACTTGCATCGGTTATAACCACTAACCTGGTTAGTAAGAAGAACAGTAAAATCATTTATGTTTCTAATGATAACGCCCCTTATACGACTCTTTCTCAGTCTGCTTTATCGTCTGCCAAGATGCAGCCTGTTGATCTCACTGAGGCTGCTGAGAAAACCGTACATGGCGTTGTTCATATCAAGTCAACAGTAAAGAGCCGTACTCAGACATATCAGGAGATACCTGATATCTTTGAGCAGTTTATGTTCGGTGCCCGCCCTCGTCAAAGGCAGTATCGCACAGAACCTCAGGTGGGCTATGGTTCGGGAGTGATTCTTACCAAGGATGGCTACATAGTAACGAACAATCATGTTATTGAGAAAGCTGATGAAATCCAGGTAACTCTTAATGATAACCGTGTGTTTATAGCTACAGTTATAGGTGCTGATTCTAATACGGATCTTGCTCTCATTAAGATAGATGGTGATGAGTTTCCCGTAGTTCCTATGGGTAATTCTGATGACCTCAGGCTAGGTGAGTGGGTTCTCGCAGTCGGTAATCCTTTCAATCTTACTTCAAGTGTTACTGCAGGAGTGGTCAGTGCCAAATCCCGTAATATCGGAATATATCAGGGTGGAGAGAGCATAGAGTCTTTTATACAGACAGATGCAGCCATTAATATGGGTAACAGTGGTGGCGCTCTGGTCAATGTCCGTGGTGAACTCGTCGGGATTAATGCGGCGCTTGAATCTCCTACCGGTACTTATGCCGGATATGGCTTTGCAATCCCTACCACCATTGTCAAGAAGGTGGTTGCTGATCTCAGGGAATATGGAACCGTGCAGCGTGCAATGCTTGGTATTGAGGGCGATAACGTAATCAGTATGCGACAGGATGAGAGGAATAAGAATGTTGATTTTGGCGATGCGATAGATGGTGTCTATATAATAGGCTTGTCCGATGGTGGCGGCGCTTTCGCCGCTGGAATTAAACAGGGTGATATAATTACTGAGATTAACGGCAAGAAAGTTAAGACCATGAACGAGCTTCAGGAGACCATTGTGCAGTATCGTCCAGGCGATAAGGTTACAGTCACTTTGTTGCGTGATAAGAAAGAAAAGAAAATAGAGGTTGAACTCAAGAACTCACGCGGCAATACGGAAATAGTCAAAGAGGCAGATATGGAGGTTCTGGGAGCTGTATTCCAGGATGTTCCCGCTGAAACCCGTCGTGCTCTTAATATCGGTTACGGAATGCAGGTCGGTACGGTTAAGAATGGCCTTCTTAAAGATGCCGGAATACAGAGGGGATTCATAATTCTTAAGATCAATAATAGGCAGATTAGGTCAATTGATGATATTGAGCAGATTTATAAGGAGGCTTCAAGTTCTCCTGATCAGGTTCTGTTCATATCGGGTGTCTATACCAATGGCCGTAGGGCGAACTATGCCGTAAGTCTTTCTGAAGAATAATTACAGATCTTTATTCATAAAAAATTGAAGTGGTTTCGGCTGCTTCAATTTTTTGTGTGTAAAAAGTCAGAATTCTCTAATAAAATAAGTAAATTTGCACCCAATTCGCTTATTTAAGAATAATAGGCGATCTCAAGTCTTTAAAGAACAATATAGTTATATACTGAAAATGAGGCAACTAAAGATTACAAAGAGCATAACAAACCGTGAAAGCGCATCGCTTGACAAGTATCTTCAGGAGATTGGTCGTGAGGAACTTATTACGGTTGAGGAGGAGGTTGAACTTGCACAACGTATCCGCAAGGGTGACCGCGCTGCTCTTGAAAAGTTGACACGCGCTAATCTGCGTTTTGTCGTATCAGTCTCTAAACAGTATCAGAACCAGGGCCTCAGTCTTCCTGATCTTATCAACGAGGGCAATCTTGGTCTCATTAAAGCTGCGGAGAAGTTTGATGAGACCCGTGGCTTTAAATTTATCAGTTATGCCGTATGGTGGATTCGTCAGTCTATCCTTCAGGCTTTGGCTGAACAGGCTCGTATAGTTCGTCTGCCTCTCAATCAGGTAGGATCACTCAATAAGATAAGCAAGGCTCTTTCTAAGTTTGAGCAGGACAATGAGCGTCGTCCCTCACCGGAGGAATTGGCTGAGGTGCTCGATATTCCGGTTGATAAGATAGCTGATACCCTTAAGGTGTCAGGTCGTCATATCTCTGTTGATGCGCCGTTCGTTGACGGTGAGGACAATAGCCTTCTTGATGTTCTTGTCAATGATGATTCTCCTATGGCCGATAAGACTCTTGTAAATGAGTCTCTCTCCAAAGAGATAGATCGTGCACTGTCAACTTTGACTGATCGCGAGAAGGATATAATCCGTATGTTCTTCGGTATCGGTTGTCGTGAAATGACTCTTGAGGAGATAGGTGATAAGTTCGGTCTTACACGTGAGCGTGTTCGTCAAATCAAGGAAAAGGCAATCCGTCGTTTGCGTCAGAATTCACGTAGCAAACTTCTGAAATCATACCTTGGTTGATATGAGGAAGTTTTTTAAGCCAGTTTTTTTTGTTTCGCTTCTCTTTGTAGCGTTTCCTCTTTTTGCACAGAGGTCCGGAGCAACAAAAGACCCTACACTTAATAGGGGTGAAGGGCTTGAAATGACTCGTAGCGATCTCGACAAGATGCGTAACCAAAGTCAGGATAAGAATTCCCGCCAGGTTGATGTTTATATGTTTGCAGCTTCTTTTTCCCTGTTGGATTCAGTCTTATATGTTTCAGATATTCAGAAACTTGAAGATGTTACTGTTAACAACAGATGGTTCGTTAAAGAGCGTGCGGCTTTTGAAAAACAGTTTACAGATTATATCAGAGTAGGATTTGATGAATCGCAACTTACTTCAATCATCTTTTCTGAAAAAATCAAAAAGGTTGAAAAGCGTAGAGCAAGACTGATCAAGAGAAACGCAAAAACAAACGGTTTTGCACTAATAGAAACTACCGGATTTGTTTTTTCTAATCCTACCGGTAATTAATCAAATAACTAATATTGCAGGTGAACTGCAATTCTTAAGCCCCATTGGTCCACATCGGGGCTGTTTTTATATGTCATTCTCTTGAACCAATTTATTGAAAACAGCTTAAAAATGTTCTCTACGCCTGCGCCTATTTCAACAAAAGGCTCTTTCATTACAGTTCCTGTAGCCTTGCTGCGGTCGGTCGGATAGGAGAATATTTTGCCGCTTGTGTCAATGGCCGGATTGTTCTTGTCACTAAGTGAGCCCCATGTTCCGCGACAATATAATACTTCTCTGAGTTTAAGATTGTTGAATAAGGGGATTCTGTTGAAAATCAATCCGTTCATATAGTAAACCACATCCCATGTAAGGTGTTGGTCCATTACGAACTCCATAGGAGTCATGGTGTCAAATGTTTCCTTTCTGTATGTATATGATAGGTTTGCATTAGGAATGATAAGAAGTGGATATGGTGCCTGGCCCCATATCTTTCCTGCACGTAGCATAACATCAAAATAACCTATAGGCGCAGCCATCAATCTCTGACGATATGATAACTCCGTATGTTGTATTGAGTAGTCGCTGCCCAGTAATCCTGCTTGAGAAAAAGTGTGGTTTAAAGTAAAAACAGGATGCTCGGGAGTCTTGCTTTTCCTGTTCCATTTATGCTGTACAAACTTCTCGTGCGGTGCGTATCTCAGTCCAATTTCCAGTTCTGTTTGCATTATCTCTTTTACTGTTCCGCTTCCATCCGTTTTCTCCATCGGAATAAACTTTGTAGCTTCATTAACCCTGTTTCTGAGTGATGCGGTAAGAGAAAAACCGCTATGACGTTCTCTGGTATATGTCAGTTCTGTATTCCGTACATAACCTATCATATTGTCAGGGAGTCGTTTGATGGAGAGAAGGGCATTATCCTTGTTTGTATAGAGATATTGCTGTCCATATTGATATATGTCATTCTCATACTGAAGTCTCAAGGAATGGACGGGGAACTCATTCCATTGTTCTTTCTTTTTGGGAAAAGAATACTCCAGTCGGCCGTAATATTTGAATCTGTTGTCATCAACACCATAAATAAGGTATCCTGTGCCGAAAAGATGTGGATTGAGATATGCTGTAGTCATTCCTCCCAGCTTGATTCTCATTTTCTCCATACCGTTATAACTCATTATGGTATTGACTGGTCCAATGTAGAATGGAGTTCGTTCTTCTTTTATTGGAACGAATCCGGAGAATATCAGATTGATAAGCTGCTCTGTCCAATAATATACTGGCACGTCACGTAGTTGCTCCAGCATTTCTTTTACATCCTTGTTCTTTCCGCCATCAGTTCCGGTTTCATCGATATTGCGGTACTGTGCCCAGAATTCATCATCTCTTCCGTATGCTTCGCTTGGCTCAATGACTGGCTCCTGATGATTGAAGGGCTCGCGGTCAACATCATCGTTGAACTTATATCCTGAGTAAAATACTTCTCGTCTGCCATAAATACCGTCAATAAAATCATAAAGTTTGAATTCTGCGGTTATGCATTCGTATGTCAGAAGTCTGGGATGTTCACTGTCTCTTGAGAACTTTTGTTCCAGGTTCATGTACTCTACGAAGTTCAGATTTATGTCGTATGGCACATTCATCTGAATCCACTTTACGAAATGAGTGGAATCTATCGTTATGTAAAGATGTCCCGTAAAACCGAAAGACTGTAAATTTCTTGGTACGAATGCCAGATCCACGCACTTTTCTCCTTCAACTTCAATGGTATCTTGTAGATAATATTTGTAATATGTTGTGGCATAATCTGCAAATGGGCTTACAAACTCATTGCGCATTATCATTACCTTCTCATTAAACAGGTCCACATCCTTAAGGGTAGCTTCCAGCGAAGCTCTAACTTCTTCGTCGGGAAGGAAATCTTCTATACCAATCCACTCTCTTCCATGCACCAGTTGTTTTTGTCTGGAAGGCTTATTCTGGAAAAAGTCTGTAGCTGCCAGTTCTCTTGTTGAAACATTCAGGATAGGCTTACCTGATACTTTGGATGTATCTACATAATCGCTTAGAAAGGGAAATTTCCTGAACATTGCCTGTTGTTGCTTTTCTTCAGTGAAATTATCCAATGCAATGATAAATGTCTCATAGCGGTCTCTTGAAACATAGTCATTATCAAAAGGATTATCGTCGTTCCTTCTGTTTATGATTTCTGTTGCCAACTCGACAGCGGGATTGCCTTTTTTGCGGTATTTTTCCTTGGGAGGTTTGATTACAACCTCTTCGATTTCGTATGTAGTTTCTTTAAGTACAATCTTTAGTGGAAAAACAGTTTTATTGGATAGTTGTATTTGATAATCTTGATATCCTATAGATGAAACAACCAATGTTTGTCCATTTACCCTGCCATTAAATGAAAAGTTTCCGTTGTAATCAGTTATACATCCTGTTGATGTGTCCTTAAGTCTCACTGTGGCATATGGCAAAATTTCTCCTTTGTCATCTTTGACGTTGCCGCTTATTCTGACAACTTGATTTTGTGCCACAAGAAGAACAGTTCCCGCTATAAGCAGGAATAACATGGAGAGCATCTTTCTCAATAGTCCTATCACACCTTTTATTATTTATAAAGCAATACCTTTTTTTGTCGAAGGGTTGCATTGACATTTCAGTGCAAAGATAGGCATTCTTTATTAGATATGTAAACAAATATTAATTACAAAAGTTCAATTGCAACTAAAAGAGTGTTTTGCGTGCCGACAAGAATGCCAACTTCATTTAAACTTGAAGTTTTTCTCAAAAAAGTCGCCAAATTGTTTGGTGGGAATATAAACTCACCGTATCTTTGCATCCGCTTTCCGAAAGGAACAGCGCATAAAGACGATCATTGATAAGATTTCATACAGACAAGTAGTACGACGGGCGTGCTCTTACTGAGAGTATGTCCAAGGGTAATACGAAC
>DBYQ01000017.1 GCA_002310015.1 Bacteroidales bacterium UBA1182
CCCAAAAAGTTCTGTGCACCTAGGAAGTTTTTCACAAGTACACAGAAGGAACCGTCCCTATTGTGTATATTTGCTAAAAACATTTCATTATGATGAAGATAGGAGACAGGATGCCGGAATTCAAGGCTATGGGTCATGATGGCAAAGAGTATCAGACAAGTGATCTTCTTGGAAAGAAGACAGTTATATATGCTTATCCCAAGGACAGCACGCCGGGTTGTACGGCCGAGGCTTGTAACTTGCGTGACAACCACAACTTGCTCCTGGCCAAAGGTTATCAGGTGTTCGGCGTAAGCCGGGACTCAATCCAGAGCCACATCAAGTTTGCTCAGAAATATGAACTTCCGTTTCCTCTCCTGTCTGATCCTGACCACATCTTGCTTGAGCAGTTGGGCGCCTGGGGTGAGAAGAAGCTATACGGCAAAGTAAGCATGGGTATTCTGCGCAAGACATTCATCTTTGATGAGAACGGTATCTGCACCCAAGTAATCGAAAAGGTGGATACCAAGAACCACACCGTCCAGATTCTCTAAAAAAACAATTGAAGTCTCTCCCCTATTGTATCATTCTGGAAAAGCTCTATATTTGTAATATTAATTACTGTCAGTATGAGACATCTGTTTTTAACCTTGATTGCCTTACTCATAGTCCTTGAGCTTAAAGCAAATGACGGTGCATTCTATGTAAACGGAAGCACACTTGTTCCGGTCAAAGAGACCGATATCTCCATATCAAAGGAGATACTCACCATTACAATCGGCGATGACGATTATGCCACTGTAGATGTTTACTACGAATTCTTCAACCCAAAGGCCGCAAAGACCATAACAATGGCGTTTGAAGCCGATCCGCCCGGCGATTGGAACCCCGTTCCTTTCAATCATGACGGAATCCATCCTTTCATCAAGGATTTCTCTGTCAGCATGAACGGTAAAGCCCTGCCGCATAGCAACATGGTAGTACAGAAAGACTATGGCAAGAGGTCGGATTTTACGCCTTTGGACCTTAATGAATGGAAAGGCTATGGCGACAGCATCAACTACAAATCAGACTTGATTACCTTCAGTGAAGATGAAGAGTTATTCATGGATGGAGGCAATATGGTTTACAGTGAGAAACGGGACAGTTTTGCATACTTTGCATACGGTTATTTCTTTACTGCACCATTTAAGGAAGGCATCAATACGGTACACCATACATACAGATACCGTACCAGCTTTGCCAATTGGTCTAAGTTTGAATTTGAATATTGGCTCACTCCGGCGTTACGATGGGCAGGAGGCCGGATCGGTGATTTTACCCTCAGGCTGATGTCAGAATCACCCCGCACAGAGATATACATGGAGGACTGTCCGTTTGACTCAAAGTATTGGAAGAACAGTATCGGTCAGGAGCTAGTCACCTGGACACGATATAAAAACCAATATTATATGTTGGCCGATCTGTATCCTGACAAGGTTCTTGAGTGGCACATGACAGATTTTGTACCTGACAGAGACTTCTTTATATTCTCTCCTGAATACAACCAGCCGGACCCATTCTTCAGCTCAATGGATGTGGTCGTGGATGATACTGACGGGAATGTTTATCAGTATATGGGGCAGGATGATACCTACTACTTCACTATTGCCGATGGTTCCATAGGGCAAGTTAAAAAATCAACAAGCCACGTTGAGACTTTCATCAATAACGGAAAGTATGGAATAGGCAACAGGGATTCCATCATCATAGAGGCAAAAGGACAGGCAAAAAAAGCTGTTGATCTGGGCCTCAGTGTCAAGTGGGCAGCCTGGAACATCGGTGCTGAAAAGCCTAATGAGTGTGGCGACTACTTTGCGTGGGGTGAGACCTATACCAAGAGCACCTATGAGAACAATTATTTTGATAGGAATTTTGACGTATACAATAATAGCGGTAAAGGTAGAACTATCCTGAATTTATATAATGATGCGGCCCACAGACTATGGGGAGGCGGCTGGCGAATGCCTACTAAAGCCGAAATCCAGGAACTGGTTGACAGATGCAACTGGAAATGGATAAGATCCTATGGCGTTTTTGGATACTTGATTACCGCTCCTGCTCCTTACAGCAGTTCCATTTTTCTGCCCATTACAGGTATGAAACTTGATACCCGGTTACTGTACTCCGACACATCTGCATATTATTGGTCCAGTTCCCTCGGCGCTTCCGGTTCTGATATGGCTTGGCAACTGTACTTTAAATCAAATGAGATAAAAGTATCAGCTCTGATCCGTTCCGTTGGCCGCGTCATCCGCCCGGTTCATCCCTAAAAGTGACGCAAAGGGGTCGTTTCGTTTTGCGTCACTTTAGCGGATCAAAGAGCCGATGGCACATTTCATCGGTCATGGGTTTATGGTATGCCAGGTTGTACATGTAGCCCGATTTGATGGATGCGTACGGCATGATGTGTCTGATTACATCACCCATATCCTTGGGCTCCACGCCAAAATAGGCCGGGGCAAAGATATTCCAGTGCTGCTGCATCTGCTCGGGTTTAAGGTGGAACAGGTTGTCCGTCATCTCAGGATTCGGTATCTGACATACACGCCAGCACATACCCAAATCCCATTCGGGCGCACCGTATGCAGCCTGGCCTATGTCAATCCAGAGGTTGCGGCGGCCATCGGTTATTATATTACCTATCTGCATATCACCGTGAAGGCAGGTGGGGGTATCGGGAATCCTATCCAGTATGGGCAGGACAATGTCGCGGGCAAAAGCCGGAACCACATCCTCTCTATTGTAGAACTCCTCAATACGTTTCTTCATGGAGGGCAGCTTAGTGGTATCGGCCTTGACGGCATGAAGCTCGCGGGCCACGCGGGCAAAGGT
>DBYQ01000048.1:0-806 GCA_002310015.1 Bacteroidales bacterium UBA1182
AAATATAAAGGTACCCTGCGCGAGAACGGTTTCTGGTGGATTGTAAATCCGTTCTACACCAAGAAGAAAATCTCTCTGCGTGCCCGCAACCTGAACGCCGAGGCTATCAAGGTTAACGACAAGAGCGGTAACCCCATCATGATTGGTCTGGTAATGGTATGGAAAATCAAGGATGTTTACAAGGCTCTGTTTGAGATTGATTCACAGACCATCGGTCAGACTGCCGGTGGTGTCACAACTCTTAATTCTACAATGAGGGCGTTTGAGAACTTTGTATCAGTACAGTCTGATGCAGCCTTACGTCAGGTTGCAGGCCGATACAACTACGATGAGAACAGCAATCCGGCCGATGACGTAACCCTGCGCTCAGGTGCCGATGAGATCAACGAGGCGCTCAAGCAGACCCTGAACGATCGTCTGGCGATAGCCGGAATCGAGGCTGTAGAGGCTCGCATCAACTACCTGGCATACGCCCCTGAGATTGCAGCCGTAATGTTGCGCCGCCAGCAGGCCGATGCCATCATCGCCGCCCGCGAGAAGATAGTTGAGGGTGCCGTATCGATGGTTAAGATGGCTCTTGACAACCTCAAGAAAGACGGTGTTGTTGAACTGGACGAGGAGCGCAAGGCCGCAATGGTTAGCAACCTGCTGGTAGTTCTGTGCGGTGACGAGCCTGCTTCACCTGTTGTAAACGCCGGTACCCTTTACAATTAATCAGACTTACAGATGGCTAAAGACGCTGATTCAAAAAGCTTTCTGCTGAGAGTGGACTCCGCTACCATGACGGCCCTTGAAGAATGGGCCGC
>DBYQ01000048.1:841-26357 GCA_002310015.1 Bacteroidales bacterium UBA1182
TGCCCTGCGTCGCGCCGGCCGCAAACATAAACAGTAACTATGGGACAGATTAAATTAATACACGAGCACTACGACAGCAAGCCTTGGGCCGGTATTATAAGCGGAACTCTCTTTGCTATCCTGGCAATAACAAAACTAGTTGTTGACAGTAAGGATCATACATGGATTTACCTGGTGCTTTTCGGCCTAGTCATACTGCCTACTGTCGTAATTCTGGTGATGGATATCATCTGGAAGAAAAAACCCACACTCGTTGTATACAATGACCGCCTTGAGGTAATGAAACCCATGAGTTCCAAAAGAGTGGAGATATTGTATTCTGAAATAAAGAATATGGCATTGCAGTCAGGACAATTGAGGGTATGGCTTGATGAATACTCGCAGCCTGCATGCTACAACCTGGGCGCAAATGTCAACAAGACTCAGGAGTCTTACGATATACTCCGTAACGCTTATGATCAATACAATCAGGAGCACAACTTCAAAACCGTTCCTCTTCCGGATCTGCCCAAGAGAAAACTTACCGCGCAGGTTTTGATCATGATAGTTGTGTTCTGTCTGATTTCTCTCTTCCTGATTATTGAGCACTTTCGTTGACACCGCCAAAGTGTCCCATAACGAACCCCGCCACAGGCTCTGTAGCGGGGTTCACTGTGTTACATACCATCATTTTAGGGGGTATGTAACACGCTCATCGGTCCCAGAGAGCACTCTAGCGCGGGTGGTTGTGGGACACTTTGGCGGGATTAGAGGTAGCGGACGGTATCTGACAGGGGCTTGCGCTTGTGGTGACGGTCCGATGCCACACCGTCGGGGGCTGCATAGCCGATGGGCATGAGAGCAACGGGCTTGATGTTGGGCGGCAGGTTGAACAGCTGGCGGGTAGCCTTGAAGTCAAAGCTGCAAACCCAGCAGGAGCCAATGCCAAGTTCCCATGCCTGGAGCATCATCTGCGTGAGCACGATGGTGGCGTCCATCTCGCCGGCGGAATGGCCCTCCTCCTCATGCTTGCGGTTTTTCCAGCAGATATCCTCATCATAGCACACCAGCAGCGCCTGCGGTGCATGGAACATGTACGGAGTGACGCTGGCCATTCTGGCCACGGCATCCGGGCTCTGCAGCACATAAATCACCTGCGGCTGGAAGTTCACGGCAGTAGGTGCCACACGGCCAGCCTCCAGTATCTTTTCAAGTTTCTCGGGCTCCACCTTGAGGTCCGAGAATGAGCGCACCGAGTAGCGCGCCTTGCATAATTCAAGAAAGTCTGTCATAGCAATATTGATGTTTTAAAAAGGTTCTAGTTGTAAAAGTATGGATTTCTGTCCGGAAAATCAATTATCTTTACATCATAGAACTATGAATGCTATGAGAGGATTTTTGTTTTTTGTGCTGTTTGCCGTATCAGGCATGACGGCTTCGGCCCAGTTCTTCGGAGGTGGCCAGAGGGTGAACCAGGACAGTCTTGACCGGGCTACAAGGGCTGATTATGAAGACATGAAACGTCAGATTGGCGTAAAAGAGACCCGTCCGCGCCGTGACGGTCAGGCCACAGACCCGGCCTTGCGTCCCAATTATGACGAGCTCAAGGCCAATCCGTACCCGTTCTATCCGGATCCGTTCACCACATTCAGTGGCAGGAAAATCAGGAACGCCCGCCAATGGTATAAGGTGCGCATGCCCGAGATACATGACTTTTATGAGACCAACGTCTATGGCCGTATCCCCGATAACGTGCCCGCCGTAAACTGGACCGTAAAGCGTGAGTACGAAGGCCGCGTGGGCGGCATTGATGTAATCATCCGTGAGCTGAGCGGTCTGGTGGACAACTCATCATACCCAGACATAACGGTTGATATCCAGGCACAGGTTATGTGGCCGAAAGGCGCCGCTGGACCGATGCCGGTAATTGTAGATTATTCATACATGCTGGGCCTGCCCATGACCTGGGGCGGTCAGGTAAGCTGGCAGCAGCAGGTGCTGGAGCGCGGCTGGGCAGCCGCCCAGATCCTGCCCAACTCCGTTCAGCCAGACTCCGGCCACGGACTTACAAGCGGCATTATAGGCCTGTGCAACAAAGGGCAGTACCGCAAGCCCGATGACTGGGGCGTGCTGCGTGCATGGGGCTGGGGAGTCTCCAGACTGGTGGACTACTTGGAGACCGACCGCCTGTTCGATGCCCGCAAGGTGGCCATAGAGGGCGTGTCACGTTACGGCAAGGCCGCACTGGTCACAATGGCTTTCGATGAGCGCATAGCCACAGCAATGGTATGCTCATCGGGCCGTGCCGGAGCACCTGCCTGGCGCCGTGACTGCGGCGAGACGCTTGACAACACCTGTGCATGGGACTCCTACCACTGGGTGGCCGGCAACATGATACGCTACTCAAGCGTGGAGAGCAGCTGGGATGCGCTGCCCGTTGACCAGCATGAGCTGATAGGCATCTGCGCCCCCAGACCCATATTCATATCGGTGGGAGCGGTATCGGAACCCGAGCAGTGGGTTGACATAAACGGATCGTTCATAAGCGCCGCCAAGGCATCGGAGATATATGAGTTTCTTGGTCTCAAGGGCATAGGAACCGACCTCTTTCCCGGCGTTAACAAGCTGCTGGATGGCAACATAAGTTTCCGTCAGCACCCCGGTGGTCATGAGGCTGGAGCCAACTGGCCATATTTCCTGGACTTCTTCCAAAAATACGTTGTAAACAAATAACCGCTATAACAGACCATCATGCGTATAAGAACAATCATGACAGTAATATTTCTGTCCGCATTCGCCTTACTAAGCGCCCAGACCACAGTAACAGCACCCGAGGCTCCTTTCAGTTTTGAGCCGCTGCAGATGCACAGTTTCCCGGCCAAGGATTTCGTCATAACCAGATACGGTGCCAAAGACGGCAATGTCAAGGCCAATACACTGGCGTTTGCCCGTGCCATGGCTGCCTGCCATAATGCCGGTGGCGGACGTGTGGTCGTTCCGGCCGGAGAGTGGATAACTGGTCCCATACATTTTGAGAGCGGCTGCAATCTCTATCTGTCAGATGGGGCGACAGTGGTTTTTGATGATGACCCGGAGCTCTACCTGCCTGCAGTCAGGACATCGTGGGAGGGAGCCGAATGTATGGGTCTGTCGCCGCTTGTCTATGCTTACGGTTGTGAAAACATAGCCATAAGCGGCAGCGGAACCCTGGCCCCCAGAATGAATTTGTGGCGCACGTGGTTTGACCGCCCGCAGTCACACATAGACGCCACACGCCAACTCTACGCCATGCTGTCAACCGGAGTGCCTGTAGAATACCGCCACATGGAGGCTCCCGGAGTTCAGATGCGTCCCGCGCTGATACATTTTAACCGATGCACCAACGTCCAGCTGGATGGGTTTCATATACGTGAAAGCCCGTTCTGGACCATCCACCTCTTTATGTGCCGCGATGTGTGGGCGCACCATCTTGATGTCTATGCGCATGGCCACAACAATGACGGCATAGACCTGGAGATGACACAGCATGCCATAGTGGAGGACTGCCGTTTTGACCAGGGCGATGATGGAGTGGTCATCAAGGCCGGCCGTAACCAGGACGGATGGCGGCTTGGCACTCCGTCGAGTGACATAGTGATACGAAACTGCAATATAGTGAACGGCCACACCGTGCTTGGTATAGGCAGCGAGATGTCGGGCGGCGTCAGACGCGTCTATATGCATGACTGCAGCTCATCGACCGAGGTCTATAGGCTCTTCTACATCAAGACCAACCACCGTCGCGGCGGATTCATTGAGGATATCATGGTCGATAACGTATCGGCTTCAAGCATGATGCGCGTCTTTGCCATAGATACCGATGTACTCTACCAGTGGCGTGACATAGTACCCACCTTTGAGACCGCCATAACCCGCATTAAAGGCATAACCGTGCGAAACATAAACGTCCGTCAGGCCGATGCCATATATGAGATAAACGGCGATGAGCGCCAGCCCATAGAGGATGTCACGCTTGAGAACATACATGTAGAAGAGATAAGCCAGTTCAAGAGTCAGGCAACAGCAGTGCGCAACCTTGACGTCAAGAACGTCACATATGACCACCTGGCATCATCGCAGCGTCAGGTTAACGTTCCGGGCATTGCTCCGGGCAAGTAATAAAGAATGCTTTCATTGTTAAGGAAGTGGAAGCAGTCCCTCCCAGCGAACGCTCCAGCGGCCGTCCTTAGGGAAGCCGGGATTCTTTTGCCGGCAGCCGTCATATCCGGCGCACATCATGGCTACTGCGGTAAGCAGGCCTCCGTTGCCGGGAAGGTAGCAGCGTAGGCTGCTGTTCTGCCAGTTGTGTCCATTAATGAGGTATGTATTGGTGGGCACATCCATAAGCAGGGCATCAATTGCCGCATCGGGGCGTCCCAGGCGTGTGGCACACATGGCTGTGAGCGGGAAATCCCAGCCCCAGGTACGCTCCCAGTGCCATTCTTCCAAAACTTTGGTCAGGGTGGCGTTCATAACGTCCGGGTTTACAAGATCTGTTGCCGGCAGCATTCCGTATGCGCCCAGCATGGCGGGATGGTCCGATGTAAGGTCGGTGTTTTGCCAGGTATCATGTGCTGACTCAGCTGCCAGATACACTCCGTCAAGGCTTGCCAGAGGTGACAGACTGGCCAGGACATCGTCCGTACGTGCATCAGGGGCCTGGCCGGAACTGATGCGCCAGCGTCTGGCTACATTGAGTCCGTATTTCCAGTAGGCAAGTTCAAACGGCGGATTGACCGTGTTCTGAGGCTTTAAGGTCTCCTGAGCCGGGATGCAACCGCGCAGTATGTATCGGCCGGTACGGTCCATAACTGCAAAATCAGTCATGAATCGGGCAGTGCTGTCTATCAGGCCTGCATATTGGGATACATCGCGTCCGGCACGGCGCAGCAGTTCCGCCAGATAGATTATGTGAGGCTGCTGCCATATAAGGTATGTGCCTATGTCTGATGGGGTGTCCATGCCGCTGGGGTCAGTCATCTTCATCCAGCGGATGCCGTCAAATCCCTGTCTGCAGGCTATGCCCAGTGCCTGCGGGGCGGACTCACGGTACCATGGCATAGTGCGCTCAAGCATCTCGGAATGTCCCCACAGAGCAAAA
Organism: Bacteroidales bacterium UBA1182; assembly: GCA_002310015.1. Taxonomy (GTDB): domain Bacteria; phylum Bacteroidota; class Bacteroidia; order Bacteroidales; family Bacteroidaceae; genus Colenecus. The sequence goes on from DBYQ01000048.1 coordinate 5,961, forward strand.
TGGGCCTCATGCCACCATATCATCTCCATATGGAATTTACCGAACCATGAATTATATGTGAGCCCTGTCTCCTGTGGCGGGGTGTGGGCAGCACACTGTACTGCAGTGAGGTACTGTGACAGCACTATGCGACGCTCCAGTTCTGTGGCTCGTGCATCGGTACACTTGCTTAAATCAACCGCGGCACCTTTGTTCCAGTACTCATGCCACCATGCGGCAGATGCTTTCTTTATCTGATACGGATGCTCTGCCTTGACGGATCCGGATGGAGAGAATGCGGCGGTAAGGACGCAAAAATCATCTATAGGCTGTAACACTACGGTGTTTCCGTTGACCCATGGTGCCGATGTACCGCCAAAGAACAGATCGACGTAATATTCCGTACTGTCAACAGTCCTTTTTATCAGGGCATGTCCTATACCACGCTCCCACTCATAATCCTGTGATATGATACGGGTTGAATGCCGGCTGTCCTGTTGCCAGTCACAGGCGTCATCGGTATGGGCTCCGGTTGGGTATGGAAACCTTATGACCATGGGGAGACGGGCTTGTGTGCTGATGCTGAATCCTACCATATCTGCATTAGGACTTACTGCGGTGGCGACCTTTACATCGCTACCTTGGTATTTGAAGGATGATTTTATCATTCCATTCCACAGGTCAAGCGACTGGTTGATAGAGGTTACATCAGCAGGGTTCAGGTCCTGGAATCCGATGCATCCCAGATGCAGACGATGCGGGTTGGAGCGTACGTAATGGGCTGCCTCGGCGTTGGTCTGGCAGGCGTACATCTCATCACGGCCACGACCCAGGTTGTGTGGCTCAAGGCAGTCATCCAGTGTATAGCCATGGGTGTTTGGGAAACTGTGCCATCCCCAATGAGACATGGTGCCCAGTGGTATGCCGTTCGAGTATATTTCAGGCCAGGTCTGCATGCCGGTGGCATCGACAGTTACCGCAAAACCTCCGTTACCTACGGTCAGTGACCCGAGCGTATCAATGGATGTAATGTGAACGGAGTTGCGGCGCACCAGCGCCTCACGGTCAATTCTACTGTTGCAAGAAAGAATCGACAGCGTGAAGCCTACAGTAAGCAGCCACCTGCGCATCATCTGTTCAGGATGGGATATTCAAAGTCATCAAACATGGCCATACCGCCATCGGCATGGGTGTTGTAGCAGAACAGACCTATGCGGGTGCCTTTCCAGAACCCGCTGCGCTGGCTGAACTCCGTGCCTACAGGCTTTAATGAGTTGCGGTCTGTTCCGGCCATGAAGCGGAACTTGTTGGTCTGGGCATCATATTCAAGAGCCAGGCAGACTGTGCCGTCCACCTCAAAGTCATCGATATAGGTGGTGCGGTAGCCGCCGTCCTGATACAGGCAGAGTTTGCCGTCACGCTCCGTTACTCCGATAGCGTAGAATGACTGGCCCATCGATGTCAGGCCGGCACGGGCATCGGTCAACTGGCTTACATCAACCATTACCGATATCATGCTCTTCCAGCCCATAATCTTTTGGGTGATGATGTTGTGCGCCATCATAAGGCTGCCGGAATGCTGTGCCTTGATTGTGAGCCGTCCCGGATTCTCGGTAAGGCTCCAAGAGTCATTGTGCGGGTTATGGCAGAACTGCCACTGTGGGCTCAGGGTGCCGCCATCAAAGTTGTCCGATGTCTGCGGCAAGTGCGGTCCTTTGGATTTCTTAATTTTGGGCACGCTCCATGAAGTTACGGGATTGCCCACACCGTTGCCGTCCAGGTCAACGCCCATAAGCGGCCAGCCGTCCTGCCAGCGCACGGGCTGCAGATGTACCACGCGGCCCATGGGATTGGTCTCCTGGAAATGGAAGAACCACCATTCGCCTTCCGGGGTATCCACCAACGCGCCCTGGTGCGGGCCGTTTATGGCTGTAGGGCCTTGCTCCAGCACCACCTTGCGCTCATACGGGCCATATAGGTCCTTGGAGCGAAGCACAGTCTGCCAGCCCTGGCCTACGCCGCCCTCAGGTATGATTAGGTAGTACCAGCCGTCCTTGCGCAGGAACTTGGTGCCCTCTGCCACAGGTCCGGTGTAGATGGTGTCGCCATCATCCAGAAGCTCACGTCCGTCGGCACTCATGCGGTGCAGTATGATGGGGCCGGCTCCGTGAGCGCTTCGGCCCAGATAGGCGTTGCCCTTGTCATCCCATACGGGACAGGGGTCCTCCCACTTGGGTACGTCCTTTACGTGGCAGAGCGGCTCCCAGGGACCTTCGGGCTTTTTGGCCGATGTCATGAACAGACCCTCATCGGGGGTGCAGAAATAGACCCAGAACCGGCCACCATGGTAGCGGATGGAGGGAGCCCATGAGCCGCCGGAATAGTGTCGGTTATCATCCCATCCGGGCAGGTCAAACCGGCTGTATAGCTGTGTCAGGACAGTCCAGTTTACCAGATCGTCGGACTCCAGGATCTGCATTCCCAGGAAATGGAAATCGGATGCCACCATATAATATTTCTTTCCTACGCGGATTACATCGGGATCGGAATAATCGGCGTTAAGGACGGGGTTTATGTAGGTGCCGTTGCCCTGGTCACCCCACAGGTACTGATACTGGTCAGGTGTCTGTGCGGTTGTTGCTATGGCGGTCATGGCTAATATCGCCAGAATTGCCTTGAATGGTTTTTGTCGGAACATGAGATTGTAGTGGTTGTGTTCAGTCCTTCAGTTTTTGTTTATCTTATCCGCTAAAATACAAAAAACACCGGATGTTCAGCGTTTCATGACAGAAAATCTATAAATTTACCGCTGTAAATAAATAAAACGCTATCGTATTATGAAAAGGAGAATTCTCATTGCCTGGACACTTCTTATGACTCTCGTTAATACTGTTAATGTAGTTGCACAGACTCCGACTGCAGTCATAAGCCTATGGCCGGATGGTGCTCCCACAAGTAACGGGCTTACTGGCCCTGAAAGGGATATGGGTGATCACGTGTCCAATGTTACCCAACCTACATTGACCGTATGGGCTGCCGCAGAGCCCAATGGTTTGGCTGTTCTGGCTTGTCCCGGAGGCGGTTATGTAGATGTCTGGAACGGGACAGAAGGAAACAATATGGCTGAATGGTACAACAGTCAGGGTATCACTCTTGCTGTGCTCAAATATCGCCTGCCGAACGGCCATTATGAAGTTCCTCTGAATGATGTACATGAGGCTATGCGCATTCTCAAAACTGATGCAGAGAAGTACGGAATAAAGAAGTTGGGCATCCAGGGTTGTTCTGCCGGTGGACATCTGGCTGCTACTGCCGCCACCCATTTTACCGGGCCGGAAAACCGCCCTGACTTTCAGATTCTGTTCTACCCTGTAATAACCATGGATAAGAGTTTCACTCATATGGGATCCCATAACTATCTCCTCGGTAATAACGCGTCACAGGAATTGATAGACCTATATTCGAATGAGAAGCAAGTGACCCGTGAGACTCCGCCCGCATTCATAATGGCGAATTCGGATGATAATCTGGTCCCGGTGCGCAATAGCATAGAGTATTATAATGCCCTGCAAGCCAACAGGGTACGCTCGGCTCTACATGTCTATCCGACAGGAGGTCACGGGTGGTGTGCCAACGAGAGATTCGTTTATAGAGAGCAATGGATGAGTGACCTCAAGCAGTGGCTGGCTCAGATTGCAACACAGTTGAACCGTTAAAACAATAGACCTGTTGAAGGTTCAAGGCATTTCTGACAGGAACTTCAGGGCTTCGGCATATCCTTCAAATCCTTTTCCCTTGATAGTCTTCAAGGCGTAAAGGGAGACATATGAAGTGTGTCTGAACTCCTCACGGCTGTCAACGTCACTCAGATGTACTTCGACCGTGGGCAGACCTACGGCCTTGAGGGCATCAAGAATGGCTACGCTGGTGTGGGTGTAGGCGGCAGGATTGATTATTATACCATCTGACTTACCGTATGCCTGCTGAATGCGGTCAACGATGGCTCCTTCGTGGTTGGACTGGAAGAATTCGGTTTCCAATCCGAGTGTAGCGGCTTTTTTACGTATGAATTCCAGGAGTGAAGAGTAATCACGTGTCCCGTAGATACCAGGCTCCCTTATTCCAAGCATGTTGAGGTTAGGACCGTTTATTATGAGTATTCTTTTCATAGTCAGGTTGGATTAATGAAGCTGATAACTCCAGCAGCGGCGACGGCGGTGGGTGAAATGCTCGAAATGTTTCCAGATGTTCTGCACGTTGGCATTGTCCTCAAGCATCGGTCCCGTCTGGCAGTCTATGCCTCCGTGTGACTGTATTGCTTTGATGCCGTCACGTAGTATTATGCATTCCACACCCTTCTTCTGATCCTCCGGCCTGACTCCTATCATATAGAAGTCAATGTGCCGATGGTCATTGAGGTCACTCAGTACTTTAAGGGTGGATAAGAGACCAAGTTTTCCGTGACTGCTGCGGATACCCCGGCTTATGGATGGTGCGATGAATCCGAATCCCACAAGCTCACCCAGGTTATTCTGTACCATCAGTGAGTATTCAGGACGTCCTACCAGCATGATGAGATGCTCCATGTTCTCTATCTGCTTGTCCGAAAGCGGCACCACACCGTGAAGCTTGGCGAAAGCGGTGTTGATTATCTCCATCGCCTTGCGTATGTATGGCCTGACCTCCTTCATGTTCCTGAATTTCTTGATGGAATAGCCGTAACGCTTTTCGGATATGGAGGCAATCATGTCCATCTTTTCGGGGACCTTTTCGGGGACAATGACTTTTGTCTCGGTCCAGTCCCATTTCTTGGTCAGTCCCAAACGTTTCATGTGGGTTATGTAGTAAGGGTAGTTGTACAACGTGATATACATGTCGAGTTGGTCAAAGCCATCTACAAGCATACCCTGCTTGTCTAAGTTGGAGAATCCCAACGGACCTACAACCTCGGTCATACCCAACTCTTCCGCCCATTTGACCACAGTGTCGAAAAGAGCCTTCGATACTTCATAGTCATCGATGAAGTCAAAGCGAGTGAACCTCAGCTGCCTGACATTATCCTTCTCATTGGCGGCGTGGTTGAGTATCGCTCCAATTCGTCCCACAATCTTTCCGTTACGGTAAGCCAGCCAGAGTCGGCTTTCGGCATAGCTGTATGCACCGTTCCTAGAGGGATTGAAGGTGTCCATCTCATCGCCTATGAGCACCGGGACATAATACTCGCAGTCACGATACAACTCAATTGGAAACTTGAAGAGCCGTTTCTTGTCCTTTTCGGTCAGGACTTCCCTGATAGTAATCATTCTGTCTTGAAGTAGGAGTGTTTACCAGCATCAGCGGCTGTAATGGAATTCGGCCGAAAAGTCAAATGCAAGACCTATCATGAAAGGAGCCACATCGACAGGATTGTCTTCATTGAAAAGACTGTTGAACGAGTACCTTGCTATGATTCCGAAATCATCTATGCCGAACTTGAGAACCGCGTTGAGCGAGAGCGGATTCGTATTGAGGTCGTTGGTAACTCTCTTCCTCTTCTTGCTCCCCTCCGTCTTGACTATCGATGCCTCGCCGAACCTGTATTCCAGTTCCGGTCCTAAAACTAGCCAGGGACCCCGTGAATTTGCGGAATGAATCTCGATGTTGACGGGAATGCGGACGCTCCAGTAGCGCAGGTAACCCTGCTTGACCTCCTGACCATCCCAGTCGGAATTCGTGATGATGAGGCGGCGGTTATTCATTATATCCTTGGACAATGCCAGATAGTTGGCATTGGCAAGCCAGTATCTGGAACGTGAAAGATAGGGTGAGGTGCTCAGATCCAGGAAATCGTTTATCTGATATCCGTATTCCAGGAACGTGAAGCCGAACTCAAGTCCTTTTCCTCCCCGTTGGGGCAGGCTCTTGGCCGGATTGGGAATCCTGTCGTGACACAGGTTGTTTACACCTATATAGAAATAGGGAATATGACGCAGAGAATTGCCTATTTTGAGGTCAAAATCCTGAGAGCTGGCCGAGCCTGAAATCAATGTGACTATAGTGACCAGAATGAAAAACTTCTTCATGTGGTTTACTGTTGTATTTGTTCCGTATTATGTTCATGTCAAACCTCGGGGAGCAGTCGGTCAGGACAGCGGAGGCGTTAACAGCATTGCAAAGGTAACAATTCCTCATGCATTTTTACTCATAGATGCAAGGTAAACTTAACTAAGCAGGGTGGTTTGCAGGTGTGATTCATTTTTTTTATCTTCGTTGCCTGTAATACAATTCAGGTTTATGGCACAAACAACAGCAGACGACAAGAAGATAATCTTCTCCATGGTGGGTGTTAGCAAGGCCTTCCAGAACAATAAACAGGTACTTAAGGACATTTATCTGAGCTTCTTTTACGGAGCCAAGATCGGTATCATCGGCCTTAACGGAAGCGGTAAATCAACCCTGCTCAAGATAATTGCAGGCATTGAAAAGAGTTTTCAGGGACAGGTGGTGTTCAGCCCGGGTTACAGCGTGGGCTATCTGCCTCAGGATCCTCAGCTTGATCCAGACAAGACCGTAAAGGAGGTAGTAATGGAGGGCGTGCAGCAGATTTATGACACCCTTAAGGAGTACGATGAGGTTAACCATAAGTTCGAGCTGCCGGAATACTATGAGGACCAGGACAAGATGGACGCCCTGATGGCCCGTCAGGCCGAACTCCAGGATATGATTGACGCCACCGATGCGTGGAACATAGATAATAGATTGGAGCAGGCCATGGACGCCCTGCGCTGTCCGCCCGAGGACCAGAAGACCGGCGTCCTGTCCGGTGGTGAGCGCCGCCGCGTGGCGCTGTGCCGTCTTTTATTGCAGCAGCCCGATATACTACTGCTGGATGAGCCTACCAACCACCTGGATGCCGAGAGTATACAGTGGCTGGAGCAGCATCTGAACCAATATGCAGGTACTGTGATAGCAGTAACTCATGATAGATACTTTCTTGATAATGTGGCCGGCTGGATTCTTGAACTGGACCGTGGCGAGGGTATTCCATGGAAGGGCAACTACTCAAGCTGGCTGGAGCAGAAGTCCCAGCGTCTTGCCCTGGAGGAGAAACAGGCTTCCAAGCGCCGTAAGACCCTGGAACGTGAGCTGGAGTGGGTCAGGATGGCTCCCAAGGCCCGTCAGGCCAAGGGTAAGGCCCGTCTTAACTCATACGACAAACTTATAAATGAGGACGTAAAGGCCAAGGAGGAGAAGCTGGAGATATTCATCCCCAACGGACCGCGTCTGGGCAACAAGGTCATCGAGGCTCATGGAGTTGCCAAGGCATTCGGCGACAAGCTACTCTTTGATGACCTGAACTTCTCGCTGCCGCCAAACGGTATAGTCGGTGTCATCGGCCCCAACGGTGCAGGTAAGACCACTCTGTTCCGCCTTATCATGGGTTTGGAAAAGGTTGACAAGGGTACGTTTGAGATAGGTGAGACTGTAAAGATTGCCTACGTAGATCAGCAGCACAAGGATATAGACCCAGATAAGAGTGTCTATCAGGTGGTCAGCGGCGGCAACGAGCTTATTCGTATGGGCGGGCGTGACATCAACGCACGCGCCTATCTGGGCCGCTTCAACTTTACCGGTGCCGATCAGGAGAAAAAGTGCGGTGTGCTGTCAGGTGGTGAGCGAAACCGCCTGCAGCTGGCTATGGCGCTCAAGGAGGAGGGCAACGTGCTGCTTCTGGATGAGCCTACCAACGATATCGACGTCAATACCCTGCGTGCCCTTGAGGAAGGACTGGACGATTTTGCAGGCTGTGCTGTGGTAGTAAGCCATGACCGCTGGTTCCTGGACCGCATATGCACCCACATCCTCTCTTTCGAGGGAGACTCAAAGGTGGTATTCTATGAGGGATCATACTCAGAGTATGAGGATTACAAGATAAAGCAGCTGGGCTATCAGGAGCCTAAGCGCATTCATTATCGCAAACTACAATGATACAATTGGGGCCTGACCCCTTTTGTATCATTTTTCAATTTATATGGTGTTATGAGAAGATTTCTGTTTTCAATTTTTGCCGGTCTGGTAATGATGGGTTGTCAGGCGGATCCGTATGTGGTACGCACCACAAACGGTAAGGTCCGTGGCTTTGATGAGGAAGGTACGATGGCTTTCAAGGGTATTCCTTACGCAAGGGCTGAGCGCTGCATGCCCCCTGCTCCGGTGGAGAAGTGGGATTCTGTTATGGACTGCACGGAGTGGGGACCGCAGTCCTTGCAGGGCGGCCGCATACAGCCGGGCAGTGCGGAGGATTGCTGTGTACTCAATGTCTGGACTACAGACCTTAAAGGCAAGAAACCCGTTATGTTCTGGTGTCATGGCGGCGGTTTTGACTCAGGTACATCGGCATGGAACCCGGGTATGTGTCTGGCTAAGAAGGATGTGGTTGTGGTAAGCCTTAACCATCGTCTCAATATCATAGGATTCCTGGACCTTTCGGCAACCGGCGACCCCAAATATAAGTACTCGGGCAATGTAGGCATGATGGATGCCGTGAAGGCTCTTGAGTGGGTGCGTGACAACATCGGTAAGTTTGGCGGTGACCCTGATAACGTGACCATATTCGGCGAGTCGGGCGGTGGCGGCAAGGTGGGCACCCTCATGTGTATGCCATCGGCCAAAGGACTTTTCCATAAGGCAATAATCATGAGCGGCACCATTCTGAACGTGAACAACAAGCAGATGAGTGAGGAACTTGGCCTGGCGGTTCTGGACCAGCTGGGCATTCCGCACAATGAGCCGGACCGCATAAAGGATGTGCCCTACGACCGTCTTTATCAGGCAGGACAGCGTGCCCTTTTGGCAAGTGTAGGCACTCGCACTCCCGGCACTCCCATTATGTGGGGATTCGGCCCCGTTCCTGATGGCGAGGTTCTGCTTCAACAGCCTTTCCAGCCTGATTTTGCTGAGATGTCAAAGGATATACCTCTTATAATAGGTACCACTTTCAATGAACTCCAGCGTGGTAGCTATAACCGTGAGATGACTCTTGATCAGGCTAAGGATGTGGTGCGTACTACGTTCGGCGATGAGACCGATGCCTACGCAGCTGCCCTTGCCAAGGCCTGGCCAGATTATATACCGCAGGACCTGCCCTCGATCGATTGGCTGTTCCGAGCCAAGACCGTAATCACGGCCGATGCTGCATCGGCCTCCATGACGGTTCCGGTGTATAATTACATGTTCACCTGGAAATCGCCATCTACGCATATATCGGCCCATGGAGCTGAACTCAACTTCTGCTTCAATACCCTGCATCATGCCGGCCGTGACTTGCCCAATCCGTCTGATAGTGACCTGCGCCTGGCAGACCGCATGGCACAGTCATGGGCAAACTTTGCCCACACCGGAAATCCCAATGTGGAAGGTCTGCCGGAGTGGCATCCGTATAGCCGTGGGAACGGCGAGTGTTATATGTTCGGACCTGAAATTGAGGTGCGTCATAACTTTGACCGTGAGTTGGAGGAGATAATCAATCGGCACTGTTTCCAAAAACTGGATGCTTTCCGGGCAACCGGTTCATTGAGATAAATGAAAAGCGATATGAGAATCAGGATGACAATTATTGCGCTGGTGATGGCAGCAACATGCTTTGCGCAGCAGGAGATAAAGCTTTATGACGGGGTTGCTCCCGGCAGTGAGGGCATAGAGGATAATGAGCGTGTGAACCGCGGTCAGGACGGCCGGATACAGACCATATCCGGAGTGGTGACACCATCCATGACGGTGTTCCTGCCTGATGCCGGCAAGGCTACCGGCACAGCAGTCATATTGTGCTCCGGTGGTGGGCTGATTTCCCATTCCTGGGGTTCTGACGTGCTCAACATGGCACGTTGGCTCAACGAGCGTGGTATCACGGCCATCGGACTTAAGTACCGTACCCGCGTGATGGGTGGCGGAACACCACGAATGGGTGGCCCCGGTAGTCCTGGTGGTGGAGGTATGGCATTGAGCGCATCGGTCACTGAGTTCGGTAAGATTACCAAATCAAATGCCAATCCCGATACCTCTGAAAGCGGGGTTAGGAACATTGATAATGCCATAAACGATGCCTTGCGCTGTATGGAGATAGTGCGTGCCCATGCTGCTGAATGGCATATCAACCCTGACAAGATTGGATATCTGGGCTTCTCGGCCGGTGGAGGAGTGGGAATAGGCGCTACTGTGCGTGCCGATACCGAGCACCGCCCAGCTTTCATGGCTACTATCTATGGACCGTCACTGATTGATGTGGAGGTGCCTGAAAACGCACCTAAACTGTTCATTGCCACCCGTGGGGACCATCATAACGTGGCTGCAGGTCTGGTGTCGCTCTATCTGGACTGGAAACGAGCCGGAGCAAATGCCGAGATACATCTGTATGATGATGGCACAGGTCCGTTCGGTCCGGATGACGTGGGTAATACCAGCGGAACCTGGCGTGAATCATTCTACCGTTGGCTTCAGTTCAACGGGTTCTGATGCTTGAATAATTCCATTGCTGTCAGAAAAAACGGCGGAATTCCGATTCAAAGTTAGGTGTAAGGATACCTTTTCCCAGGGCATCCTCTATTTCCTTCATGGTCCAGAAACGGCCTCCGTCCAGTTCGTCGGAGCTGGGTTTTACGGGACCGTCATATACAGCTTTGAAGGCATATACCAGTTCGCGTTCAACTTTACTCTCGAATATGTAATGCCCAAGTGGTATAGGATTTGGTAAGCAGATGCCTAATTCCTCCATAACCTCACGTCTGAAAGCCTGCTCTATAGTCTCTCCATAGCTTATGTGTCCTCCGCAGGCGGTGTCCCATTTGCCCGGCTGGATGGTTTTCCAGTCTGGGCGTCGCTGCATATAGAGCTCTCCCTTTGAATTGAACAGGTGTAAATGTATGACCGGATGAAGTACCTTGCATCCGTCATGGGCTGCACCGCGCAGGATCTTTCCCATCACATTCCCTTCGGAATCAACTATCGGGAAAAGTTCATTGTTGTCATCACTGTTCATATTGGTCAAATTGGGTATGGATTTCAGTCTGCATCCTGGAGCACAGGGAATTTTGTGCGGAAACGGGCCAGTTGTTCCATGTCAAGTCCGGAACATACCATCTGGGGCTGTTCGTCTGTCTGGATAAGAGTTTCTCCGTAAGGGCTGATGATTGCGCTGTGACCGGGATAGAATCCAAGTTCGTCACTGCCGCTGCGGTTCACGCCTATGGCAAAGCATTGGTTCTCCAAGGCGCGGGCACGTAGCAGGATGTCCCAGGCCAGAATACGTTTGTCAGGCCAGTTGGCTGGATAGAACACTGCGTCATAGTCATCGCGGTTTCGGCTGAATGTGGGGAACCTAAGGTCATAGCATACAAGCAATAGAATCCTTAGTCCGCGGAATGTTATTACAACCCTTTTGTCTCCACGTGAAAAGTGATCTGCTTCACCTGAATATGTAAATAGATGATGCTTGTCATAATGGGTCAGACTGCCGTCCGGCATGGCAAAACAGAAGCGGTTATAGACGCGGCCTTTCTCAGCTACGGGTAGTGTACCGCAGACTGCTGCATCCAGCTCCGATGCCTTGCTTAGAAGCCAGCTTACTATCGGGCCGTCCATCGTCTGTACTACCTCTGACGGGTCAATGTATTGTCCTGTGGCGAACATCTCAGGCAGGATATAGATATCCGCGCCACATCCGCCTCCTATAAGGTTATCTGCATCGGTAAGGTTCTGCTGCCATTCGCCTTTCTCGGGTGAATTCTGTACTAAAGCTATTTTCATTCAAAATCAGTTTGGGTGCAAAAGTAATGCCTATTCCTTAGAATCCGGATGCTCAAAGGATTGTATTTGCTGTTCAATAGTATGTGAAATAACATCTTCAAATCCGGTCAGCGCGGCAAACGGCGAGAACTGTGCTGCACGGTTGTAGAGCGGCATGGGTTTGCGTGTGGCCGATGTGTGATGCGGCAACTCAATTATCTTCTCGTATCTCTTGTCCATGTTTGTTACTCCATTTTCAATAAAAGGCTCCACGGTTCACGCCTTATGTCCTCCCACCTGACTGTTCCGTTCCCGTGCGGTGGAACCCTCTTCAAAGTTCATGCCGCGCAGTATGGAGTTCTTGCCGTACCGCTTGCGAATGGCTATCACCGCCTCCTGACGGCGGCGTTCGCGTCCGTCGGCGGGTGCGTTGTCACCGAACAGGTCCAGCTGGCGCGGTGCAGCTTCACTCTCGTTTATTACGTTCTGTGCGGTCACGTTGAAACGCCGTACTGTCAGATTGGGATTGACTATGTTGTCATACAGTCTGGTGACCTCTTTTATGATAAACTCCGATGATGACGTATGTCCATTTAAATCAACAGTACCGTGGGCTGGTTTGGGTACGTTGCGCCCGTAATAGTCGGTCACAACCGGGCCGTCATATTTAAGGTCGGTACGCTTAAGGTTCTCTGAATCATAATTTACCGTGAGTGTTATGCTGTCCGTTACCAGACTTTTGCTTACCATGTCAAAAACAAGGGCATCGGTCATCTCCTTGGCTATGAGACGGCCCTTCACGAAATCGTATGGCTCGGACAGCACCTGCCCTGAACTGATGCTGTTAACCTGTGGCTTGTAAGCCTTGATTTCGGCCATTGTGCATGGTTCCCAACCCCAGGCATGGTCTATGAGCAGTTCAGCGTTGACACCGAACATGCGGTATAGTTCGTCTTCCCACTGGGGTAGTGTGGAGTATAGCGCCACATCGCCCATAGTTCGCATTCCGTAACTCTCCAGTTTGACGGCAATGCCGTGTCCCACGCGCCAGAAATCGGTGAGTGGCCTATGCTCCCACAACTGCTGCCTGTAGCTCTTCTCATCAAGTTCGGCTATGCGTACGCCATCCTTGTCGGGTTCTACGTGCTTGGCCATGATGTCCATTGCCACCTTGGCCAGATAAAGGTTGGTACCGATACCTGACGTGGCGGTTATACCTGTCTCTGACAGTACGTTGCGAATCATGAGCATGGTCAGTTCATGGGCGGTGCAAGCACGCATCCTGAGGTAGTCGGTCAGGTCTATGAGAACCTCATCAATTGAATAGACATGAATGTCTTCAGGTGCAACGTATTTCAGATATATTGAATAAATGCGGCTACTTACCTCCATATAGTGCGCCATCTGGGGTGTGGCTGTTATGTAACCGAGGGCAACCGACGGGTCTGACTGAACTTTCCGGTTGTCGGTTTCCGGTTCGCCGAGTTTGCGGCCGGGAGCGTTGCGGCGTCGTTCACTGTTTATCTGCCTCACACGCTGAACCACCTCAAACAGCCTTGCCCGGCCGCCTATGCCGTATGTCTTGAGCGATGGTGATACCGCCAGACAGATGGTCTTGTCGGTGCGCGAGGCATCAGCCACAACAAGATTGGTGTTAAGCGGATCAAGTCCACGATCCACACACTCTACGGAAGCGTAGAAAGACTTGAGGTCAATGGCTGCGTATATCCTGTTTCTCATCTTTATGGAAACTTGTTGGAACAGATTCACTTTATCTTTTGCAAGAATACAAAAAAAAATGTAGATTCGTGCCTTCAACCTAATCGCAACTTATTTTTATGAGACGAATTCTTTTTTTTGCCAGTCTGGGTCTGACATTGTGTTCATTAGCTTCGGCTTCAAATAGCAGTAACATTTATCCGCTAATACAGAATGTGCCGGGACGTGAGTTACAGAGTCTGGACGGGACATGGAAGTATATTCTTGACCTGTATGAACTCGGATTTTATAACTACCGTATGGACGAGGACCGTAACGGATGGTTCAGGGATGCACATGCGAACCGTCCTGAGGATCTCGTGGAGTACAATTTTGATACAGCTCCCACGCTGCATGTGCCCGGTGACTGGAACACCCAGAAAGAGGATCTTCTAAATTTTGAGGGAAATATATGGTACCGCCGTCAGTTTGAATGTCATCCTGATGCAGGCAAGCGCCGTTTCATACATTTCGATGCCGTGAACTATGAGTGTCAGGTCTATCTTAACGGACGCAAGATCGGTGTACATGAGGGCGGTTTCTCTCCTTTCAACATTGAGATTACCGACAGGGTCCAGGACGGAACCAACACACTTATCCTCAAGGTTGACAACCGCCGTCGCCTTGAGGGTGTGCCCACCGTGAATACAGACTGGCACAACTATGGTGGAATAACTCGTCAGGTCAATGTGATATCAGTCCCCAAGGTCTTCATTCGCGATTATTTCATCCAACTGAAGAAAGGCACTTCGAACATTGTTGCCGGTTGGGTGCAGATGGATGGAGCCGGTAACAGCACGGTTACAATAGAGATTCCGGAACTCAAGGTCAAACAGCAGGTGAGTACCGATGCTGACGGATACGGAACTTTCGAGTTCAAGTGCAAGCCCACCCTGTGGAGCCCGGATAATCCCAAGCTATACGCTGTAAAGCTGTCATCGGATTCAGACTGTGTGGAGGATGAGATAGGCCTGCGTACTATCGAGACTCGTGGCAAGGAGATATATCTCAACGGCAACAAATTGTTTTGTCGCGGCATTAGCATCCACGAGGAAGCTCCTTTGCGTCCCGGACGTGCCTGGAGCAAGGAGGATGCTGCAATCCTGCTTGGCTGGGCCAAGGAGATGAACTGCAATTTTGTACGCCTGGCACACTATCAGCACAATGAGAATATGATACGTACCGCAGAGAGGATGGGTTTGCTGGTTTGGAGCGAGATTCCTTGCTACTGGACTATCCAGTGGGAAAATGAGGGCACGCTTGAGACGGCTCAGGAGCAGATTGATGCAATGATAGGGCGTGACAAGAACCGTACTAACATAATTATCTGGTCTATAGCAAACGAGACTCCCATATCAGAACCTCGTAATTTGTTCCTCCGCAAACTGGCTGATAAGGTGCGTTCAATGGATGATACCCGTCTGGTTGCCGCAGCAATGGAGAAGAAGGAACTGCAAGGTGGAGTAATGACACTTGATGACCCTATGTCAAAATATTTGGATGTGCTCAGCTTCAACCAGTATGTGGGGTGGTATGACGGCCTGCCTGAGAAGTGTGACCGTGTGCATTGGGAGTTCTCCGAAGACAAGCCTGTGTTCATAAGCGAATTTGGAGGAGGTGCCCTTCAGGGGTATCACGGACCTGAGAACCAGCGCTGGACCGAAGAGTTTCAGGCTGACCTGTACCGTCACTCTGTGAAGATGCTTGAGAATATGGAAGGGTTGTCCGGATGCACGCCGTGGATACTGACTGATTTCCGTTCACCGCGTCGTGTGTTAACCGATATTCAGGACGGTTACAACCGCAAAGGTCTGATTTCAGACAGAGGCATACGCAAGGCTGCCTTCTACATTATGAAGGATTGGTATGGTTCGTTCAAATAGGGAATTGCCAATATAATAACGAATTTGGGAATTCACTATATTTGCCGTATTGAATGATAACAGATAACAAAAGATTAATATGAAGTTCAGACTTATAACAGCTGTTATGGCTGTTGCAGTATCAGGTATGGTTGACGCACAGACAGTAAGCGGTTCAACCGAAACCGGATTTGAAATAAAGGCACGGAATGTCACCATGACAGTCAGTGCCGGGGAAGGTGGAAAAATCATGTCATACAAATTGGGGGACAAGGAGATGCTTTCGCAGTCCAGGATGCCGAACCAGTATGGCAGTACGTTCTGGACCAGTCCACAGAAGGAATGGAACTGGCCTCCTGTTACGGAGTTTGACCGAGCCGCATATAACGACGAATCGCATCTTTGCAAGCGCACCTTCGGCGATGAGAATCCCTCGCTGTTCCTGACAAGCCAGATAGGGAGCAAACTCCCGTTCCAGATCCTCAAACAGTATGCTCCGGAGCCAAAGGGACGTTTCATCAGGGTTTCCTATACAATCATAAACAAAGGTGATGAGGCTCGTAAGGTGGCGCCATGGGAAATCTCCCGTGTGGTAGCCGATGACGAAGGTGTGATTTTCTTCGATGCCCCTGTAGAAGGAATAACCCCGGCGGGACTCATCCCGTTCAAGGGGGAGGCCGGTGCATCATGGTACAGTTTTGAGTCAGCTCCCCAGAACCGCAAAATCAATTCTGACGGCAAGGGATGGCTGGCATATGCAGCCAACGGAATGCTGATGATAAAGAAATTTGATGACCTTTCCCTTTCTCAGCCGGCTCCTGATGAGGCGGAGATCCAGGTTTATGTGAATCAGGGCAAGACTTACATCGAGCTTGAGAGCCAGGGAGAGTATAGGACGCTAGCCCCCGGTCATGGCTTGACATGGAATGTGGATTGGTATCTGATTCCTCTCAAGGATAAGGCCGTTCCCTCCAGTAAACTGCTCAAACTGGTACGTAAGACCATAAAGAAATCCGATAAATATAAATAATGTGTTATGAAGAAAGTCATGTTTATTGCAGCGGCTATGGCAATATGCCCCGCTTTTTCACAGAGTACGCTCAAGGAGGCATACGCTGACGCGTTCAAGATGGGATGTGCTGTCAATTCAATGATTGTCAGCGGACGTAATGCCCGTGCCACAGAACTCATACTTCAGAATTTCAATGCAATTTCACCGGAAAACGACCTGAAGGCCGAAGTCCTTCATCCAAGACCTGACACATGGAACTTCCAGGCTGCTGACCGCTATGTCCAATTCGCCAAGGACAATGGTCTGTGGGCTCTCGGCCATACTCTTGTTTGGCACAACCAGACGCCTGATTTCTTCTTCAACCATCCGGACGGTACTCCTAACACCCACGATGAGATGGTGGAGATCATGCGCAGCTATATAGAGAAAGTGGCAGGCCACTTCGCAGGCAAGATTGATGCATGGGATGTCGTGAACGAGATTATTGACAATGACGGTTCATACCGCAAAACTGTTTGGACTAATGCTTTCGGAGGTGACGGTGACGAGGTGGTACGTCTGGCATTCAAGTTCGCCAGCCAGTATGACCCGAACGCTGAGCTCTATTATAACGACTTCAATGTGTGGCGCCCCTCCAAACGTGACGGTATCGCGCGTATGGTCCGCATGCTCCAGAAGAACGGTATCAGGATAGACGGCATAGGCATTCAGGCTCATTGGGGTTTAAATTTTCCAAAGAACGAGTATATAACGGCCGCCATAGACACATTTGCCGCACTTGGCGTGAAGGTGATGATTACCGAACTGGATGTGGATGTGCTTCCGTTGACCAAAGAGGGGCAGGTGATTGGCAAGTCCCTGCAGGAGCCGTTTTATCAGTTAGAGGAGTTTGAGGTGTTCCTGGATCCATATAAGAGAGGGCTTCCTGACGATGTTCAGGCTCAGCTGACTGACCGTTACCGCGAACTGATGCAGATTTTCTATGACCGTCGTGATAAGATAGACCGCGTAACCTTGTGGGGCTTGCATGACGGTATGTCCTGGAAAAACGGTTATCCTATACCTAACAGGACAAACTATCCTCTGTTGTTCAATCGTGATTTGACACCTAAACCTGCTTATAATGCAGTATTGAAAATACCTTCTAAAAAGTGACCTGAAGGAAACTTCTTGGTTTTATTCAAAGGAGAACGGTTCATAACATAAATTGAACTGTTCTTTTTTAATAATAAGAAATGCAACCCGGTTGCAAGGATTCCCGTGTAACTTTGCAGCGTAAATCAAGAAGAACGTTATATGTTACACGAAGATCGTCACGAACATCATCATGAAGAGGAGGAGGGTGAGGGCCGTGGCCGCATAGTAAAGGTCATTGTTGCAATCTTGCTTCTTATTGCAGCTTCAGTTATTGAACGTAAAACCGATTGGCAGGACTGGCAATATCTGCTTCTGTTCATAGTACCTTATCTTGTTGTTGGCTGGGAAACACTTAAGGAGGCTGCTGAAGGTCTTGTTCATGGTGAGGCATTGAACGAAGATTTCCTAATGAGTGTGGCCACGATAGGCGCATTAGCAATAGGATTCATGCCCGGTGCAGAAACGCAGTTTGCCGAGGCTGTATTCGTAATGCTGTTCTTCCAGGTGGGTGAGATGTTTGAGGAGGTGGCCGAAGGCCGAAGCCGCAAGTCCATTGAGCACCTGATGGATATACGTCCCGATATTGCACACGTGGAGCGTGATGGAGAACTTCTCACTGTTAGTCCTGAAACCGTAAAGACAGGTGAAATAATAGTAATCCGTCCGGGTGAGAAAGTGCCCATGGACGGCATCGTGACAGAGGGAACATCAAGCCTTGATACGGTAGCACTTACCGGTGAGAGCGTACCTCGCAGCATAAACAATGGTGATGAAATACTGTCCGGTTGCGTAAACCTGAACGGACTGATCAAAGTGTGCACTACCAAAGCATTTGCCGAGTCAACTGTATCCAAGATTCTTGATCTGGTAGAGAATGCTGCAAGCAGTAAGAGCCGTAGTGAGAGTTTCATAACCCGATTTGCCAGAATATATACTCCAATCGTGGTAGGACTGGCAGTATTTGTGGCAGTCATTCCAGGCCTGATCACAGGAGAGTGGGCAACATGGATCTATCGAGGCCTGCTGTTCCTGGTTGTATCATGTCCCTGCGCGCTGGTGATATCGGTCCCGCTCACATTTTTTGGCGGACTGGGAGGTGCGTCACGCAAAGGAATTCTTATCAAAGGTTCTAATGTTATAGATAAATTGGCCGGTGTAAAGACAGTCGTTTTTGATAAGACCGGAACCCTGACGGAGGGAGTGTTTGAGGTGACTGCAGTGCACCCGCAGGTGATAGACAAGAATGAACTTCTGCATCTGGCTGCTCATGTTGAGCGTCATTCAACCCACCCCATTGCGATGGCACTTCGTAACGCGTATCCTGATGAGCAGGATGACTGCGTTATATCCGATGTGGAGGAGACTGCCGGACACGGAGTTTTGGCTTACGTCAACGGAAAGCGTGTAGTTGTGGGTAACATCAAACTGATGGAAAAGGTGGGAGCCGAGTGTCGTCCGTGTCATCATGAGGGAACAATAATCCACGTGGCAATTGATGGTGAATATGCCGGTCACATAGTGATATCAGACCGAATCAAGGAAGACTCTGCTCAGGCTGTAGCTGATCTCAAGAGTGTCTCCATAAACAAGACCGTGATGCTAACTGGCGACCAGGAGGCTGTAGCAGCAGCTGTGGCATCAAGACTCAAGGTAGATGAGTATCACGCCCAACTGCTACCTGCCGACAAAGTATCTATGGTAGAGGAACTGCTTCCAGAAGGAGTACTGGCATTCGTGGGTGACGGCATAAATGACGCTCCCGTGCTTACCCGTGCTGATATAGGCATAGCAATGGGCGCACTTGGCTCTGATGCCGCAATTGAGGCTGCCGATGTTGTACTTATGGATGACAAACCCTCCAAGATTGCGCTGGCCATTCAGATTGCCCGCCGCACCATCCGCATAGCCAAGCAGAACATCTGGTTCGCCATAGGAATCAAGGTCCTGGTACTGCTGCTTGCCATCCCCGGCCTTGCCACCATGTGGATGGCCGTCTTTGCCGACGTAGGCGTCACGGTCCTGGCCGTCCTCAACGCAATACGTACACAGTAGTAACCGTCCCTATTGTGTAAATAACCGTATCCGGTTTCAATTTCATCGGCAGCTACTTAACTAGATTATCCTTAGCCTGCGGATTGTGCTGCCAAATGGCACCGACCTTGGAGCAAGTTTCCTTCTCCGGGCAATCACCGCAAGTCTCGAAGCCCTTGCTCAATGCCGGAAGAGTGGAGGGCGTGAAAGATGATGATAATTCAGTAATAATGGAGATTACCCTACGCTCCGGAAAATAACGATATAATAACCGGGTAACTGAATCTTGACCGGTTTAGTTGCAGAATCTCCGGATAATGCCTTAATTTGCAGAAACTAATTTTTTTCTAACCGTTATGAACCCCAAAACCATACAGCTCATATTCAATATCTCTATTGTTGCAGCCGGCATCTGTTCAAGCGTTTGGCTATACAATTCTTTTGGTCCCAATCAGCCTAAAGTGGATCATACATGCATTGTCATTGAGGGCATACTATCTATAATCATCATTGTCATTGTTCTCACTAAGAAGAAGTGGAATAAGCAGGAATCAGACAAGTCCGAATCATAAATAACCTCAAATGCTATAAGTCACTATGGAATCTGACAAATCCTCAAAAGCCAAATGGATAGCAGTAGTTATACTGTTGGGTGTCATCGTTGGAGCAATCCTGACAGTAGCTACTTCCTCAAATCCCAAAACAAGAACCATAATCGTGGTTGTGCTATGCCTCATCAGTTTCATTGCAGGCAAATTGAGCAATAGAAACAAAAAGAAGAATTAGCCTAAACAATAGGGACGGTTCCTTCTGTGTACTTTGTGAGTTATTCTAGGGAACTTTTTGGGGTATCAGTAT
>DBYQ01000048.1:26477-37679 GCA_002310015.1 Bacteroidales bacterium UBA1182
TACCGATACCCCAAAAAGTTCTGTGCGATAGGAATCGGTACACAGAAGGAACCGTCCCTATTGTGTATAATAATAAAAGGAGGGTGTTGCCCTCCTTTTATTGTTTAGTACGATTGTAAGAAACTTACTTGAATACTATCTTTCCGTTCACGATATTGAAACCGGGCTGCAACTCCTGCAGAGGCTGGCCTGCAAGGTTGTGTATTTCCGGAATCGTATCCTGAATATCCTTTATGTCTGTGACGTCTGTGGTGATGTCAACATTCTTCTCAGGCAGAACCTCCTGACCCTCTGCTCCGAAGTTGTCGAAGCAGAAATAGGCGGGAGTGTTCATGCCATAGTCGCCATTGTCGGTGCTGGAGAGTGCAAAGCCAATCTTTGCAACTTTACCAAGGCAGGAGAGGTCAACATAGCGCCAGTCTTTGATGATGTAAGCAGTTGTCTCATCACGCAGATCTGCCAGGTAGTACTCCTTGGTGCCGGTTACTTCGTCATTTTCATCATAGCCTGTAATGGTGAGTTTGAACCAGTCACCCTTCTCGAACTTCTTGGCAAAGCTGTCGCCACAGGTCATGGAGCTATATGCATAGCTGCTGTTGGTGATGTAGAATCCGGGAACAACTACAGGATCGGAAAGCAAAGTTATCTCACAAGGACCATAGAATGATGCAGCATAGGCTACACCATAGTTGTCAGAGTTGTTATATCCGCCGCCTACTATATTCTTAAACTGGTCGTCAAGTGATTCATATATGCTGTCTTTGTGGTTGGCATAGCCAAAGAACCACCATGATTTCCAGTCGCTGTAGCAGCCTGTAGCAAACTCAAAGTCACCGCTTACAAACTCGGTGCGCTCATCATCATCCTCTGTGGTGTAACTCATGTGCCCCTCCTCACCAATTTCAATCTCCTCAAAAGTGGCAACATCGAGAGGTAATACTACATTCTTCTCAGGCAGAACCTCTTTACCCTTGGCACCGAAGTTGTCAAAGCAGAAGTATGCAGGAGTGTTCATGCCATAATCTCCATTGTCACTGCTGGACAACTCAAAACCAATCTTGGAAACTTCACCAAGGCCAGAGAGATCAACATAGCGCCAGTCATTGATAATATAAGCCTTCTTGGGATCGCGCAGGTCGGCCAGGTAGTACTCCTTGGTGCCTGTTACCTTGTTAGCGTCATCATAGCCTGTAATGGTGAGCTTGAACCAGTCACCCTTACCAAACTTCTTGGCAAGGCCGTCACCATAAGTCATTGAATTATATGCATAACTGCTGTTAGTGATGTAGAAGCCGGGAACTACTACGGGCTCATCAGACAGTTTGACATAGCAAGGACCGTTGAATGCAGCTGCATAGGCTACACCATAGTTGGCAGATCCGTCATAACCACCGCCGACAATGTTGTTCCACTGGTCATCAAGTGACTCATATTTTGTCTCTGTGCGGTTAGCATATCCAAACCAGTACCAATAGTCCCAGTCGCTCATACAGCCTGTAGCGAACTCAAAGTCACCGCTTACAAACTCTGTGCGCTCATCATCCTCTTCTGTAGAAACACTAATGTGTCCTTCTTCACCAATTTCAATCTCCTCAAAAGTGGCGATAGCGGCAGGTTGCTTAAGTTTCAGTGTCACATCAGGAACACGACCGAATACGGCACTCTGTGAGATAGCAGTGAAGTTAGGAGCGCGACCGGTTGTCTTGGACGTAGCACGGTGGTTACCTACAGGGTCGCCAAAGCCGCTGATACCCATAACGCCGTCAGAAAGTTCTATTGTAGCCTCCGTCCAGTCCTCGGGAACGGTGAAGGTAACAGCCTGAGCGGCGGGGGTAGCAGCCATTGCGTACTGGTTGCCCTTTCCGTTCTTTACGGTAATTCCATCAGAAGCTTTCTTATATGAGAGGAATGCGCTGAAGTTGTGTATGCCAGCCATCTTGTTGGCGGGATGATAGAGGCCGCTGTACTGTACGGTAACAGCATCGCCGGGCATAACACCTGAAACGACATTACCGCCTACAATGATGTCACGATGGCAGGGCTTGGCTGTGATGACCTGATAGAGACTCTTGCCGTCAGCGTCAGTCAGACATACTATATTACGGCCTTCTGTGAGGCGGACGGTATAGCTGCCGTCGTTATTGTTTTTAACGCCCTGGGCTGAGAAACCTGTATATGAGGCCATGCGGGTTCCGATAACGGGACGGGCCAGTGTAACGGAGGCAACGCCTTCAGGGGTGAAGGTGTAGTCAAATCCTTCTTCGGTATCGAGATAATAGAGTACATCGAATTCAGCATCGAGAGCCTCCATAGCCATCTTGGTGTCAACATTACCAGCTTTGGTGAGATACTCCTTGTTGATGATCATGTTAGACTTGATGTCTGTTGCTGCCTCGCCTACGGTAACTACAAAGACTCCTGTATTCTCAGGCCAGATAGCGCCCCAGTCAGCGCCGCCTACAAAATCCTTCTTAGTAGCACCGCTGTATTGATTAAGGTGGATGGCATCATAGGTAACCAATACGATGGCTGTACCTGTGCCTACTGCAGTCAGCAATTCATCCTCAACCTTTACGACGGAGTAATCCTCCTCACCGTTCAGATTCACAACGGTAAAGTTATAGTCGGGATCGATGAAGTAGTTACCTGTAATGGACTCAACAGGCTGCCAGTTGCGTATCGGCAGGATGTCAAAGGTATCACCTACGTTGGCTAACTGCAGATGTCCGGCTGCATTGATGTTAAGGAACAGGTCACCCACATTGTACTTGCTGTTGGAAGTTACGTCATGATCTATGAACCTGGGGTCTTTAGCCGTCATGTCATCATCAGTAAAGGTCAGAACGGGACGCTTTGTCTCATCTGTGCTCATGGTGAAGATGCCAGCCTGTGTGTACTTGCCTTCCTGGGTTACACGATAGTTATATACCTGCTTGTCGGCCAGTATGAAGTTGTAAACCGTACCACCATCGGTAATGCTTACGGGAGCAACCTCCTTGAACTTTACAAAGTGGGCGGTCTTGGTGCCTACAAACAGGTTTGCTCCGGCAGGAACGGTGATAGAGTAGGGAACACTCATTGGAGCCTCGGCGCTAACGGAGGCGTTGAAAGTAACAGTACCACTGTAGTAACCTGAGAGATAGCCTTCTGCTGAACGGGCATCGGATGGAACTATCTCCAAGCTGTAGGTGTTACCGTTGAATACCAGGAACATCTTCTTTCCTGAAGTGTATTCACCCATGGTGGTATTGACCTCAGCACCCTCTTTGGTTGTAACCTTCAGGTTAAAGGTGTAGTCAGTATCATACACCCAACCGCTGTTCTTAACCGTTATCTCGGGTGAGAAGATAGCAAAAGCGGTGTGGTCAGCATCGATGTCAAGCTGAATGGTTCCGTTTTCAGTCAGAGTGTCCTTATCTGTAGCCGTAAGCAGATAAGAGCCGTCTGCTGCATCGAATGTGTACTTGTTGCTGGTGGGGTTACCTACAGCCACAGTGTCATTGGTATCCATATTTACCAGTGACTTAATCAGTTTACTTTTGGCGTTCATTGTCACCTCAACCTGGGTGGCAAAAGCATTGCCCGCTACGAGCAATGTCAACGTCATGAAGCTTAGTAAAAATTTTTTCATCTTGTTGTTGATTGAAATTTAAATAGTTATTGATTGAATATTATTTTCTTGCCGTCTTTTATATATAGCTTCAGTGGCCATCCTCCATTGGGCGATTCAGGAATTGTGATTGCTCTGCCGCTGAAATCATATACTGAATGTCCGTTGCCAAACATTGTATGTCTGATCATTTCAACATTGTCAAAATAGCCGTCCGGTGGCAAGGCCAGGAAATGTCCCGGGTTAACATATACTTTGTGTTTGCCTACCAGCTGACCATCGGGTGTCCATTGATAGAGGTAACCTGCTCCTTCAAACGATCCGGCATCGGTCCCATAGATATATCCGGTATAGGGATTCACATAGATGCCGTAGGGTTGCATCATTTCTGAGAAATCTGAGCTTAATGTGCCGGGCAACGTCTGTGTCAGCCCGCTTTCTCCTTGGGTTTCAATCATTGTCCGGGGGTCAATGGTAAGGCTTGAAAACTCATATTCACTTGTGATATATGAGTAACTTGAGCCTACCGCAAGGAATTTACCGTCCAAGGTTGTGGTGTTATATGTTGCGGGATAGTTAAATACAACAAAGCAATCTTCATCGTTGAGGGCTTTCTCACAATCCAGGATAAGACCGCAGGCGGGTATCTCATAGTAGTCGCCGGGCGAGTTGATGCAGAGATATTGTCCGCTCTGTGACATCTCTCCGTAGAGATTGGGAATGCCGGTATTGACATTTTTTTCCAGCTCCATGGTTGCGGCATTGATTATGCTTACTGTTGTCTCATAGTCATGGTCATTTTCCTGTGCCGCATATCCGCCTGTGTTGGCAACAAAGAGGTGTCCGTCATAGAAGGCAATGCCTTCCGGTTCATAACCCACTTCGCAGGCTGCTACGGTCCTGAAACTGTTTATGTCAATCTTTGCCACAAAACCTTTATCGAAAAACTTGTAGCCGCTTGTGGTCAGACACTCATGCCCGTAGCTGCTGACATATACATATTTACCGTCAGTGCAAAGCCTGCGGTTGTTGGGGATGTCCTCGGTTGCAGCTACAGCTTTTCCTTCGGGGGTTATGAACTGGATTATGTTTGACCAGTTAATGGCTATGGCGATGAGGCTGTCACTAATCTGTATTATGTCATTTGGCGTGTCACCAAGCTTATAACCGTTTTTGTCACGGAACCATTGGTTACTCACCACCTGTCCGTACTCGAAGTAGCTCATGCGGCCGTTGTCAGCTTGCCAC
This sequence comes from Bacteroidales bacterium UBA1182, assembly GCA_002310015.1. Taxonomy (GTDB): domain Bacteria; phylum Bacteroidota; class Bacteroidia; order Bacteroidales; family Bacteroidaceae; genus Colenecus. The sequence goes on from DBYQ01000048.1 coordinate 31,336, forward strand.
ATCCCCTCGTTCAGCAGAATGATGCGTTCCTGAGCGTGTATGTTTACCGTTATGGTGCAAAGGATTATCAGTATGATTCTTTTCATATTCCAAAAGAGAGTGTCAGTTTATAGTTACGGCCGGGCATAGGGTAGCGCGGCAGATGTTCGTATTGTTCATCCAGAACATCGCACACTTCAAGACAGATGCCCAGTGAAGTCTTTTTGATGTTACGGGTATAGGTGAGCTTCATGTCAATGTTATGATAAGGCTCCAGAATATCCTCAGGGTCAGCCTTGCTCCACATACGCTCACCCACGTAGAGGTATGAGGTGGTGAACTGCAGCGAGCGCCAGCCACAGATGGCGGTAACGCCTGTTGAAAGAGTAGGTGAGTAGCAGATGGGCTTGTCATACATATCCTCATCCTCTGGGTCGGTCCTGTCTACGTCACGCTGCCAGGTGATGGAGTTGAGCAGTGAGAAATGCCAGTCTTCAGTGTGATAACGCCCTTGTATAGTGGCGTTGAGTCCCCGGCAGAAGGTATAGCCGTAGTTCATCATGGACCATGTATAGGTTCCTTTCAGGGGCAGGCATACTATGCGGTTTTCTATCTTGTTCTGATAGACGTCTGCTTGCAGTGATGCGTTCCAATGAGGCGAGTCAAAGTGGTATTCCAGTCCCAGATCCAGCTGTTTGGTGTATTCGGGTTTCAGGTTACGGTTGCCCACCTGAGTATAGTACAGGTCGTTAAGCGTAGGAGCACGGAAGATGGTCTTGTACCAGGCTCTGAGCGTCAGTCCTGCTATTGTATAGGCTGATGAGATAGCCGGTGTCCAGCGGTCCAACGGATCGGCGGCACCCACATTTGCAAATGTCTTATCGTTGTAATGCTGATGCAACAATGAGGCCGCAAACTGCAGGCCATGCCAATCGGCCCGTACCGCCATCACCTGTTTCTGGTCAATGCGTACTACATCATCGAACCTCTTAAGGTCAGCCTCCAGCTTGCTGTAGCGAATATCGTAGCTTGCTGATAACGACAGCCACGGCCAAGGCATAAATGCGTAGCTGATTGCTCCGTAGCCATCCTGCTGATGATAATGATTGTCCACACGTGCGGTGTTCTGGTTCTCGGGATAGTCAGTGCAGTAGCGCAGATATTCACTGGCGTACTTGGCATTAAGTTTTACGTGATGATTTTCCAGGAACTGATTCTGATACGAGGCTTGTATGAAGAAGTCACGGTCCCATTCGCGGCCCACGTTGACATACTTGTTGCTCAGCCGTCGCACGATGCCGCCCGGACACCCACGCTCGCTGTCATAATAATAGATATGTGATGAGAACCCATCCTTGAACAAGGCTCCTTCAATGCGTCCGTAACGGATATCGCTGTTGGTGCGGCGTCCAACGGTGTCTTCAAACTCCGAGTGGTATCTGAATGGATAGTCACCACGTGAGTCGGTCCACTCACCATCGATGAATCCGCTCCATCCGTTTCTCTCAAACTGGGCATTGGCTTTTGCCATCCAAGTGGAGAATGATGCACGGCGTAACTGTATATCCAATGAGTCTTTTACGGGACGGCGGGTACGCAAATAGACGGTTGCTCCTGAGGCATATTCTGATGCTGACTGGCAGTTGTCAAGCTTGTTGGCGTTGTAGAGCGATACGCTCTCCATCGTTGACAGCGAAAACTTTCCCAGGTCCACCGTACCGTTCTGGGCATTGGATATGCGTATTCCGTCAACATAGACGCCTACATGCTGTGCTCCGAGTGACCGTACGTTTATGGTCTTGAGACCTCCAAGCCCGCCGTAATCCTTAATCTGTACGCCCGCAAAATACTTAAGTGCATCGGCCACCGTAGTGGTGCTCAGAGCCTGAAGCTCGTTGCCATGTAGTGTCTGAGATGTGGCTATGGTATGGGATGGCTCTTCAGAGATAATGATAACTTCCTGCAAATGCTGAATACTGTCAAGACTTGACGGTTTATACCTGGTCCCAACATCCTGCGCCATGACATGCCACACGGGCATGCATAACAGCATAGTCAACCACAATTTACTGTGTTTTTGATTAAAAGCTTGCATTTCGAATCATCAGCCCATCCCCGGGGTGCTATATGTTGACTCTTGCAAGAGGCAGGTCTTCTGACTTTGTCGTCCGGTCGCAAACGCCTTCCCAAGTATCTCAGTGGCATGTTGTTTGCCGGTAAAATACGACTTACAGCTGCGGGACAGTCCGGGATTTTCACCCGATTCCCTTTTAATCTCTCTGGGCTTGAAGGTCAGGCTGTTAGCTGGCCATGCAAGGGAGAGAACCAATTGCAGTTACAAAGGTATACTTTTTTAAAAAACAATGGATTCTATATCAGTGACTTTCTTTTAGTCAAGTTTGAGGTCACCGTCCTTGATCCAGCCTGCCTTGCGCATCAGCGTGCCGATGATGATGGTCAGGATGGCGGGAATTATGATGCTGATAGCTATAAGGTCTATCCAGTCTGTTCCGGTGATGGCGGCGCGGGTACCGGCGGTAACCTCCTGCATCCAACCCGTGTAAACGCCTATCGGACCTACAAGACCGCATGTGCCCATGCCCGATGCAATGGCGGGGCCGTTCATCTCAAGCTTGAACAGGCAGGTTGCTATAGGGCCTGTTATGGCCGATACAAGGGTGGGGGCAATCCAGATCCTGGGATTCTTGACTATGTTGCCCATCTGGAGCATGCTGGTGCCAAGGCCCTGTGATATGATACCGTTCCAGCGGTTCTCACGGAAACTGAGAACTGCAAATCCCACCATCTGGGCGCAGCATCCTGCAAGTGCGGCACCTCCGGCCAGGCCGGTCAGGCTCAGCGCGGCACAGATAGCGGCCGAACTGATAGGCAATGTGAGTGCCATACCAACTATTACTGAAACCAGGATACCCATCAGGAACGGCTGCTTGGTGGTGGCCCACATGATTACCTCTCCTAAACTGCTGGCGGCAGAACCGATTCCGGGTGCCCACCAATATGAGAGTCCTATGCCGACTGCAATGGTTACCAGCGGTGTTACAAGAATATCAATCTTGGTCTCTTTTGATACGGCCTTGCCGAACTCTGATGCAAAGATGGTCACAACATAAACTGCAAGCGGGCCTCCTGCACCGCCCAGTTTGTTTGCTGCAGCACCTACGGCCAGCATTGAGAACAGCACCAGATTAGGTGTACCCAGCGCGAATGCGATTGATGCAGCCATTGCCGGTCCGGCCATGCTCTTGGCAAATCCGCCTATATCGACAAGCCACTGCAAACCGGCCTGTTCACCTATAGTAGCAATGATTGTACCTATCAGAAGTGACGCAAAAAGACCTTGCGCCATAGCGCCAAGCGCATCAACACCGTAGCGTTTTCCGGACACTACAATGTTCTTTCTCTCTAAGAATGATTTGAACTTTCCCATAACGGCCGCAAAGATAGTGCAAGTCGAGAGGAGAAAAAAGGAGTTTGCTCATTTTTATGGTATGGGCCAGACTGTGGTCTTGGTGCATCTTACCGGTACTGACAGACGGCCTGCCCTAATAAGGAAATCACCCTCCTCAAGCATCCACTGGCTGCCGTCAGCGCTTACGAATGCCAGGTCAGTGGCTTTCAGGCTGAATGTGACGGTGCGGCTCTCACCCGGTTTAAGCTCTATCTTGGTGAAATCGCGCAGACGCTTGTTGTCCGGTATGACTGATGCAACCAGGTCGCTGGTATAGAGCAGAACGGCCTCCTTACCGGCTACGGAACCGGTGTTGCGGATATCGACAGATACGGTCAGTACATCATCCGATGTGAATTCACTGCGGTCAACCTTGAGGTTGTAGTAATCAAAGGTGGTGTAGCTGAGACCGTAGCCGAAGGGCCACAGCAGCGATACCTTGGCGTCATAGTTGTATGCGCCCTGCATGGTGCCCACCTCCTCACTGGTCTTGTAGTCATAGTTGGCCAGCGAGTTGATCTCACGCGGATAGGTGTAGGGCATGCGGGCCGAGAAATTGGCATCACCGGCAATGAGGTCAACAAGTGCATCGGCACCGTAGTTGCCGGGCAGGAATATGTCAATGACAGCTTTGGCAAGCGGCTCGATGTCTGTGATAAGGCGTGGGCGGCCTTCATTGAGCACCAGGATAACAGGCTTGCCGGTAGCGGCCAGTGCCTTGACCAGGTTGCGCTGGTTCTCTGAGAGCCACAGGTCTGTAAGGTTACCGGGAGTCTCGCAGTAGCTGTTCTCACCTATGCAGGCTACGATGACATCGGCCTTACGGGCAGCGGCAACGGCTTTGTCAATCTCCGGGCGGTTCTCCATATAGTATTCACCGCGCTCATTATAGCTGACACCTTTTTCAAGGATGATGTTATCGGCACCGAACTTGTTGCAGAAAGCCTCATAGATGGTGTTGTACGGGGCGGTTATGTCCTCGTTGCCGGATCCCTGCCAGCTGTAGCTCCATCCACCGTCCAGGCAGCGCATCTGATTGGCGTTGGGGCCGGTGATGAGTATCTTGGTTCCCTTGGCAAGCGGCAGTATTCCGCCCTGGTTCTTAAGGAGCACCTCACTCTCAAGGGCGGCGTTATATGCTTTCTGCTCAAACTCCTTTGAAGCGAACTTATCGTATCCCTTGTCGCCGGTGTTGGGGTTGTCAAACAGACCCAGACGGTATTTGAGGCGCAGGATACGGCTTACGGCATCGTCAATGCGCTCCATGCTTACCTTGCCTTCCTCAACAAGTTCCTTAAGGTAGATGCAGAAATCCACGCTGTAGGGATCCATGCTCATGTCAATACCTGCGTTTATGGCTATGCGGATGGCGTCTTTCTTATCGACAGCCACCTTCTCACGGGTGTAGAGATTGTTGATGTCCGACCAGTCAGTGACAATCATTCCGTCCCAGTTAAGGTCCTCCTTGAGCCACTTGGTAAGGTACTCATAGCTGGCATGGACAGGTACTCCGTTTATGCTGCTTGAATTGACCATCACGCTCAGCGCACCGGCCTCAATGGCGGCTTTGAAGGGTGCAAAATACTTCTCGCGGAGCATGGCTGGCGATATGTAGGCCGGTGTGCGGTCCTTGCCCGTGAAGGGGGCACCGTATGCAAAGTAGTGCTTTACGCATGCTGCTACATTATAGGGGCTCAGATGGTTGGGGTCAGCACCCTGATAACCCAGGATCTCTTTCTCAACCATGCGTGAGTTTACTATTGCGTCCTCACCGAAGCTCTCGTAGATACGCGGCCAGCGCGGGTCACGTCCCAGATCCAGAACGGGATTGAATACCCATGGGCAGTTGGCGGTGCGGCTCTCATAGGCGGTAACCTGGCCCATATCAAATGCCAGGTCGGTGTTGAAGCTTGCAGCCAGGTTGATGGGCTGGGGGAATATGACTGCATCGCTCACATATGAAGCGCCGTGATTCTGATCCAGTCCGTATATGCATGGAATACCGATGGTTTCAAGTGATTTCTTCTGTATGTCGCTGATAATACGGTACCAGTGCTCGGCCTTGACGGCGCGGCCCGGTGTGTTAAGTACGGAACCGGTACGGTATTTACCGATGAGTGAGTCCATGAGGGTTTCATTGACGGCAAATGAACTCTCTCCGCGTCGGGCCGATCCCATGGTGCTGAGCTCCAGTTGGAGCATCTGCCCGATCTTGTCATCCAATGTCATCTTGGAGAGTTGTGACTTGACTTTCTTCTCAATGGCGGCATCGCGTGGGATGGAGGGCTCATGTTTGCTGACTGATTTGCCGCAACCGGCCATGATTCCGAATGCCAGGATTATTAAGGTAAGTTTTCTCATAATACAATAAGGTTTTTTGCAAAGGTAAAAAAATGACACAATAGGATCAGTTCCCTGTGTCAAAAAAAACCGGACAGCTGTTAAACTGTCCGGCATTTGTTGGTCTGAATGACACTGAAGTGTTGCGTCAAGCTTCTGCAGGTGCCTCCTCTACGGCGGGAGCTGCCTCCTCAGCGGGAGCTTCAGTTGATTCAGCTGCTGCTTCCTCTGCTGCTGCCTCAGCGGCTGCTGCGTCAGCTGCGGCCTTGGCCTCAGCCTTCTTGGTGGCTACCTTTTCGGCAATTGCCTCGTTAACCTTCTTCTCTGCTTCCAGTTTAGCCTTGGCATCAGCCTTCTTGGCCTGCTCATCCTTAACGGTGATGGCCTTCAGTGCACTTTCCTTAGCTTGTTTCCAAGCATCGAATTTAGCCTGAGCTGCTGCCTCATCAAAAGCGCCTTTCTTAACGCCACCCTGGAGGTGTTTCATAAGATACACACCCTCGCGTGACAGAATGTTACGTGCGGTATCAGTGGGCTGTGCGCCTACGTTTACCCA
>DBYQ01000048.1:37732-57009 GCA_002310015.1 Bacteroidales bacterium UBA1182
GAGTCTGCAATTACGATTGAATAGAAAGCGTAGCCTTTGTGGCCTCTTCTCTGCAATCTGATTTTTGCTGCCATAAGTTGTTGTTTTTATTGAATTTATAAATGATTTGAATAGCCGTTATCCCGTAACGGCGGCGCAAAGGTAGTAAAAAAAACAATGCACTCTACATCCTGTCTATTATTTTTATTTTTTGACAGTTAAGTCAATGCTCTTAAGGTCAGAGTCAAGTGATGAGCCTCCATACATGATTCTGTAACGTCCCGGACGGAACTTGAGTCCGTCAGTAGCCTCGTCATAGAAACTGAAAGCCTCCTTGTTTAGCTCAACTTTTACGGTCTGTGTCTTGCCTGCAGGTATGTTTACACGGGCAAATCCGGCCAGTGACTTGATGGGAGCGCTGGCATCATCAAGAGCCTTAACGTAAACCTGAATTACCTCATCGCCGTCTATCTTACCGGTGTTTGTAACAGGAACGGTAATGGTCATGTTCTGTGCCTTGCCTGATTTCTTGGCCTTGCCGTAACTGAAGGTGGTGTAGCTCAGTCCGTAACCGAAAGCATACAGAGGCTGTCCCTTGAAGTAACGGTAGGTGCGGTTATTCATGGAATAATCCTGAAAATCAGGGAGCTGGTCAGTTGAAGCATAGAATGTAACCGGCAGACGTCCAGCGGGGTTGTAGTTACCGAACAGGACATCACCAACGGCCTCACCGCAAGCCTGACCGCCGTACCATGCCTGGATAAGGGCATCATACTTGCTCTCTACATTCCCGAATCCCATTGCACTGCCTGATACATTGACCAGAACGACGGGCTTGCCGGTAGCGTCAAGTTCAGAAAGCAACTGCTGCTGGATCTCTGGAAGCTCAATCTCTGAACGGTCATGACCTTCACCCTCAATGTCCGATGAAATACCGCTTACCATAATGATTACATCAGCCGGAGCAATCTTCTTTACAACGCTTGCAAAGTCAACCGGACCGCGGCTGTAGATATCGAATGAGAATGATGCTGAACGGGCCTCGGGCTGTACCAGGTCAATGTAGATGTTGTAGGTCTTGCCTGCCTCAACCTGGAATGTGGTTGATGCAGCACCGCGGCCGCCGCCAAATCCGCCGAATCCGCCGCCGAATCCGCCACGGCCACCGCCCTGACCGGCATTCTTGGCAATGGTGTCACCGTTCAGGATAAAATTGTAGCGTGAGCTTCCGCGTACGTTGTAAACCATCTCGCCGGTATAATCGGCAGTAAAGCTGCCAGTGTACTTGGCTGAGAATCCGGTCATGTTAACGCCATCAGCCCAGGGGCAATCCTCATGTGCCAGAGCGGGTGATGTGGTGTTCAGACTCAGAGGTTCGTCGTAGTCAACCTTGGCTGCTACTGCACCGGTCCAGTCAAGAGTATTGTAGTACTCGGCATGCAGACCCTTGCCTCCGTTGATCTCTGATACATAATGCTTTGTGATATAAGGAACGTTCAGGTCGCAACCCTTCTCGTAGATGATCTTTGCACCGGGAGCGGCCTCACGGATACCGTCCAGGATGGTCTTGGTGTTGGCAGCTGACGGATAACCGTTGTAGTTGCCCAGGATAACGCGTGCGTCATCGGCATTGGGGCCTACAACTGCAATGGTGATATCCTTCTTGAGGGGCAGGATGTTGTTGCTGTTCTTGAGCAGTACGATAGCCTCGTGGGCTGCCTTGCTTGCAAGGGCGGTATGTGCAGGACTGCTCAGGTCATCAAGTCCCAGGTTAGCCCATGGCAGATCCTCGGCGGGATCAAACATACCCAGTTCAAAACGGGCCTTGAGGATACGGCGTACGCTCACGTCAATGTCGGCCTCAGTTATCAGACCTTTTGAAATGGCTTGGGTAAGAGAACGGTAACTGGTACCGCACTCAATATCCGCACCTGAGAGAACGGCGTCGGCCGATGCACTTGCGGCATCCTCGTGAGTGCCGTGCTGGCGGGCGTTGAAGAAGTCACCTATGGCACCGCAGTCGGTTACGACCAGACCTTTGTAATCCCATTTGTTGCGGAGTATGTCCTGCAGCAGACGGTCGCTGGCGCAGCAGGGGTCACCCTCGTAACGGTGATATGCGCACATCACCTCCTGAACATTGCCGTCCAGAACAAGGCTCTTGAAGGCTGGCAGGTAGGTCTCCCAAAGGTCACGGCCTGATACGGTTACATCAAACTGATGACGCAGGGGCTCGGGGCCGCTGTGAACTGCATAGTGCTTGGCACATGAATGCAGCTTATAGTATTTATCATCATTTCCCTGCATGCCCTTTACGGTCTGGGTTCCCATCACGGCATTCAGATAGGGGTCCTCACCGGGAGTCTCCTGGCCGCGTCCCCAACGGGGATCACGGAAGATGTTTACATTGGGGCACCAGAAAGAGAGTCCGTTATGCCAGATGCTGCCGTTGGGCTGTGTTACGCCCAGCTGATGGTGGTTCGTGGTGTTCCATACGGCACGGGCCTCATCGGATACGGCGCTATAAATCTCATACTGCTGTGGCGCATCAAAAGTTGCACCCAGGGCAATTACCTGCGGGAAGACTGTTACGTCATCATAGCAGATTCCATGACAGGCTTCATTCCACCAGTTATATGCGGGGATATCAAGACGGTCTATTGAAATGGAGCCGTTCATCATGAGCCCGATCTTTTCTTCAGGGGTGAGCAGCGAAAGCAGGTTGTCTGTCCTTTTGTCAAATGACAGTTTAGGATTCTGGAACGGATATTCGTAGTCTTGGCCGACAACCGGCATTGCTGAAACAGCCAGAAGGCATGAAAGAATAAGGATTTTTTTCATATTTATTTGTTTAGGATTAATTCAGGTTAGCTTTTGGGATTCAAATATACGTATAGATTCCGATATGTTTGAATAATGGGTATTGCAAGTTTTCCCCATAACACATTTTAAAAACAAAAATGTGGAATTAATGCATTTGGAAAAAGGAAATGTCTTATATTTGTAAGATTAAACGGACCTAGGGACAATATGGGCACGGACATAAGGCATGAAGGGGTAATTGACTCCATTGAGGGTCAGGACGTTATAGTCCGCATTACCCAGTCATCGGCTTGTGGAGGGTGTCAGGCAAGGAGCATTTGCCATGCTGCCGAGTCAAAGGATAAGCTGGTTGAGGTGCATTGCGCTGATGCCGGCAGTTTTGATGTAGGGCAGACGGTGACGGTGGCCGGTGCAGAGAGTCTGGGGCTCAAAGCCGTGACTTTTGCTTTCGGGCTGCCTTTGGTGCTTTTGTTGGCCGCATTGGTTACGGCAATGGCGGTTGCAGGCAGCGAGAAGGTGGCGGCGATGGCGGCGCTTGGCATACTGGTTCCATATTACTTGGTGCTGTTTTTGTTTCGTGACAGGATAAAGAAAGATTTCCAATTCAGAATAATAGAGTAAACAGGATATGACGTTTATTTTGACTGCCGTTCTTGTACTTGGCCTTACCGGACTTGTAATTAGTCTGGTACTGTATGCCGTATCAAGAAAATTCAAGGTTGAGGAGGACCCCAGGGTGGCCCGGATTATCGATCTTTTGCCAAGCGCCAATTGCGGAGGATGCGGATTCCCCGGATGTGCCGCTTTTGCCGAGGCTTGCGTAAAGAGCGAATCCATGGACGGGCTCAAGTGCTCAGCATGTAAGAAAGAGGTGATGCAGCATGTTGCTGCCATTGCCGGCCATACTGTTGAGCTGGGAGTTGAGAAGATTGCCGTTGTCAAGTGCAACGGCTCGTGTGGAAACAGGCCCAGGACCGGCATTTATGACGGTGCCGTAAGTTGCGCTGCGGCTGCCTTGATGAACGGTGGTGATACGGGCTGTTTTTACGGCTGCTTAGGCTGTGGAGACTGCGTTAAAGCTTGTAAGTTCGATGCAATCAGCATGGATGCTGAGACCGGTCTGCCTGTAGTTGACCAGGAAAAATGTACTGCTTGCGGAGCCTGTGTCAAGGCCTGTCCGCGCAGCGTAATAGAACTGCGTAACAGAAACAAGCTGGACCGCAGGGTTTATGTAAGTTGCGTTAACAGGGATAAGGGCCCGGTAGCCAAGAAGGCTTGCGCCGTGGCCTGCATCGGTTGCGGCAAGTGCGTAAAGGCCTGTGCGTTTGAGGCCATCACGCTTGAGAATAACCTGGCATACATTGATCCGGATAAGTGCCGTCTGTGCCGCAAGTGCGTTGACGAGTGTCCGCAGCATTCAATCGTGGCCGTGAACTTCCCGCCCAAGAAGGAAAAAACAGAATCAACAGAAAACAATTAAGGTATTATGAATACTTTCACAATAGGTGGTGTACACCCTCAGCCCAACAAGCTTACGGCTGACAGGAAGATAGAGACTCTTGCTTTGCCCAAGCAGGCTGTCTTCCCGCTGTCGCAGCATATAGGAGCGCCGGCTGTACCATGCGTGCAGAAAGGTGATACTGTACGCGTAGGAACCAAGATAGCTGAGCCGGGCGGTTTCATGTCGGCATCGATACATTCATCGGTCTCCGGCAAAGTGGCCAAGATAGACTCTGTAGTTGATGCCAGCGGCCTGCGCAAACCGGCCATATTCATAGATGTGGAGGGCGATGAGTGGGAACCGTCAATAGACCGTACTGACACGCTTCTGCTTCAGAATAACCTGTCACGTGAGGAGATAATAGAACGTATCAAGAATTCCGGTGTAGTAGGTATGGGCGGTGCCTGTTTCCCTACGCATGTCAAGCTCTCTCCTCCCAAGGACTGCACAATAGATACCCTTATAATCAATGCTGTAGAGTGCGAGCCTTATCTTACGGCCGATCACCGTCTCATGCTGGAACATCCTGATGAGATAATAGTAGGTATAAAGCTGATCCTTAAGGTTCTGGGTATAGACCGTGCTGTGATAGGCGTTGAGACCAATAAACAGGATGCCATTGAACTGATGAATTCAAAGCTGTCAATGGTAAGTGGCATTGAGGTTATGCCTCTGCAGATGAAATATCCGCAGGGAGGTGAAAAACAGCTCATCGAGGCTGTCACCGGCCGTCAGGTACCGCCACCTCCTGCACTTCCTGCCAATGTGGGCTGCGTGGTTCAGAACGTAGGTACGGTGTTTGCCATCTATGAGGCCGTTATGAAGAACAAGCCTCTGATTGAGAGGATTGTCACCGTAACGGGCAAGAGTGTAAAGAACCCGTGCAACCTCAAGGTCAGGATGGGTACTCCGGTAAGCCAGCTTGTGGAATATGCCGGCGGTATGCCTGATGATACCGGCAAGCTGATCTCAGGCGGTCCCATGATGGGACGTCCGCTGCTGGATGAGACCGCTCCGGTGGTCAAGGGCACATCGGGAATATTGATGATTCCTGAGAGTGAGGCCGCACGCCGGGAGGAGCGTAACTGCATTCGCTGTGCCAAGTGCGTACAGGCCTGCCCCATGGGGCTGGAGCCTTATCTGCTTGCTGCCGCATCAGAATCTGGTGATTGGGAGTGCGCTGAGGAGAACTGGATAATGAGTTGCATTGAGTGCGGATGCTGCCAGAGCACCTGCCCCTCACGCAGGCCTCTGCTTGACTGGGTACGTCTGGCCAAGAACAGGGTAGGCGGAATAATCCGTGCACGTAACGCTAAGAATTAAGGAATTATGGCTCAGAAACTGCATATAACAACATCGCCGCACGTACATTGCGGTGATACCATAGAGAGAAACATGCGTTGGGTGATTTGGGCTCTCATGCCAGTACTCATTGCATCATTCTTTGTATTCGGAGTGGGCGCGCTGATTGTGACTGCCACATCAGTGTTGTCCTGTCTCTTTTTTGAGTGGTCCATTACAAAGTTCATTCTTAAGAGACCGTCAACGCTCGGTGACCTGTCGGCTGTAATAACAGGTTTCCTGCTGGCATTCAACCTGCCGTCCAACATACCTCTTTATATGATTGTGGTGGGTGCACTGGTGGCTATAGGAATTGGCAAGATGGCGTTCGGCGGTCTGGGTAACAACCCGTTCAACCCTGCGCTTGTGGGCCGTGTGTTCCTGCTCATATCATTCCCGGCCAAGATGACGTCATGGCCTGTTCCTGCCGGTCTGGCTACATCTTACATCGATGCTGAGACCGGTGCAACTCCTTTGAATCTTATCGGTCAGATTGCAGGCGGCAATACCGCAGCTGCTGACCAGTTGCCCAGTTTGGGCAACCTCTTTATAGGTAACGTAGGCGGATGCATAGGTGAGGTGAGCGCCCTGTTGCTGCTGGTTGGATTTGTTGTCCTGCTTTGCACCAAGGTTATTACCTGGCATATTCCGGTTTCAATCCTGGCTACTGTGGGTGTTCTTACCGGCCTTATGTGGTTCATCAATCCGGTGCTCTACGTCAATCCGCTTTATCACCTGTGTTCAGGAGGTCTGATGCTGGGTGCCATATTCATGGCTACTGATTATGTGACATCGCCCATGACTCACAAGGGCATGGTGTGGTACGGTATAGGAATAGGTTTCCTGACAGTGATCATCAGATATTTCGGTTCATATCCGGAGGGTATGTCGTTTGCAATACTTCTGATGAACGCCGTCACTCCGCTTATCAACAACTGGTGCAAACCTAAACGTTTCGGGGAGGCTGTAAAATGAAGAAACTTGAATCAAACATAGTTAATATGGCCATTGTACTGACCGTGATTGCCGTTGTGGCAGGCGGTCTGCTGGCTTGGGTGAACAATGTGACGTCAGGTCCCATTGAGCAGATAAACAATCAGGCAATAGAGAACGGCATCAAGAGTGTAATCCTGGGTGACCGTGATATCGAGTTCCGTGTGGAGGAGCCTACTGAGAGTGACGGTTTCATATTCCACAACGTGTATGACATGAGTGATAACCTTATTGGTACCGCTGTTGAGTCAACTGACAAGAACGGATTCGGTGGTGCCTTAAAGATTATGGTAGGCTTTGATCCTGAGGGAGTTATCCTGGGGTATGAGGTGCTTGAGCACAGTGAGACTCCCGGTCTTGGCGCCCAGGCTAACGGCTGGTTCCGCCAGAAGAGCGGTGAGGTTAAGGAGCAATCAACCGTTACCACCGTGTTGCTGGGTGCTCCCGGTAAACCGGGTAATCATAATATCATCGGAATGAATCCCGGTGATGATATGATGATTGTAAGCAAGGATGGTGGTGATGTTGATGCCATTACAGCTTCAACAATCACGTCAAAGGCTTTCCTGCGTGCCGTGAATGCCGCATACAAGGCCGTATTCGGATATACCGCCGCCGATGCCGTGAGCGGAGCCTCATCACAGAACTAAACATTTGCAGCGATGAACTACTTCAAGACAATAATAAACGGAATAGTCAAGGAGAACCCTACGTTTGTTCTCCTGCTCGGAATGTGTCCTACTCTGGCTACAACCACATCGGCTGTAAACGGATTGGGAATGGGTGTTGCCACAATGTTCGTGCTGATATGTTCCAATACGTTCATATCACTTCTTAAGAACATCATTCCTGACGGTGTGAGGATACCTTGTTATATAGTGGTTATAGCATCATTCGTGACTCTGCTCCAGATGCTCATGCAGGCGTATGTGCCGGACCTTTACAAGACACTGGGTATTTTCATCCCTCTGATTGTTGTGAACTGCATTATCCTGGGACGTGCTGAGGCGTTTGCTGCCAAGAACAACGTGCTGGCATCAATCTGTGACGGCATCGGCATAGGCATCGGATTCACTCTGGCTCTTACACTGCTTGGATTTGTACGTGAGCTGCTGGGTAACGGTGTCGTATTCGGCTACCGCATATTACCCGAGTCAATGAATATGCTGGTGTTTGTACTTGCTCCCGGTGCATTCATTTCTCTTGGCCTGCTTATGGCTATTGTCAATTCAGTAAAGAACCGTAAAGCCTGAACACTATGGAATACTTTCTGATATTTATCTCGGCTATATTCGTCAATAATATAGTATTATCCCAGTTCCTGGGCATCTGCCCGTTCCTGGGTGTCTCCAAGAAGATCAATACTGCTGCCGGCATGGGCGTGGCTGTGACATTCGTGCTCACGGTAGCTGTGATAGTTACATACGCTCTCCAGAACTGGGTGCTTAATCCGTTGGAACTGGGTTATCTGCAGACGATAGTGTTCATCCTTGTGATAGCCGGTCTGGTTCAGATGCTTGAGATGATACTCAAGAAGGTTTCACCTTCACTCTATCAGGCACTGGGTATTTTCCTGCCGCTTATCACCACTAACTGCTGCATCTTAGGCGTATCAATCCTGGTGGCCAACGCCACATATAATGCACAGGGACTTGAACCGAATCTCCTGACAGGAGTGGTTTACGCAATAGCAACCTCAATAGGTTTTGCCATTGCACTGATAATATTTGCCGGCATACGTGAGCAGCTGGCCAAGGTCAAGGTTCCCAAGAGCATGGAGGGCATGGCTATCGCGCTTATCACCGCAGGCCTGCTGGCTCTGGCCTTTATGGGATTCAGCGGCGTAGACCACGGGATTGCAATGGCCATGGGCCATTGACAAATTGAGAATTGAGAATTGAAAATTGAGAATTAGCCATGCGGTGCGTGTATTAACTCTCAATTGATTTGAATAGTTTAATAGTTGAAATAAAATGAGATTATCTGGAGTTTGTTTTTCCGCATTAGGATTGTTGGTGGCTGCCTGCGGAGGTGGTGCACCTGCTGACGGTACTCAGTTGGTAAACGGCAAATATACTGCCGATGCCCTTAACGTGGAGAGTACCATTACTGCTACTGTGACCATCAAGGGTCATAAGATTTCTTCAATTGACATTAAGGACAACGGTTCTACGTACGCACAGTACACTACACCGTATTCTTCGCTTATTAAGCCTATAATTGAGGCTCAGAGCACCGATGTTGACGGCGTTACAGGCGCCACATACTCATCGGATGCCGTAAAGAAGGCTGTGGATATGGCTCTTGCACAGGCCCGTGGCGAGAAACCGGTTCCCGCCAAGAACGCAGCCCTAAGTTTCACTCCCGGCACATATACCGGCAGTGGTAAGGGTTACGGCGGCCAGGTTCAGGCCCGTGTCACTTTCAGTGAGACAGGTATTACCGATATCCGCGTAGGACAGCAGCGTGAGACCGCTCATGTGGGTGATGTGGCTCTACAGACACTTCCGGCTAAGATTATTGCTGCAAACGGTCTTAATGTGGATGCCGTATCGGGCGCCACAATGTCAAGCTTCGGTCTTAAGGAGGCTGTTCTGGATGCTGCCGATCAGGCTGGCGTAACCAATCGTAAAGCCTTTATTGATAATACAATAAAAAGTACACCGAGTGCTCCCATTGAGGATACCTGGGATGTTGTGGTAGTAGGTGGCGGTGGTGCAGGCCTCTGCGCTGCGGCACAGGCTGCCCAGGACGGAAGCACTGTCCTTATCATTGAGAAGAACGCTGAGCTGGGTGGTAATACACTTGTATCGGGCGGTGTATATCAGTCTGTTGACCACAGTCTGGTATGGGACATCAATAATCCTAAAGCCACTAGCGCCAAGGGATTTGACGGCAGGATGCATAATAAGGTCCGTGCCACAGTGGGTTGCGTAAATGATCTCAAGGTGATATATGGCTGGAGTGAGGCTCCGTTTGATGCATCATACTACAAGGATCATGAGTTCGTGGCCGGTGATATTGAGGAACTTTCCAAGCATGGTGTACATCAGGAGTATCTTTCAACCCTGCAGGAGCTCAAGAAAGAGATAAAGGCTTATCTGGACTATGCAGAGCCGCAACTCCAGAAGGGCGTGCCTGAGAACCAGCTCCTGCTGTTCTCAACCACCAACCTGCATATCTTCCAGACCTACTATGGTGGTCTGCGTCAGAACACAGCCAAGGATGAGTGGATTTACGGTGATTATGACCTGGTTAAGCAGTTCGTTGTTGAAGGTGAGCAGCTCAAGCCCTGGCTCATGGAGATGGGCGTAGGTTTCAGTGACAGCCAGTCAACTCTGGTAGGTGCCCTGTGGTATCGCGGTAACACCATGAACGGCTGTACTACCGATGCTGACGGTGACGGCACTGCAGAGCGCTATTCAGGCAACTGGGGTTCATACGTCATGGCTCCTCTGGCAGTGGTCAACAATGCCAGCAAGCACAACCGTGTGATGAGGGAGACCAGTGCCAATGAACTGATATTCGAGAACGGCCGCGTGACAGGTGTCAAGGCTAAGATGGCCGATGGCACAGAGGTTACCGCTCACGCCAAGAAGGGTGTCATCATAGCTACCGGCGGATATGCCGCAAACATCCAGAAGGTTCTCAAGACCAATAAGTATTGGTCACGCCAGCATCTTTCACCCAACATCGGTACCACCAACCGTTCATCATTGCGCGGTGACGGTATTGATATGGCAGAGAAGATCGGAGCCGCAACGGTAGGCGAGGGTTATACACAGCTTTTGCCGTTGGCTTATTTCTCAGACGGTGCAATTGCCTTTGGCGGTGTAGAGAATGCCATATTCATCAGCACCAAGACCGGCAAGCGTTATGTTGACGAGTGTTCTGAGCGTGACGTGCTGTCTTTGAACGGATTCAAATACGGCGTAGATCTGGATGGCCGTCGTGGCGTATATCTGTATGTAATGCGCGGATTCGGTGGATTCGGTGGATTCGGTGGCGGATTCGGAAGCAATGAGGCTGTTGTCGCAGCCAATAATGCAGCCGGAAACAGAACCGGCCGATTCAACGGCCGTGAGTGGAGCGGCAGTGCAAATGAACTGCAGGATTTTTTCAGTGAACTGGGTATAGACATTGATGCTGAGACAGTCAAGAACAGCATCCGTGAGTACGATATGGCCATAATGGACGGCCGTGAGCCCGAGGGCGTAGGCAAGCGTCACGCCACCGGCATAATAGGTAATGCACGCCGTGGTGCCGACGGTCAGTATGACAAGTCAACCTATAACATTGACGATGCCAACCTGACCATCCGCGTGCTTGCTCCTTCAACCCACCACACAATGGGTGGTCTTAAGATTGACCTGGACCGCCGCGTTCTGGATACCAACGGCAAGGCAATCCCCGGCCTCTATGCCGCAGGTGAGGTTACCGGCGGATTCTTTGGCGGCAACCGTCTGGGCGGCAACGCTCTTACCGAGTGCATGGCATCGGGACGTATCGCTGCCAAGGGCGTAGCAAAGGATAACAAATAAATCAATACAGGGATGATAGCATTCCCGAACGCAAAGATTAACATTGGACTCAATGTCGTGGCCAAACGTACGGACGGCTACCACGACATTGAGACTGTGTTCTATCCGGTGCTCCTGCAGGATGCACTGGAGATAAAGCCTATGCGTCCGCTTGATCCGGCGCAGTTGCGCAAGCGTCTTGAGGCAGGCTTGCTGGTTCAGCCTGATGACGTTTTCATGCCTTACCGCCTGTTCCCGAAGAAAGAGGACATTCCCTGCTGCTCACTGGAGATGACAGGCAATGAGTTCCCGTTCAAGGCGGCCGATAATCTGGTAGTCAAGGCGTACCTTATGCTTCAGCAGGATTTTGACCTTCCCTCAATAGATATCAAGCTGCACAAGCATATACCTTCCGGGGCAGGCCTGGGTGGTGGCTCATCAGACTGTGCATTCATGATTTCACTTCTGAACCGCCGTTTCAATCTGCGTATGCGTGAATCCATGATGGAGCGTTACGCCGCACGTCTGGGCTCAGACTGCGCGTTCTTCATATCAAATACACCCTCCATCGCCACGGGTAGGGGTGAGATTCTCAATCCTATCAGCCTGTCGCTCAAGGGCTACACCATACTGCTGGTTAAGCCCGATGTCTCAGTAAGTACCGCCGAGGCATACGCCGGCGTTACTCCGCACAAGCCTGAAACGGCACTTACTGATGCTGTGATGCGTCCGGTAAGTGAGTGGAAGGATTATGTATTCAATGATTTTGAGCCGTCAGTCTTTGCCAAGTATCCGCTGCTGGGAGAGATAAAGCAGAAACTATACGCTCTTGGAGCAGAGTATGCTGCAATGACCGGCTCCGGCTCAACTGTGTACGGCATATTCCGCACACCTGTAGACAACCCAGCCGGTCTGTTCCCGGATATGTTCACCTGCCAACGTGAGATGGCATAAATATAGTCGTTATGGAACGATTTAATCACTTGACAAATAGGCGTTTAAAGCGCAGCTTGGTGTTGGCGCTGCTATTGCTCTGTTTTATTCCGGTATCGTTTGCCCAATCTGCAAACGCCCTTTATCTTAAGGACGGAAGCAGGATTGTAGGATATGTGCTGGATTTGGATTCTGCAGGTTTTGTATCTCTTAAGACAACTGAGGGGGAAAGACTCTACGTTCCTATGGCCAATGTGGATAATATCAACTGGTCATACGCCATAAAACCGTCCGGTGCAGGTGCAATATACAGATATGCAGACAGGTATCGTTGGGTACGTAATGATACGGATTTGTCAGACCGTGACTATGAAAGATTCTTTGACGCTGATTTGTATCATGCTTATATCACAGGCAGCAACCTGTTCAATATAGGTGGTGCATGCTGGTTGTACAGTGTTGCATGTCTTGCTTTTTCCATCTGGTCATTTGATTTTGATTCCAGCTGCCAGTCCACATCATTCTATGTATATGCGGGCGGTACAGGTGTTCTGGCATGTCTGGGTGCCGTATTTACCAAGATGGGTAAGAAACGGCTTGATTGGGTGGAGCGTACTTTTAACAGCCAGAATGCTGCCAGCAATGAACTCTCATCCTCTTCCGGCATTCTGAACTCAATCAAACTGAATCCTTCGATAATGTTTACTGCACAACGTGATATATCTTTTGGAGCATCATTGAGTCTCACATTCTGATACAATAGTTGTATTTTGGATTGTTGAAAACAGGGGGATAATATGCCTTCTGTTTTTTTATTTCTGGTAGGGCAAACTGCTATCTTTGTCCTTCGGGTTCAGATAGGCTGCGCCTCAGGATAATAAAAACTCCTCTCGGCTTGCACTATCTTTGTACCGGAAGAAAAAAGAATATGGCAGACTCCAGAAACAAGCGCAGCACGCGCACCAATAATGACGGCATAGTCCTTAACCACCTCCAGCCCCAGGCCCTTGAGCTTGAGGAGGCTGTGATAGGTGCATTGATGATAGAACAGGATGCATATCCCAAGGTAAGTGATATACTTAAGACGGAATCATTCTATGACCACCGTCATCAGGTGATATATGAGGCTGTAGCCAATCTGTCACTAAATCAGCGTCCCATAGATATCCTTACGGTAACTGAGCAGCTCAAGAGCAACGGCACGCTTGAGGAGGCCGGCGGTCCGCTTTATGTTACCCAGCTGGCGGGAAAGGTAACCTCATCGGCCCATATAGAGTATCATGCGCGTATCATTGCCCAGAAGGCTATGGCGCGTGAGCTGATAACCTTTACCAGTGAGATTCAGACCCAGGCGTTTGATGATACTACTGATATATCAGAACTCTTAGGTGAGGCAGAGAACAAACTGTTCCAGATAGCCCACCGTAATGTAAAGAAAGATTTTGCGTCTATTGATGTGGTGCTGCAGGAGTCTGTAAACCGTATCCGTACTGCCGCCCAGCGTGCTGAAGGCATGAGCGGACTGGCCAGCGGATTCAATGATCTGGACAATATCACATCAGGCTGGCAGAAATCAGACCTCATAATTCTGGCTGCCCGTCCGGCTATGGGTAAGACAGCCTTTGCTCTCTCTATGGCCAAGAACATTGCAGTAAACAATCAGCAGCCTGTGGCTCTGTTCTCACTTGAAATGAGTAACGTCCAGCTGGTAAACCGTCTAATATCCAGCGTATGTGAGATTCCGGGCAATAAGCTTCGTGACGGCAGGCTGGCGCCATATGAGTGGAACATCCTGGACAGCAAGATCAACGCACTGCAGAACGCTCCCATCTATTTGGACGATACGCCGTCACTCTCCATCACTGAGTTCCGTACCAAGGCCATCCGTCTTAAGCAGGAGCATCAGGTGGAACTCATCATAATAGACTACCTTCAGTTGATGAACGCCAGCGGAATCCGTTTCGGTAACCGTCAGGAGGAGATAAGCACCATATCACGTAACCTCAAGGGTATAGCCAAGGAGTTGGATATTCCTATCATCGCCCTGTCACAACTTAACCGTGGCGTTGAGGGCCGTGAGGGCTATGAGGGTAAGCGTCCGCAGTTGAGTGACCTGCGTGAATCAGGTGCCATTGAGCAGGATGCGGATATCGTATGCTTCATCCACCGTCCGGAGTACTACAAGATCTATGAGGATAACAATCACAATGACCTGCACGGCATAGCTGAGATAATCATCGCCAAGCACCGTAACGGTGGAGTGGGTGATGTGCGCCTCTCATTCCAGAGTGATCTGGCCCTGTTTGACAATATCGGCACTGGTGGGGTAGCTCCCGGAGCACGCAAGGCCAGCGTCAAACGCTCCAAGATGAATGATGAGCCGCTCCCGCCTGAAGACCCTCTGGATTCCTATCCCAGTTCCGGTGACGTTCCGTTCTGATAAAAAAAGGACAAAACAGATGGAAAATAAAAGTAATGTGTGTATTTTTACAAAACATAAATCTTAATTGGAATCTCATAAACAAATATAACCTATGAAACTGAATGATCCTTTTGTCATCACCATCAGCCGCGAGATAGGTTCCGGCGGACGTACCGTAGGCCTTAAACTGGCTGAGAAGCTGGGTGTACACTACAGTGACAAGCAGCTTATAGAAGAACTTGAGAAAAAACTTGAAGTGTCGGCTTACGGCATAGAGAATATTAAGGGACAAAAGAAAGGCTGGCTGTCAGATTTCATCCAGATGGTGGCTCCTGTGCCCAAGGCGAGTGCTATTGTAGGTCTTGACAGTAATTATATACAGGAGTTCAGACCGGAGGTCAGTGTCAAGAAGGTATATGAGACTGAAAAGGAGATTCTTAACGGTATCGCTGATGAAGGCTCATGTGTTATTGCAGGGCGCTCAGGCTTCTTTGTTCTCAAGGACAGGCCCAACAAGGTGGATGTCTTTATTACCGCTTCACTTGACAACCGCATTAAGCGTGTCATGAGGAAACAGGGTCTTCCGCTGGAGCAGGCTCAGGCTTTGGTGGACCAGGTGGATAAGATGCGTGATAATTATGTTCAGCGTTATACCGGCCAGAGCAGATATGATGCCCGTAATTACGATCTGGTCATCAATATGGACTTGATCACTGAAGATGAGGCTGTAGAACTTATAATGGCGTATATAGGTTAATTATATATTAAAAGATACCTTGTAAAACCTTCCTCTTCGGACTTTTTTTGTAACTTTGCGGGTCGAATTTGAAAAAGGTTTTTTATGAACGTTTCATATAAGTGGCTCAAGGAGTACGTTGACTTTGACCTTACACCCGATGAAGTGGCTGCAGCCCTCACATCAGTAGGTCTTGAGGTTGACGGAGTAGAGGAGGTTCAGTCAGTAAAAGGTGGTCTTAAGGATATCGTTGTAGGTGAGGTTCTCACCTGCGTGGAGCATCCCAATTCAGACCATCTGCACGTAACCACAGTTAATCAGGGCAGCGGAGATCCCGTACAGATTGTATGCGGTGCTCCCAATGTGGCAGCCGGCCAGAAGGTTGTGGTTGCTACCATCGGCGCCAAGATTTATGAGGGCGATGAGTGCTTTACCATCAAGCCTTCAAAACTGCGTGGCGTGGAGTCATTCGGAATGCTCTGCTCTGAGAAGGAACTGGGCCTGGGCAATGACCACTCAGGTATCATGGTCCTCCCGGCCGATGCCGTTCCCGGCACTCCCGCTGCTGAGTATTTCCATCTTGAGTCAGATTTTGTGATTGAGGTTGATATCACCCCCAACCACTCTGATGCCTGCTCACACTGGGGCGTAGCACGTGACTTCTATGCATGGCTGCTCCAGAATGGTTACAAGACCGCTCTGCACCGTCCTGATGTTGACGGCTTCAAGGTTGATAACCAGGATCTCAAGATTGACATTGACGTTAAGAATACCGAGGCTTGCCCGCGTTATGCCGGTGTAAGCATCAAGGGCGTCACCGTAAAGGAGAGTCCTGATTGGCTCAAGAACAAGCTCACAGCCATCGGCCTGCACCCCATCAACAATATCGTAGATATCACCAATTTCATATTGTTTGCTTACGGACAGCCTCTGCACAGTTTTGATGCTGATAAGATAAAGGGCGGCAAGGTGGTTGTAAAGACCATGCCCGAGGGAACTCCGTTCGTTACTCTTGATGGAGTGGAGCGCAAGCTTTCAGAGCGTGACCTGATGATCTGCAACACAGAGGAGCCCATGTGTATGGGTGGCGTGTTCGGCGGTCTGGAGTCAGGTATATCGGACTCAACCAAGAATGTGTTCCTGGAGAGTGCCTATTTCCATCCCACTTGGATCCGTAAGAGCGCACGCCGTCATCAGCTGAGCACTGACGCTTCATTCCGCTTTGAGCGCGGTATTGATCCCAACGGCACACTGTATGCCCTCAAGCAGGCTGCCATGCTGGTTAAGGAACTGGCCGGCGGTACCATTTCAATGGATATAAAGGATGTTTATCCTAACAAGATAGAGAACTTCAGGATTGACTTTGAGTTTGACTATGCAGACCGTCTCATCGGCAAGCAGCTTGACCGCAAGGTTATGAGGAGCATTGTCGAGAACCTGGGTATTACGGTTGAGTCATTCTCTGAGCAGGGCATGAAACTCTCTGTTCCTCCTTTCCGCGTTGATGTTCAGCATCCGTGCGATGTAGTTGAGGAGATTCTCCGTATCTACGGTTACAACAACATAGATTTTGACAAGTCTGTCAAGTCAAGCCTGACCGTTCAGGGTGAGGTTGACCGCTCACACAAACTGCAGGATCTGGTATCAGAGCAGTTGGTAGGTTGCGGTTTCAATGAGATTCTGAACAACTCACTCACCCGCGCCGCCTATTATGACGGTCTGGAGTGCTGCCCGCCTGAGAAACTGGTTCGCGTAATCAATCCGCTCAGTGCTGATCTGAATGTGCTGCGTGAGAACCTGGTGTTCGGCGGACTGGAGAGCCTGTCACACAACATACGCCGTCAGAGCTCAGACCTTAGGTTCTTTGAGTTCGGCAAGTGCTACTATTTTGACGGTGTAAAGCGTGAGGCACTCAAGGAGCCGGGTAAGGACGGCGAGCCTCAGAATCCGCTGCGTGCATACTCTGAGGATTATCACCTGGGCCTCTGGATTACCGGTCAGCGTGTATCGGGGTCATGGGCTCATACTGATGAGAAGAGCTCCGTTTATGAGCTTAAGGCATACGTGGAGAACGTGTTCAAGCGTATCGGTCTGGCACAGAATGCCATCCAGATTGAGGAGTTTGACAACGCCATATATAGCTGCGGCCTGCGTTACAAGTTGCGCTCAGGCAAGACCGTTGCAGAACTGGGTCTTGTTGCCCGCGCTCTGCTTAAGGCTACTGATGTAGAGCAGCCTGTTTATTATGCCGATATCAACTGGGATGAGCTGCTTAAGGCTACCCGTAAGGTTAAGACCAGCTTCACTGATTTGCCCAAGTATCCGGCCGTTCGCCGTGACCTGGCTCTGCTGGTTGACAAGAGCGTCAAGTTCAGTGATATTGAAAAACTGGCTTACCAGACTGAGAACAAGATCCTTAAGGAGGTTACCCTGTTTGATGTCTATGAGGGTAAGAATCTTGAGGCTGGAAAGAAGAGCTACGCCGTAAGCTTCCTGCTTCAGGATGAGAGCCAGACCCTTAACGATGCCCGCATTGACAAGGTCATGAATAACATGATCAATGCAATGCAGAGCAAGCTTGATGCAAAACTTAGATAATAACTAAAAAATACAATAAAATGGGAAGAGCATTTGAATTCAGAAAGGCCCGCAAGCTGAAACGCTGGGGCAACATGGCTAAGACATTTACCCGCATAGGCAAACAGATTGCCATTGCTGTCAAGGCTGGCGGTCCGGATCCGGACAACAACTCTACACTGCGTGCCATCATAGCTACCGCTAAGCACGAGAACATGCCTAAGGACAACATCGAGCGCGCTATCAAGAACGCAATGGGTAAGGACCAGAAGGATTACAAGGAGATGAACTATGAGGGTTACGGTCCTCACGGAATAGCCATCTACGTTGAGACCCTGACTGATAACACCACCCGTACCGTTGCCAACGTACGTTCAGTGTTCACCAAGTTCGGAGGTACACTGGGTACCAGTGGCAGTCTGGACTTCATGTTCAGCCACAAGTGCCAGTTCACCATCGCCCTCAAGGACGGTGTCGATATGGATGACCTGATCCTGGAGCTTATTGATCTGGGTATTGAAGAGGAGTATGATATCGACGAGGAGGAGAACGAGGTTACCCTCTATGGCGATCCTAAGTCATACGCCGCAATCCAGAAGTGGTTTGAGGAGAACGGATTTGAGGTTAAGGCTGCTGAGTTCACCCGTATCCCGAACGATCTGAAGGATGTTACACCTGAGCAGCGCGAAACCATTGACAAGATTGTGGAGCGACTGGATGAGGATGATGACGTTCAGAATGTCTATACCAACATGAAACCTTTGGAAGAGGAGTAAAAGTTGAACACTAGGGATAATCCTCCCGCTGTGTCGTTTTCATATAGGAAAGGCCGGACGGTTTTGAATGCTGTCCGGCTTTTCTGTTCAATATGATGCAGGAAAAACGGCTTTGTAATATCTTATTTGATTGCTATACATTATAAAAATGATACAAAACTAAACTATCATGTTGTGCCATTGGTATTTTGTGGGGCTATTTGGAATAATGTATCGTAAAAAATTGTAATTTCGCGGCGATTTTTAAAACACATATAATCATGAACGAAATGGTAGGCGAATACGCTGGTCTGATCTGGCGCGCACTTGAGGGTAAGAACGCCCTTTCACAGAAGGAAATTAAAAAGGCAACTAAACTGAAGGACAAAGAGTTTTATCTGGGACTCGGATGGTTACTCCGTGAAGACAAAATCAATGTTACTGAAGGTGAGGAGGAGAACTATTACGCACTTAAGTAATAAATCTTAGAAACCTTTTTCTAATTGAATAAAAGCTCCGGAAGCTGTAGATGCTTCCGGAGCTTTTGTTTTATAAGCCAAACAGCCCGACCTCACGGCCAGGCTGTTTGTACTTTTAACCCTAAACTTATGAAAATCTTATATACTTGTTATCCTTATTTTGCTACGCGGTTGTTGATGTATTCCATCGGAATGCTGTTGATGGCAACCTCGTTCTG
>DBYQ01000048.1:57227-61246 GCA_002310015.1 Bacteroidales bacterium UBA1182
ATAATTCTTATTTTTTTGTTTTTACTAATCGTTTTTGTTTGTGGACCCGTTTTCTTGCGGCTTCCGAATATATGAGTCAAAAAGTGGGCGGAAGTTAAGTGGGGAGTTAAATATTTATACTCCGTTAACATAAACATTAACTAATCGCCAATTTTGAAAACATAGTTAACATAAAGAAAATCAGCGGCAAACAAAATTTGTCGCTGATCTGTCCTTTTAACTTTAACTTGTTTATTTATGAACTAAAGTGCTTTTTTACCATGCGCTGTTTTTCACGGTGTTCATATATAATAGTCATATAATAAGGGAAAGTTAAGAACGGGAGTG
The DNA here is from genome assembly GCA_002310015.1 of Bacteroidales bacterium UBA1182. Taxonomy (GTDB): domain Bacteria; phylum Bacteroidota; class Bacteroidia; order Bacteroidales; family Bacteroidaceae; genus Colenecus. The sequence goes on from DBYQ01000048.1 coordinate 57,555, forward strand.
TAAAATGACCCGATATTTTTTATAACTTTACGTCTCAAAATTACATAACCAGATATTATAGAATAAGATATGGAAAGAACATGGCGTTGGTTTGGCAAGAAAGATAAGATAACGCTTGCCATGCTTAAGCAGATAGGTGTGGAGGGCATTGTGACTGCACTTCATGACGTGCCTCTTGGTCAGGTATGGACACGTGAAAAGATACGTGAGTTGCGTGAGTATATTGAGAGCTACGGCATGCGCTGGAGCGTAGTAGAGAGCCTCCCTGTTGTGGAGACCATCAAGTACGGCGGTCCGGACCGCGACCATCAGATTGAGGTTTACAAGGAGTCTCTGCGTAACCTTTCTGCTGAGGGCATCCATTGCATCTGCTACAACTTCATGCCGGTTCTGGACTGGGCCCGCACTGACCTGCTGCATGAGAACCCCAATGGTTCAACTAACCTCTATTTTAACTACGCGGAGTTCGCCTATTTTGACATATATATTCTCAAGCGCGCAGGCGCACGTGAGGAGTGGGCTAAGTTCCGTTTCCCGGCAGGAGTAGGTGAGGGTCGCAGCGTTCTGGCCGAGGCCGATGAGCTGGCCAAGACCATGACCCCTGAGGGTGAGCACAAGCTGGTTGAGACCATCATAATCAAGACCCAGGGATTCGTAAGCGGTAACTTCAGTGAGAACGACGAGGCTCCCATCCAGAAGTTCCGTGATTTCCTGAACCTTTACAAAGGCATTGACAAGGCACAGCTCCGTGCCAACATGAAATATTTCCTGGAGGCTATCATGCCTACCTGTGAGGAGTACAACATGAATATGTGCGTACATCCCGATGATCCCCCGATTGAGGTTCTGGGTCTGCCGCGCATCGTCCGCACTGAGGAGGATATCCAGTGGTTCCTGGATGCAGTGCCCAACAAGCACAATGGTCTGACATTCTGCGCAGGCTCATTATCGGCCGGTGCATATAATAATGTGGTTGAGATGGCCAGGAAGTTTGCATCACGCACACACTTTGTACATCTGCGTTCATGCCACATATTCCCCAACGGTGACTTTACCGAGGCTTCACATCTGGGCGGCCGGGCCGATATCATCGAACTCTGCCGCATATTTGAGAAAGAAAACCCGGCACTGCCTATGCGTGTGGACCACGGTATGACATTTACCGATGAGCCCGGCGGCATCATGGATGAGTCAAGCCACGGACACAATGCAGGCTACACTTTGCTTGGCCGTATGTTCGCTATGGGACAGGTGCAGGGCATATTGGCTACAGTTGACCGCGAGCTTGGAATTGAATACAAACAACCCGGATTCTTTGATTGAATATGAAGCTTTTGGATATAGTTGGCGGCAAGCTTAACGCCGCAGAGTGGGAGAGTAAAGGTTATGAGCTCCCCAAGTTTGATATAACAGCAGTTCGCCGCAAGACTCACGACGCTCCCACATGGGTACATTTTGGCGGCGGTAACATATTCCGCGCCTTCCCGGCAGCCATCCTGAACGATGCGCTCAACACCGGCAAGTATGACCGCGGCGTGATTGTGGCCGAGACCTTTGACTATGAGGTGATAGACAAGGCCTACGCTCCGTATGATAACCTCTCGCTTCTGGTTAGCCTGCAGTCAACAGGCACCGTTGAGAAGAAGGTTATTGCATCGGTAACCGAGGCCCTCAAGGCCGATTTCCAGTTCCCAGACTGGCAGCGCCTCCAGGAAATATTCCGCAACCCCTCACTCCAGATGATATCATTCACCATCACCGAGAAGGGTTACACCTATAACGATGCGGATCTGGCACGCGGTCTCAAGCCTGTGCTGGCCATGGGTAAGGTCTGCGCCCTGCTGCTGGAGCGTTTCAATGCCGGCAAGTTGCCTCTTACCGTCCAGAGCATGGACAACTGCTCACACAACGGCGATAAGGTAAAGGCCGGAGTGATGGCATACGCCGAGCGCTGGGTGGCCGATAAGCTGGTTCCCGCCGAATTCCTGGCATACCTCAAGGATGAGACCAAGGTTACATTCCCGTGGTCAATGATTGATAAGATCACACCCCGTCCGCATGAGAAGGTCAAGGAGCTCCTTGCCAAGGACGGCTTTGAGGACAATGACTATATCGAGACAGAGAAGCATACATTCACCGCTCCGTTCGTAAACTCCGAGGAGGTGCAGTATCTGGTAATCGAGGACAACTACACCAACGGCCGTCCGCCGCTGGATCTGGGCGGTGCCCTCTATACCACACGTGAGACCGTAGATAAGGTTGAGACCATGAAGGTAACCACCTGCCTCAACCCCCTTCACACCGCAATGGCCATCTACGGCTGCATGCTGGGCTATACCCTTATCAGTGCCGAGATGGCCGATGAGGATATTCGCCCCTTTATCCAGAAGATGGGTTATATGGAGGCCATGCCGGTAGTGGTCGATCCCGGAATCCTGAACCCGTACGAGTTTATAGGCGCCGTAATCAAACGCCGTCTGCCCAACCCATTCATGCCCGATGCACCGCAGCGCATAGCATGTGATACCAGCCAGAAAATTCCTATCCGCTTTGGCGAGACCATCAAGAAATACATTGCACGTGGCCTTGACATGGACAATCTGGTGCTCATACCTCTGGCACTTGCCGGCTGGGCACGCTATCTTAAAGGCATCAAGGATGACGGCACCCCGTTTGATCCGTCACCTGATCCTCTGCTGGCCGAAATGCAGGCAATAGTTGCCCCGCTTGAGGTAGGCAAGGCTGATCAGGACTACTCATGCCTAAAGAAACTCTACAGCCGCAAGGATATCTTTGCAGTAGATCTGTACGAGGCCGGCCTTGGTGAGCGTATAGAAGGCATGGTCAAGGAACTCTACGCCGGTCCCGGCGCCGTCCGCAAGACCCTGCACAAGTACGTCCAGGCCCGCTAAAATAGCCTCACATCAGCAAAATAAGCGCATTAGGAATTGTTCCTGGTGCGCTTTTATTATTATTTTGGTATATTTGCCAAAAACAGGACTGGTTATGAAAAGGATTTCAAAGTGGTTACTCACTCTTGTGATTGTTGGCTTCAGTACAGTATCGACGCTGGCCCAGAAGGCTAAGGATATAGTGATTCTGTATGAGAATGATGTGCATTGCAGTATTGACGGATATACCAGGTTGGCCGGACTGCGCGATGCCATTGCCAAGGCCGATACGTGTTTCGTCGGTATTGTGAGCTGCGGAGATTTTGCGGCCGGAGCCGATGTGGGTAAGAACTCACAAGGTAAGTATATAGTGGATATACTCCGTTCTGTGGGTTATGATGCCATCACTTTAGGTAACCATGAGTTAGACTATGGAGTACCCCATATCAAGGAACTCATGCAGCAGGCAGGTGCACCGGTTGTATGCTCCAACCTGTTCGATATGGAAGGTAATCAGATTTTCCCGTCTTACACAATACACCAGTACGGAAACAAGCGCGTGGCTTTTGTGGGTGCACTTACACCACAGACCATGCAGATTGAAAGGAGTGCATTCTATGACGCTGATCGCAACCAGCTTTATGACTTAAAGCGCGATGCAATCTATGACCTGGTTCAGCAAGCCGTGGATGACGCTCGTGCCAAAGGAGCCGATTATGTGATCATGCTCTCTCACCTTGGTGAAAGACCTGCCAGCCGCGTTGACTCCCATGAACTTATAAGCAAGACCAATGGTATTGA
>DBYQ01000047.1 GCA_002310015.1 Bacteroidales bacterium UBA1182
CTGCTTGGTGCCATGAAGGCCGCTCATGACGAGATCAAGAAACACTGCAAGATCCAGATGGAGCTGACTGAGGAGGTAGGCAAGACCGTTAAGCGCGAGTACTGCCACGAGGTCAATGATGAGGATTTGCGTCAGGCTGTTAAGGATGCCTGCTACCAGAAGTCATATGACCTGGCAGCCGAGGGAAATGCCGATAAGCATTCACGTGAGGCCAACTTTGAGGCTGTACGTGATGAGTTCAAGGAGCAGTATCATGCAGCACATCCCGATCTGAGTGAGGATGAGCTGGCGGAGAAGGATGCTCTTATTGACCGCTACTACCACGATGTTGAGCGCGATGCAATGCGTCGCTGCGTGCTCGATGAGGGCAAGCGTCTGGATGGCCGTAAGACAACCGATATCCGTCCCATCTGGTGCGAGGTAGGTTATCTGCCCGGACCTCACGGATCATCAATATTCACCCGTGGTGAGACACAGGCTCTGTGCTCTGTAACACTGGGTACCAAGGATGATGAGAAGATGGTAGATGACGTACTGGATCAGCACGATGAGCGTTTCCTGCTCCACTACAACTTCCCGCCATTCTGCACAGGTGAGGCTAAGGCACAGCGCAGTCTGGGTCGTCGTGAGATAGGTCACGGACATCTGGCATGGCGTGCCCTTAAGGGTCAGATCCCTGAGGATTATCCCTACTGCGTTCGCGTAGTATCCGATATACTTGAGTCTAACGGTTCATCATCAATGGCTACAGTGTGCGCAGGTACACTGGCTCTGATGGATGCCGGTGTTAAGATCAAGAACCCCGTATCAGGTATCGCAATGGGTCTTATCAAGAACCCGGGCGAGGATAAATATGCTGTTCTGTCAGATATCCTTGGTGATGAGGATCATCTGGGTGACATGGACTTCAAGACCACCGGTACCGTAAAGGGACTTACCGCCACACAGATGGATATCAAGTGCGACGGCCTGTCATATGAGATCCTTGAGAAGGCTCTGGCTCAGGCCAAGGCCGGACGTGAGTATATCCTGAGCAAGATCACCGAGACCATTCCTGAGCCTCGCGCAGATCTCAAGCCCCATGCTCCCCGCATCGAGACCCTTACCATTCCTAAGGAGTTCATCGGCGCAGTCATTGGCCCGGGCGGAAAGATCATCCAGGGCATGCAGGAGGAGACCGGTGCAAGCATCAGCATTGATGAGGTTGACGGCGTAGGCAAGATTGAGGTTGCCGCTTCTAACCGCGACAGCATCGAGGCTGCTCTGGCCAAGATCCGTGCTATCGTAGCTATTCCTGAGGTAGGTGAGGTTTATGACGGTACCGTACGTTCAGTAATGCCTTACGGTCTGTTCGTAGAGTTCCTGCCCGGTAAGGACGGTCTGCTGCACATCTCAGAGATTGACTGGAAGCGCTACGAGACCATCGAGGAAACCGGCATCAAGGAGGGTGACAAGATTCAGGTTAAGCTGATTGACATCGATCCCAAGACCGGTAAGTTCAAACTGTCACGTCGTGCTCTCATCGAGAAGCCTGAGGGTTATGAGGAGCGTCCCGCCCGTCAGCCTCGTCAGGACCGCGGTGAGCGTCAGGACAGAGGTCCCCGTCAGGACCGTGGCCCTCGTTTCCACCACCACGACCGCAAGGATGACAACACTCCCGCAGAAAACGGCAATGAAGAGAAGTAATCTTGCATTACTTGTTCTGACCATATTAACAGTAGCCTGTCAACCGCAAGTTGACAGGTTTACTTTAAATGGCCAGATAGCCCAGGCTGACGGTAAAACCCTTTATCTGGATTATCTTGGTCTGGATAAGGTTGAGGTTATTGACTCTGTCAAACTGGATGCAGAGGGTAAGTTCAGCTTTACTCCGGTTGCCCCTGAGGACTGTTTTGATTTCTATCGTTTGCGAATAGAAGGCAAGGTCATAAACCTGGCCATTGATTCAACAGAGACTGTAACTGTTAATGCCAGTCTGCCTGTGATGCAGATTTCGTATGCTGTAGAAGGCTCTGAGAACTGCTCCAGGCTTAAAGACCTTATAATGTTGCAGATGGGTTTGTTGCAGGATCTTAGACGTGTCAGTTCACAATATCACAGTCCGGATCCTACCTTCCTGAATGAGCGTATTAGGGAGATGGTTGATGTTTTCAAGTCTGATGTTCTGACTGATTTCATCATGCCTGATCCGGGTACTCCGTATGCTTATTATGCACTTTTCCTCAGCATAAACGGCCAGATGCTGTTCAATCCTCAGGCAGACCGTCAGGATGCCAAATGTTATGCTGCGGTTGCTACGCAGATGGATATACTCTATCCCGATGCTGTACGTACTATTCATTTGCATAATGTGGCTTTGAAGGGAATGAGTAAGACATCACCTGCAAATGACCGTGCAAGGGCTGCTGCCATACAGCAGTTTGCGAACCTTGTAGAGGTTATAGGCTCAATTGAAATAGAGTTGCCGGACTATAAAGGACGTCCTCAGAAACTCAGTGACCAGAAAGGTAAGGTGGTGTTGTTAGACTTCACTGCATTCAAGACAGATTTCTCACCCAGTTACACATTATTGTTAAGGAGACTGTATGATAAGTACGCTGAACAAGGTTTTACCATTTATCAGGTTTCCGTTGATGATGATGAGAACTACTGGATGAATGGTGCTGCCAATCTTCCATGGGTATGCGTTTATGATGAGGCAAGCCTTAAGTCCACATACCTTAAATCATATAATGTAACCCAGATTCCTACTGTTTTCCTGATAGATCGCGACGGCAATATCGTTGACCGTCCTGAGAATACGGATGAGTTGGATGAGAAGATAGCCAGGCTTCTGGAGTAAAGGGCAAAAAAAACGCGATTTGTTGGGATAGTGTAAAAATAATGCTATCTTTGCCCTAAGAACGTGAAACATAAAAAATGGGTTCCAACATCTGAACTGGATTGTTGGAATTCTTTTTTACTCATGTCAAAACCTAATTGTTGAACTGATAAAACATTGATATTATGGCATATATGTCAGAAGAAGGCTACAAGAAACTGGTAGCCGAACTACAGTATCTTGAGGGCGTTCGCCGTCCGGAGATTATCCAGCAGATAGCTGAAGCCCGTGATAAGGGTGATCTTTCAGAGAATGCAGAGTATGATGCTGCCAAGGAGGCACAGGGTATGCTTGAGGCCAAGATTGCAACACTCAAGGCCCAGATAGCCGATGCCAAGATCATTGATGAGAAAAAGATAGACACATCTACAGTACAGATACTTACCAAGGTCAAGATGCGTAACACCAAGAATAACGCTACCGTGGTCTATTCAATCGTTCCTGAGAGCGAGGCAGACCTCAAGGCCGGTAAGATTTCAAGCAATACCCCTATTGCCAAGGGCTTGCTTGGCCACAAGGTAGGTGAGACCGTTGAGATTCAGATTCCCAGCGGCAAGATTGGTTTTGAGATTCTTGAAATATCACTATGACAATATTTTCAAGAATAGTGGCAGGTGAGATTCCCTGCTACAAGATAGCAGAGACTGAGAACTGCTTTGCATTTCTGGATATCAATCCTTTGGTAAAGGGACACGTGCTGTGTATCCCCAAGCGTGAGGTTGACTACCTGTTTGACCTTACAGACCAGGAGCTCTGTGACCTGCAGCTCTTTGCCAAGAAGATTGCCGCAGCCCAGAAGAAGGTGTTCAACTGCATCAAGGTAGGAGAGGCCGTTTTGGGCCTTGAGGTGCCTCACGCACACATACACCTCATCCCCATGCAGAGTGAGAAAGACATGCTGTTCAGCAATCCCAAACTCAAACTCACCCCAGAGGAATTTGAGAAGATTGCAGCCGATATCCGCACCGCTCTTTAAATTGAGAATTGAAAATTAACACGCACCTGCGTGAAATCCCGCGACAATAAAGGCGTTCGAAAACAATTTCGAACGCCTTTTATTTTTCATCTTATAGTATCAGGCATACTTGAGTATCATATCTGCGTTTATGCCTAGCTTTGAATGTAGTCTTTTGGCGATAGGCATAGTGATACGCCTCTTTCCACTCAATATTTGACTGAAGACCGACTCATTGATGCCCAAATATTGAGCACCTTCTTTTTGTTTCATGTTATGTGCATAGAAGTAATCTTCTATAGACCTTATTAGTGGCGTCTTCTCTCTAAGCGGAAGAATGTCCATGTATTCATCCTCATATTGAGCCATAAGCTTACTCAAATCTGAGATTTGGCGTGTGTATTCATTATCCATCTCAGGCTCAAGCATTCCTTTATCAGTTGCCTCTGCAATCAAGGCTTCAACTTTAGCCTTTATTTCATCATATTCCTTTCTTGTAGTCAATTTGTTCATAGTAAGTCCTTTTAAATTGTTGAACAATCTATTTTGTCATATTTTGTCCGGCGTATGATTGCAGAAGAGTGAGCAGAAATCCACATGCCGAAGATTCATTATCGAAAGATATGGGATATAAATTATCAAAACGACCTTGAGAATAAAACCACCATAATCCATTGGATGCTACTACAGTATAAGTGCAGGCAGAGCTGATTTCATTTATTGTTAAATTAACGCTGAAACAGTCAGATGCATTATTTGTTGCCATTATCTTATAGTTAGGTAGTCCTTTAAACAGATTCTTGGTTATTCTTTTCATTTCTCTTAGATTCAAATTGCTCTCTCCTCTGTTATTTGATGCTGCATATAACAGTTCTTTGTATTCATCTTCATTGATTGATATATCAATCTCTTGAGTCCATTTAGTATAGCACTGTTTATAGTTAGAGTACAGTTTATTGAAATCATGTGTAACCAGAACAGAGCTTTGAAGCAAATTGCCTTTGTGGTATCTGTATTCTTTTCCTATAGATGTATAGTTACAAACAAACCAGGAATAATCCTGAATCTTGTATTTGCCGATAATATCAATTATGTTTTTCTGTAACTCAATCAATAATGATGGTGTAGCTTTCTTGAACAAAAATTCCAGTGCGAAAGGCTGCCCCGTCCATGTTACTGGTTCCTCATCATCGTTGTCTTTATTGTCACTCTCATCGCTGTCTTTGACGATAGGATTGAACAGAGTCAGCAGTCCCTCTTTTTGTAAACGGTCAATAATATCCTGTAGATCTCTTTTAATAGCTTCCTTAACTATAGAATCATGGGCTACATCATTTCCTGATGGAAAAGGTATACCAACCTCCATAGTAATGTATGTCTTATTTAACGGATTATTGATATTACCTTTTTCATATATTCTATATATAAAACGGTAATTCCCTATGTTTATGGCAGCGATATGTTGTGTAATCAGTTTGTTATCTGCAGGTAGTGTGTCAATTAGTTTTTTAAAATCACGGGACCATTTACTTAAAGCATAACCTGTTATATAAAGGATTAATAGTAATCCCACTAAAACTCCAATGCTCTTAAATACAGAAGCATTAGAGGTCTGGATATATGTTTTCACTGCCATGAAAATGACGTACAAAAACACAACGCCTATAACAATGTAATTTTTTGTTCTTTGTCTCATTTTGAGCAAGATTCATTACTTAAAATACTTGCCGATGACCGGGAGGGACTTGAGTGGCAGGTCTTTCTTGAAGAGGTAAGCCAGATAGATGCAGATTAGTACGGTGTTGATAAGAAGTGACAGCCACAGGGGCAGTGACTTGCTGTCAACAAAGAGGTAAATCACGTACAGCACGGCAGCCAACAGTACGTATAGGCCAATCTCGCCTAAAGGATATTTGATGGGACTCTTTTTCTGTCCCACAAAGTATGAGAGTATCATGCATACGCCATAACCGGCAAAACCGCCCCATGCGCAAGCCATGTAGCCGTATTTGGGTACAAAGATGAAGTTGATGACCAGAAGCACGGCACAGCCTATGAATGAGAATACAGCTCCCCACCAAGTCTGGTCTATCAGTTTGTACCAGAATGAGAGATTGAAATAAACTCCCATGAATATCTCGGCCAACATGACTATCGGTACCACCTTGAGTCCTTCCCAGTAGGTCCTGCCTATTATAAACTTTAGAATGTCCAAATAGAACATAACAGCCAGGAATGCAAGCAGGGCGAATATTATAAAGAACTTCATGGCATCGGCATAAACCTTGTTCTGCCCCTCGCGGTCATGTGCGGCCGTGCTGAAAACAAGCGGTTCATATGCGTATCGGAACGCTTGGGTAAGCATGGACATGATCATTGCAACCTTGACGGCGCTTCCGTAGATACCCAACAGCCTCTCGCCTTCGTCTCCTTTAATAATATAGGTAAAACAGATCTTATCGGCCACTTGGTTAAGTATTCCGGCAAGTCCCAGTATCAGTATGGGCCAGGTGTATGAGAGCATCTGACGGAATAGTTTGGTGTCAAAACCGTTCCTGATTTGTGATATCTCAGGCAACAGACCTATAGTGATGCTTGCTGAGCAGAACAGGTTGATATAGAATACATATCTTACTACAAGGCTGGGATCATACCAACCAAGCAGGGTGGGGTAATCCTGATAGACATCCTTGAACCACAGTATGACTATGAGGTTAAGGGCTATGGTCATGAATATGTTGGTAAGCTTTAGAGCGGCAAACTTGATGGGTCTTTTAAGGAATCTCAGGTAAGAGAACACTATAGCCTGGAAAGAATCTATTGCCACTACAAGAGAGAGCGCAGTAACGTATTCGGGGTGCTGGGGGTATCCCAGCAAAGCACATATCTCAAACCTGTTCATAATGCAGATGGCTGCGAACAAGGCTGACAGTATGCCGACCGATATCAGTGCGGTAGAGAATACTTTGGCAGGCTTCTGCCCCTCCTTGTTGGCGAACCTGAACATTGTGGTCTCCATGCCGAATGTAAGCAGGACAAGGCATAATGCAGTAAATGCATACATCTTTGTTATAGCTCCGTACTCTCCGCCCTGAGCCTTGAGCACATTGGTGTACAAAGGAGTCAGCAAGTAGTTGATGAATCTGCCCACGATGCTGCTTATTCCGTATATGGCCGTATCCTTGGCCAATGATGCCATCTTGCTGCCTGACATAGTGTGAAAGATGTATATTTTATAATAGGTATGCTTTCTACAAAGATAGCCACTTGACACTTTTTTTATATCCGATGTTAATTTTTTTTATAAAAAATCTTCTGAAATGTTGCACATATACAAAATACACCTTATATTTGTCACGTAAAATTACGGAGTCATAACGAGAATAGGTATTTTTCTGCGTTATGGCTTTATTTTTTTACCTTGTTATTTTTAATTGAAGATGAACTTATCTTTTTGTTTGCAATGAAAACCTTGTTTGTTTTTCTCTTCTATTCAATTTATATGGAGAGAAAGGGATTGATCTCCCTGTTTGGTTTATATCCTATGTCATTTATTAAGACAAGTATTGAACATCCTTTCAATTTGAGAAGAACAGGATGCGCTCTCTTTGTGTCTTCAAATCAACTCTTAGAGTAACAATATAACTTGAGTTATACCGTGAAAAACTAATCTTTTTTTTTAGGTGTTTTCCTAACGGCCATCATCGGGATATTTACGGAGATGGTGATAATCTGTGGTATCTCCTGATGGCCGTTTGTGAAAACCATCTCATGAACAATATCAAGTCTGAAATAAACAACAAATTTGATAAATACCGAGACTCCGGTACTTTCTTCAAAAGCGGAGGGGAAGCGTTCCCTTGCTTTTGAACCAAAGCGAATCTCAAAAAAAACTGAAATGAGAATGAAAACTTAAAGAGTTAACTAACGGATTTGGAAAAAAGGAGGGACAAAAACAGTGCCACCCTTGCAAAGTACTCTGTTTAAATCCCTTCCCAATCCAAATCTAAAGTACAAACTAAAAATTTGGATGGCGCAAAGATAGTATTTTTTGTCAACAACTATGCTATTCCAGTGTTCAAGGAACACTTGTAATAGTAGCCGGAAAGCAGAGTTTAAAGCCTGTTTTGATCTGGCAAAAATGGGATTGAATAAAACTTTTCCAAACTAAAAAAACATGTATAAAATTTATTATCAAGAAATTATCAAATTATGAAAAAGAAATTAATTGTTTTATCATCTATTGTTATGTTTTCAATAGGTTTAGCCTTGTATGCTAATAATTCTTCTACCATGAAAGTTCTGAGTGAAGACAACATTGAAGCTCTCACCGACGGTGAAAGTTCAGGGAATCCCATTCAGGAAACAGGTACATATCCTCATAGGGTATGGATTGATCATGAAGCCCATACTATTACAATGGAAGGATATCATAAAGTTAAAGGTGAGGGCGGAAAATACGAGTGTACAAGAGATTCTGGCTCCACTTGTAAAATGAGTTCCGATTCACCAGTTCGCAAAACCACTGTTATTGTGAAACTGCTGGAAGCTTTAATGAAAGTCATTTTTAGTGGCCTTCCTTTTTGGAAATGGGTTGTAGGCTTATTTGCTTAAAATGAGCTAAATACACTGACTATCGTAATGATGTGTTATGATAGTCAGTGTATAATTATTAAATCTTTAACAAGGTAATTATATGAATAAATCTTTAAAAACTTTTCCGGTAACGCACTTACAAATGTTGTTTCTCTCAATCATTTTAGCGTTTATGATGTCTGCTTGCGGAGATAAATACAGTGAAAATGTATTGGATCTTGATGATATAGAAGAAATAGATTTGAGTCCACTTACTTCAGATATAGAAATTATTCCTATAAAATGTTCTGTTCCAATGGATGGGGCAAAAAGAATGATAGGCTATGAAGATTATACATTTATTCTTGGAGATGCCGGTGAAACTGTATATTGTATTCAAGGAGATACTGTTATAGCGGTTCTTAATGCAGTAGGACGTGGACATGGAGAATATACATATATTGATGACTTTACTTACGAGGAAAAGTCAAAGATATTGTATGTAAGAAATGATGAAAAGCTTTTAAAATACAGTGTACCATCAATGTCTTTCTTGGGATCATCTGATATTACTTATACTACTATAGGTATGATAGCGCTTAATCCTGATGAGATATTGGCTAATTGTTCTTTTTGGGAAGACGATACTTATAAAGAATGCTTTAATGGATTATGTATCGTTTCCACAGCCACAGGTGAAATAATAAGACGTTGTTTTAAGTTTGGCTATTATGATGATTCTTGCTTAATGTTTAATGAGTTAGTTAAAACTGAGGATGGTGTTCTAATGCCTTTCTGTGGTGTTTACAAGAATAAAATTTTATTGTTGGATACAACAACGGGAGAGACCAAAGAATTAGATTCTTTTAGTTTCAACGAAAACTGGCGTGTTCCCAAAAGTCTCATCAAATGTATAAAGAAAGGAGATAGTTATGAAATCACACAAGAGGCAGAAAAACGAACATCTTTTTGCGACGGATGTCATTATCCTATATATGTTAATTCCCGACTTACTTACTGGTGCTATCCAGAAGAGAATTGGCATGATACTCCAATTTTAGTAATAAGAGATAAGGATAAATTTATCAATAGACATTTTGTTATTTCTGGTACTTCTTTAAGAATTAATGCCAGTTTTGTTAAAGGAGATCGCTTTATGAAAGCCTTTGATTGTGATCCTGAGACTATAATTACTGATCCAGATAATGCATCAGATCTTGCTAAGGAGATATATCGGGTAATGAAGGCTCAGCCATTCAATAATCCTATTCTTTTATCATACACGGTTGACAAAAACATCTGAGTGCCATGAAAACCAATAAGAGCAATAAGTTCTTTTCATCGCTTTTGACAATGCTGCTTTATTCAGCTGTAGGTGTAGGATGCTTTTGCGGAGCAACGCTGGTGCTGAATAGGCATAAGTCTGGTAAAATGCCAGTTCAGTTGCCTTATGTATCAGTGAAAGACAGTTGCATGCTTAATGCCTCAGACGGATTGCTGGAATTGAGCAGAGAAGCAAAGGGAATAATTGTATATGTGGAAGCAGGATCCTGTGCTGCATGTGCTGAGAGCGCCATTAAGGAGGTTGCCCAATACATGCATGATTCAGTTGTCACTACAAAACCTATGTTGCTGTATCATCCTCCTGTAGAGATAGATTCCAGTTTGGTCAAGGATTACCATAATCATTTTGATGATTACTTCAGAGTGGTTGTTTCTGCTCAAGATTCATTAATGATAAAGAATCCTTGGATGCCGGAATACTTAGGAATTTACGGTATAGTTACTGACTCTTTGGACAGAGTGCTGTTTGCGGGTTCCCTGTTTGACAAGAGGTTTATGGATTGCTGCATTAAACAAACTCAAACCACGCAGGAGATATGAAGTTGGCAGGATGGGCATTGATAGTCTGTATAGTTGCGTGTGGATGTGAAGGCAAGGATACCGCAATGGAATATCCCAGACTGATAACAGTAGAGAATTCTATGGTTTTTGATTCTGTCCACACTATTCTCAAGATACGCAACAGGAGTTCAGAACCAATAAAACTGGATATTATTCCTGAGTGTGACTGTACAAGAGCCACCCCTGAAAAAATAACTGTAAAACCTCACGGCAGAAAGAAAGTGAAGATATCTTTCCAGATTAACAGTTCTGGGGCATATGAGAGAATTCTTTATCTGCAAAGAGAAGATATGGAGGAACCGGATACTGTGGTTATAAAAGGTTACGCAGAGAAATGAATAGAATAAAAGCAATAAGTAAAGGATCAGGCATTCATCTAACCGTTGTGGATGGACTGGTGTTGCTGATGTCAATTGTGTTGATCTATGCGTCAATTGATGGTACTCAGCATAGCGGATACCGTCCTTTGGTGATGGTGGAGCCGTTGCTTATTGCCTATTGTGTGCTGCGGATACTGTTTAGCTTGAACCATAAGTGGACATCATATTTGCTTCTTTTGGTAATAGTGGTATTCTGTGTAAGAGAGATGTATCTGGGTTATAGCCAACTGTTCCAGAACTTAGGAAAGGTAAGAGGACAGGAGATATGCAAAGGTTCTTTCTCCAATTCCGGCCCGTTTGGCTGTTTCCTTTCTGTGTGCGCAAGCCTGTTTATTGCAGTTTGGACAGGTGAATCAAATAAGATTTTCCGGATTCTGCTTGCAGTTCTGTCTGGTTTGACATCCATACTGTTGGTTTGCACATTGAGCAGGGCATCTGTGCTGTCTTTTGCGGTCAGCATGTTATTGCTGTTAATGAAAAGGGATGATTTCTCTGCTTTTATCCGCAGGAACTGGATTTATCTCACTCTGGCGGTTTCACTGCTCGGTGCAGGTGCATATCTGGTCAAGAAACCGTCGGCCGATGGCAGGCTGTTGATGGCACGTATCAATATGCGCATGATTATGACCGGCGGATTGAATGGAGTTGGATGGGGTAATTATGGTGGAGCCTATGGAGAGGCACAGGCACATTTCTTTGCTGATTATCTGGATAATGGCTCTGACGGGATGGAGATAGAGAGGATACCTGAAAACCTGCGCAAAGTTGCAGATTGTCCCTCAAACGCTTTCAACGAGTATCTTAAAATGGGAGTGGAATCCGGACCGTTGGCTATGGTTCTGTTACTCAGTTTGGTTGTAGCTGGTATAATGTGTACCTATGGAAGCAACAGTTATTGGTCCTATCCTCTTATCGCAGTTTCAGTATTTGCCTGTTTTTCTTACCCGTTTGAGATTGGTGTATTGTTGCTGCTGTTTGTTATATGTCTGGCTTCAAATGATACTGAAACAAGTGGCAAGGGGATAAGCATGGCTTTTTTCCTGCTGATGATAGGGGTATTGATACCTTTATATCGCTCTCATATTTCGGTGGCAAACGGTATGAATTTCAGGTTCCGTACATCGGGAATAAAGGGTTATTTTGAAAACAGAGATAACAGATATACTATTCTCGGTTATGGTTCTCTTCCGGACGGATTATACGATGAAAAGGTCATTTTTGAATTTGGACAGTCATTGAACGAAGGCGGAAATTATACCATGAGTGATTCTTTGCTCACCATAGGGACTTTAATAAGCAGTGACCCTATGTTCTGGAACGTGATGGGTAACAACAGCCTGATGCAGGGTAAATATCGTGAGGCTGAATACAGGTATAAGCACGCTTTCTATATGGTACCCAACCGTTTGTATCCTCTTTACCTGATAGCCAAACTGTATTACACAGAGGGAGATACAGTGCGTTTCCTTAATATGGCTGATAAGATAGAGAGTTTTATTCCAAAAATTGAATCCGTACAGACGGAACGCTTGCGTTCAGAGATAAGAGAATTAAAAACAGGGTATTAATGTCATTCAGAAAAAGATGATTGAGACAGAAGAGAAAATGTCACAGGAGAGTGAGAAGATTTCCGTATTTGATAGGATTGTAAAGATTCTATACAGAGTTATGATATGTGTTGTAGTGTTGGGTATGTTGCACTATGGCAGACGCATATTCATAGCGGAGCGTTTCAGTATTCCTTCTGATTCAATGCGGCCAACGCTGGTTCCGGGGGATAAGGTCTGGGTTAACAAGTTGCTGTATGGCAGCAGGATATACACCTCATTCAAATTTGATGATCACTCTCCACTCAAGTGTTTCCGTATGCCGGGCATCAGAAAGATACATCCGGGCGATGTAATCTGTTTCAACTATCCGCTGGGTTATGACAAATGGACCAAGATAGAGTTCAAGATCAACTACGTCTATTGCAAGCGTGTGCTAGGTACTCCAGGTGATACCATAGGCATACATGACGGGGTAAACTGGAACAATCATAACTCCGGAACAATTGGAGTATTGGATAACCAGTTGGTTTTAAAGAACACACCTGACAGTGTGCTGTGGCACCAGAAATATATGAGAACCATGCCATTTACATTTCCTATATGGAATATGAAGGATTTTGGGCCTCTTTATGTACCGGCTAAAGGTGAAACCATAGAACTTGATAATCTCAATCGCGCCATATACGGACCGGTAATAGAGTATGAAACAGGCTCTTGGCCGGACTCCTGCCTTAAAGTGCATACCTTTAAGCATGATTATTACTTTGCATTAGGTGACAACAGTCTTGATTCCAATGACTCACGTTACTGGGGATTCATTCCTGATGAGTTCATAATAGGTATTGTGAGTAAGTGTGATATGCGTAATCAGAAGAACAACCTCCTTAATTTGATGAATTTGCTCAATAACATATTCAAATAAAAACATAAACAACAAATGAAAAAGAATATGATGCCCCTGTTTGGGGCAGTGATTTCCTTGTTTTGCTCTTGTTTTCAGCGTTCTGATTTATCAATGGCACTGTATTATTCCGGTGATAACAGGGAGGAGTTGGAAAACACTTTAAGACATTATATGTTTGATGACCCCAACCCTGAAAAACTTGCAGCAGCGCAATTTCTCATAGAGAATATGCCAGGCCATTTTTCCTATAGCAGCTCTGAGATATACGGTTATTATGCTTATGCAGACCGTATTCTTGCTGATACCACACTTACTCCTGAGCAACAACGTGACAGTCTGCTTGCCAAAACGGACATAAGATACGTTGCTCAGCCTTTCCTTAAAAAACAAGATGTTGAGATTATCAAGGCCGATTACCTTATAGATAATATTGACAAATCTTATGACCAGTGGACCACATACCCGTGGGCTAGCCATTTGAGTTTTGAAGATTATCTGGAGTGGCTGCTTCCATATAAGGCTACAGAGTATCAGGAACTGGATGCGTGGCGTGATACGATGCTGGCCCATTTTGGCAAATGTCTGGAACATCCCGTAAAGAATGACGTGGAGTACAATACAACCGTAGGAGTAGCTGAAATGATACGCAATGAGGCCTGTCATGAGCTCAACCGCTATGGTCTATATACTCGGGCGGGTTTACCTCTGCTAACTGCTCATCTACAGGTAAGCCAGACCTTTGGTGATATACCTGATTATGCCCTGACAGCCGTGCTGGCTTTCCGTGCTGCCGGAGTACCCTCTGTACTTGATGAGACTCCAGTGGGATCACGTTATACTGCTGCCACCAAATGGTATGTTATTCTCTCTGACCGCGGTGAGGAGCTCACTTCCGAGTGGGATCTTGCCACAATGATCGGCGGCGGTTTCTTTCCCGATGAACGCGGTCCCAAAGTATATAGGAATACCTATGCCATAAACAAGGATCGTCTTGAATATTTACGCTATTCCAAGTCTTGTCATCCTTTCAAGCTGGGACAGAAAGATGTAACCTCAAAGTACTTCCTTACCAGTAATCTTGAGATTCCTATAGATGTAGCGCCAAGGATTATGCTCAAGGAGAGGTATGTCCTGATAGCATCGGCCGTAAGGGATGACATGGACCCTTGGCGAATAGTTGATTTCGGGACCATGAAGGGCGGAAATGCCTGTTTCCATGACATGGGGCGTGAAGTGCTTTACCGGGTGATGGGTTATGACGGAAAAAGGCTGATATATATAACTGATCCGTTTATCCTGCACAAGGATGGCTCATTGGAATATGTAAGTGCAGATACAATTAATTCTGTACATCTTGACAAATGGAAAAACAACGCGCTATGAAAAACGTAATAAAAACAACTCTGTGCATATTGCTGTGTGCCAGCTGCACTGAAGAGAGCAGATATCTTCAGTATTCCCTCAAGGCTGCCGGCGAGAACAAAAAGGAACTCAAGGCTGTACTGCATCACTACAGCATGGAAGATAAGGACGCAGAGAAACTTGAGGCCGCCAAATATCTGATAATCAACATGCCGGCCCACTATTCATACCATGATACCGCAGCCATAAACAGCTATTACCGCAAAGCGCTTGAGATACTGGGCACGGGCCCCAGCCCGGACTGGCAGCGTGACACCCTGAGGCTGATAAGTTATAGGGAGTATGCAGGTATTACCGATAAAACCGTTCCTGACGTGAAGGTTATCAAAGCTGATTATCTTATTTACAGCATAGACCGTGCGTTCAATGAATGGCGCACCCGCCCGTGGGCCAGGCATCTCACTTTCAGGGAGTTCCGTGACTGGATGCTTCCGTATAAGGTAACAGAGATGCAGAGTCTGGATGCGTGGCGTGATACACTGTCACAGCATTACAGTGACAGCATAAGCACCATACCTGAAACAGATGTAAAGCGCAACAGCATATACGGGGCGATAGAGATGGTGCGCAATGAACTGCACTCCAAGCTTTCTGATATAGGACATCGCATAATATGGGAGGATAGAGGCGGCATTCCCATGCGCAGTGCCGCCACCTGGGTGCGCATGACATATGGCACCTGTAAGGATTATGTCACTATGGGGACGGCCGTGTTCCGTAGCTTGGGCCTGCCTGCCGTTGTGGACCAGGTGCCTGCATGGGGCCGTAACAGCGAAGGACACAGCTGGTATGTGTTCCTTGATGACCGGGGCCGTGAGCAGCCCACCATAAATTCCCTTATTCTGGGTGCCGGATTCCAGTTTTATCCTTATGAGCGCATACCCAAGGTATGGCGTAACACCTACACCATCAATCGTGACCTGGTAAAATACAGGAACAGAGCCAAGTATGTGTATCCTTTTGACCTTTGCCAGCAGGATGTCACCAATCATTACAATCTCACATCAGACCTTGAGATAGAGATTGACCGCAGCATCAAGCTCAAGGACCGCAGGTATGTCTATATCGCTATGGCGGTGAATGACGGAGGTCCTAAATGGAAAGTTCTGGATTACGGCAGGCTTAAAAAAGGAGTGGCCTGTTTCAGGAATATGGGACGTAATATGTTGTACATAGTTCTTGGTTATGACGGCAAGAAACTGATACCCATAAGTGCCCCTTTCATCCTACATAAGAGTGGTGAGGTGAGTTATGTAGGGAGGTCTGAAAGAGTGACCGTAAGCAAAGACCTTCGTCGTAAGTATTATGAATCATACAATGTTGTGGATATGCGCCGCCGCCTGATAGGAGGCAAGTTACAATGTTCTGATACTCCCGATTTCAAAGATGCGCTAACACTATATACGGTTAAGGATGCCGATATTCCATATCTCATAGAATTGGACGCACCGCGTCCATACAGATACTGGCGGTATCTGAGCCCCAACGGTTCATGGGGAAGTATAGCGGAACTCTCATTCCATGATGCGGACGGCGGAAAGATGACGGGGCGTGCAATAGCAAACGCTGAAGCCGGTGAGGATGCCATTGAGCGTGCCTATGACGGCAACCTGCTTTCAAACTTTGAGATAAACCAGCCGGATGGAAACTGGGTGGGGATGGATATGGGTAAGCCCGTCAAAGTCTGTTTTGCAAGTGTATCCCCCCGTAGCGATGACAATGATATATGTCCGGGCAATTATTATGAATTGCTTTTTTTCAACGGCACTGAATGGTGTTCACTTGGCTGCCAGGAAGCAGAAGACAATTCATTGCATTATGACAGGATACCGCTCAACACATTGCTGTGGTTGCGAAACTATACCAGGGGTACTAATGAGCGTCCGTTCATACTGAGAGAAAACGGAGAGATAGAGTGGTGGTAAGGTTTCATTTAAAAAAATGGGGAATGAAATAGTGCAAGGAAATATATTCCATTATCTTTGCGAAAACATAAACCTGATTATTAACAATCATTGTTTGCAGAAACAAATATGAAAATGTCTTTTTCTAAAATCTCAGTTCTGTTTCTGGCTTTAGGAGTGAATACATTTTGCGGGGCGCAAGTCATAGTGCCGCGTACGCTTACTATGCAGCAGGTGGTAGATCTGGCACAGGAGCACTCCATAACAGCCATGAACAACAAGAACAATTTTGCAGCATCGTATTGGGGGTTCCGGTCATATAAGGCCAGGATGTTGCCTCAGTTGAACATGACTGCCAATGTCGGTACTTTTAACCGCACGCTGAACAAGGTGCAGAACTACCAGACGGGTGAATGGAGCTATGTGGCTGATTACAGCATGAACAATGATGTGGCTCTCAACTTCAGTCAGAACATTCCTCTTACCGGTGGTAGAATCTCACTGAATACCTCTTTGTCACGTACAGACCAGTACAATCCTAACAGGTTGACTACCTATTATTCAAGACCCGTGTATCTGTCATACTCTCAGGATATCCTGGGTTTCAATGAGTTCAAGTGGAGCAAGCAGACTGAGCCTAAACAGTATGAGATTGCCAAGAGGCAGTACATAGAGAATATGGAGCAGCTCAGCCAGAATGCCATTGCCCTGTTCTGGCAGTGCGTTAATGCTAAAGAGAACTATGAACGGGCTCAAAAGAGTTTTGAGGAGGGCAAGCGTCTGTATGAGGCCGGTCAGACCCGTTTTGAAATGGGTACCATTACTCTTGACCAGCTGATGCAGATTGAGGTGAGGGTGCTTAATGACTCTCTCAGTTTGAGTAACAGCCGCGTAAGCCTGCGTACCACAATGAACCGTCTCTGTTCTTACATCGGTTATCAGGAGGATACGGAACTGAAACTTATTATTGACTACTTTATCCCTGAGTTGGTTCTTGATTATGAGGATGTGCTGGAGCGTGCCCTTGAGAACTCATCGTTCCGTCTCAGGCAGGAGGTCCAGTACATCCAGAGTGATGAGAGTGTGGCCAGGGCAAAAGCCAACAGCGGGTTCAACGCAACACTGAGCGCTACGTTAGGATTGAGCGGTACAGCAAGTAAATTCAATGATGCTTTTGTTGAGCTTAAGGATCAGGAACAGGTGGGTGTGAGGCTTACCATCCCTATTCTGGACTGGGGCCAGGCACGCGGAAATCTGCGTATGGCACAGGCACAGGCTTTGACCAAACGCAACACTCTGGAGCAGGATATGATTGATTACCGTCAGGACTTATATACCAAGGTAATGCAGTTCAATGACCAGCGCAGCCAGTGTGAGATTGCCAAGCGTGCCGCACAGCTGGCTGAGGACAGCTATGAACTGGCTCTAAGGAATTTCAGCAGCGGCAGCATGACCATGTCTCAGCTTGATCAGCTTAAGGATAAGCGTGACTCCGCTCTCAGCACTTACCAGAGCAAGGTGGCAAGTTTCTGGAGTTACTATTATGATATACGTCGCGCCACGCTTTTTGATTACATAACGGGCATGGATATCAGCGCAGAATTTGATGAAATGATAAAATAAAACTGAAAAAAAGTAAGGTATGAAAGCATATAAGATAATTGGAGTTATGGTGATTGCAGTTCTTGTTTGCAGCTGCAAGTCTAAGAAAGATAACAATGAGGCCGTTCAGGACGATACTGAAATGGCACGCGGCAAGTACGATAAAGAGAAGAATGAGGTGACTGTAGCCCCTCTGGAGCGCAAGGTATTCAACAAACAGCTGGTATGTAACGGCAGGCTGGAGGCACAGAATAAAGTGACGGTACAGTTTGCCGCCCAGGGTACTGTGGCCCAGATTAACGTACGTGACGGACAGAAGGTACAGAAGGGACAGATACTGGCCTCTCTTGATAAGGATCAGCCCAAACGCCAGTTGGAGCAGGCCCGTATTTCATTCAGCAAGGCAGAGATGACATTGGCTGACCGTCTGCTGGATTATAACTATACACTGGCCGATACCGCCAGCATCCCCGCAGACCAGAAGCGTAAGATATATATCAATACCGGTTTCATTGATGCACGCATGGCTCTTGAGAATGCAGAGCGTACCTACCGTGATTGTGACCTCAAGGCACCGTTCAGCGGTAAGGTGGCCAGCCTTAAGGGACGTGTTCATGAGCAGGGAGGGCAGTTATGCACCCTGATAGATGACAGCCGCTACCTGGTGCGTTTCAGCGTACTGGAGACTGAGTATAAGTTTGTGCATACCGGCCAGCAGGTGCTGGTGTCACCTTTTGTAAACAGTGACGTGGTGCTTAAGGGTTCAATCCTTTCAATCAACCCCACTGTTGACCAGAACGGCCAGATAGCTGTTACGGCACAGGTGCCCGGATCTGATGAACTGATAGACGGCATGAACGTGCGCATCACAGTTGAGAACAGCCTGCCCAACCAGCTTGTGGTACCCAAGAGCGCAGTTGTGATACGTGACAACATGGAGGTGTTGTTCCGTTACAAGGAAGGCAAGAGTGAGTGGACATACGTGAACGTGCTTATGTCAAACACCACTGAGCATGTGGTTGAAGCTAACAAGGACCGCGGCGCTGAGCTGAACGTAGGAGACCTTGTAATAACCAGCGGTAACCTGAATCTGGGTGATAATGCATCTGTGGTAATTGCTGAATAGCCATGTTCAAGACTCTGATACAACGGCCCATAGCGGTGACTATGGTGCTGATAGCGGTTATGGTGCTTGGCATAGTCGCAATAAAGAAACTGCCGGTATCGCTGGTACCTGATATTGACATCCCGCAGATAACGGTACAGGTTACATCACCTGACCGCAGTGCACGTGAACTTAATGAGACCATGCTGTCAGGCCTGCGCTCAGAGCTGGTGCAGGTGCCTCATCTTACCGATATCACATGTACGGCACGTGACGGAAGCGGTATCATACAGATGACCTTTGAGTATGGTGCTGACGCTGATTACATTTTCATTGATGTGAATGAGCGTGTGGACAATGCCGTCTCCGGCTGGCGCAGCAATGAGGAACGCCCCACTATAGCACGTGCAAGCGCAACTGATATACCGGCATTCTTTGTCAACGTGAGCCTTAAGAACGGTGATCCTGCCGGCCTTAGGTTCCTTGAGATGAGTGACTTTACACGTCAGGTTATTGTACGCCGCCTGGAGCAGCTGCCTGAGGTGGCAATGGTAGATATATCAGGACAGGTGTTCCCGCAGCTTCTGGTAATACCTGACATGGAGAAACTGCGTGCCATAGGCATAGATGAGAACCAACTGAGCAATGCCATCCAGGGTGCTAACGTACGCCTGGGCAATCTCTCCATACGTGACGGTGAGTACCGTTTCAACGTACGTTTTGAATCAACGGTAGTGACACGTGAGGACGTGGAGAACGTATATATAAAGATACGTGACCGCGTATATCAGATAAAGGATCTGGCAGAGGTGCGTGAGGAGCAGCAGAAAGCCAAGGGCATGGTTACAAGTGACGGCCATCAGTGCGTGACTCTGGCTGTGATCAAACGTACTGATGCCCGCATGGCTGATCTGCGAAAGGGGATAAGCAAGCTGATGGAGACCTTCACCCAGGATTATCCCGATATGGAGTTCACCGTTACGCGTGACCAGACTGAGTTGCTGGACTACTCCATACACAATATGATAAAGAACCTGCTGTTTGGCGCCCTGTTTGCATGTCTTATCATATTCTTCTTCATGCAGGATGTACGCAGCCCCATGCTTGTGGTCATAACCATACCTACTGCGCTGATACTGTCATTCCTGCTCTTCTATGTGATAGGAATAACAATAAACATCATATCGCTTTCCGGCTTGGTGCTGGGTCTGGGTATGATGGTGGACAACTCCATCATCACCATTGACAACATAACGCAGCGATGGCAGAAGGGTGAACCTCTGGCCGATGCCTGCGTATATGGTACCCAGGAGGTGTTCACACCTATGCTCAGTTCAGTGCTTACCACCTGC
Organism: Bacteroidales bacterium UBA1182; assembly: GCA_002310015.1. Taxonomy (GTDB): domain Bacteria; phylum Bacteroidota; class Bacteroidia; order Bacteroidales; family Bacteroidaceae; genus Colenecus. Next base: position 20,536 of record DBYQ01000047.1, read on the forward strand.
GCCATATTCCTGCCTCTGATATTCATGAGCGGTATAGCAGGTGCACTGTTCTATGATGAGGCTATGGCTGTTACCATAACACTGGTATCCGCCCTCATCGTATCAGTGCTGGTTATCCCTGTGTTCTATTATCTGTTCTACAAGAAACAGCCCTGTTTTACCCCCAACCGATTTATACAGAAGATAAGCGTGGGCGGTATGACAAGCGGATATGAGCGTATCATAGGCTGGTTCTTCCGTCACAGAGGCGTGATGTGGTGCATATTCGGCGTTTCAGTGCTGGTTATAGGCGTACTGTTCAAAGAACTGGACAAGCAGAAATTACCTGAACTGTCACACAGTGATACGCTTGTAAACATTGAGTGGAATGAGAGGGTATCAGTTGAGGAGAACAACAGCCGCTGTGAGAAGATTGTAGCTCAGTTCCCTGATCTGATTGAGCAATATACCTCAATGACCGGCGCCCAGCAGTTTGCCCTGTCACATACCCGTGAGACAGGCATAAGTGAGGCTATAATCTATCTTAAGGCCGGAAGTGTGGATGACATAAAAGAGATAGAATCACGCGTGGGTGATTTCATTCACAGCAACTGGCGTGAGGCGGTCTGCACCACTCAGGCATCGGGTAATATCTTTGACATGCTGTTCTCTGAGAAGGAGGCTCCCGTGGTGGCACGCCTCAGACGCAGTGACGGCAAGACGCCAGAGCCGGACCAGCTCACCACACTGCTCTCAGAGATACGCAATGCCCTACCCGGCATCACCGTTCAACAGCCGGAATGGAATGAGTACATTGAACTGGTTACTGACCCTGAAAAACTGGCTCTCTACAATGTAAGTTTCAGCCAGATCTTAGGGTATCTGCAGAACTCTATGAACGCCAGCTCCGTGCTGCGCATATCAAAGGGTGACATATCAATGCCCGTGGTCATAGGTGTAGGTGAGAAAGAGGCACATGACCTTATACAGGGCAGTTACATTGAAACCGGAGGCAGCCGTGTACCGCTTGAGATACTGCTTAAGGAGACCCGTAACCGTGACCTGAAGCAGATAACAAGCGGCGTGGACCGTGAGTACTATCCGTTGGTACTTGACGTCAAGGGACGTGAAGCCCGCCACGCTATGGAGACCATCCAGGAGATAGTACGCCAGGATGACCTTTTTGACGTGTCATTCACAGGTTCATACTTCAGCAACCGTGAGATGATAAAAGAGCTGTGTATGGTGCTTCTGGTATCCATCCTGCTGCTCTTCTTTATCCTGGCTGCCCAGTTTGAGAGTCTTGTACAGCCGTTCATCATCATGAGTGAGCTTATAATTGACATCTTTGCGGTACTGGCAGTACTGTGGCTCTTTGGTGAGAGCCTTAACCTGATGTCAATGATAGGTATGGTGGTTATGTGCGGTATCGTTATCAATGACTCCATACTTAAGGTTGATACCATCAACCGTCTGCGTGAGAAAGGATATGGGCTCAAACATGCCATACTGGAGGCCGGCAGCCGCAGGCTCAAAGCCATTGTTATGACTTCACTGACCACCATACTTGCCATCGCTCCGTTCCTGGTGCGCGGTGATATGGGCAGTGACCTTCAATATCCCCTGTCATTGGCTTTGATAAGCGGTATGATAGCCGGTACGTTTGTGAGCGTGTTCTTTGTACCTCTGGCTTATTACGTAATCTACAAGAAGTCTGAGCGATGAGCCAACAGCCCACAACAGGAAAAAGCCACGCTTTTTCCATTATCCTGATAATGGTAGTCCTGATGCTGGTGGGAGCCGCCTGCATACCCATGCTTAATATCCAGTATCAGCCCAGATCCTCCCAGCAGACCATCTCAGTATTTTTCTCCTACCAGGATGCTTCTGCACGTGTGGTGGAGAGTGAGGTGACATCAGTAATTGAGGGTGCACTGAATACTGTGGCCGGCGTAAATGATATCCAGGCATCATCATATAACGGAGGTGGAAATGTGTACCTCACCTTTAAGGAGGGTACCAATATGGAGACAACACGCTTTGACATATCCACCCGTATGCGTCAGATACAGTCCAAGCTGCCTGAGGGTGTCAGACCCCGGGTGAGCGGATCTGCGGGACGCGGCGGCGGTGAGCCTACCACCATCCTGCAGTACACCATCAATGCCGATATGCCTCCGGCAGAGATAGTACGCTACGCCCAGGATCATTTGATTACGCCGCTTTCACGCATTGACGGTGTGGAGAGCGTCACCACATCAGGTGCCATGCCGTTTGAGTGGGTGGTTACCTTTGATCCCAATTCACTGCGTGCAGTGGGCCTAAGGCCAAGTGACCTGAGCCAGCCTCTGAGCAACTATTTCCAGAACAGTATTGTGGGAACAGAGATTATGGGTGACAAGCTTATGCTGGTACGCCTTAAATCATTGAACCTGCAGGGTGAGCTGGAGCGTATTCCCGTAAAGAAAGTAAACGGAAGGCTCTACTGTATAGGTGATTTTGCCACTGTCACTTACCGTGAGCAGAAACCTTTAAGCTACAACCGTATCAACGGCCTTAATACCATTGACCTGACTATTGACGGTGAGGACGGCATCAATACGCTTGCCGTAGCAAATGAGGTTAAGGCACGCATGGATGAACTCAAGGCAACTTTCCCTGACAACTTTGCCATAAGGCTCAATTATGATGCATCAGAAAACATAAACAATGAGATACAGAAGATATTCTTCCGTGCCATAATCTCACTGGCCATCCTGCTGCTGTTTGTGCTTGCCGTAAGCCGCAGTTTCAGATACCTGTGCGTGATAGGACTTACCATCACGGCCAACCTTCTGAGCGCATTCATCTTCTACAACCTGTTCAACATTGACATTGAACTCTATTCTATGGCCGGCATCACGGTGTCATTAGGCATCATCATAGATACCGCCATAGTCATTGCTGACCACTATTCATACTACGGCAACCGCAAGGTTATGACCTCAATAGCCTGCGCTCTGTTTACCACCATCGCCGCATTGCTCATAATATTCTTCCTGCCCAAGGATTCAAGGGAGAATCTTACTGATTTCATATGGGTGATAGTGATAAACCTAACCCTCTCAATGATTGTGGCGTTCCTCTTTGTGCCGGCACTGCTGCAGAAGATTCCGCTGGGCAGAAAAGGTGTGGTAAAGAACACCATAAAACGCAGGCGCAGGCTGGTGCTTATTACAGCGCGCTATGAGAGGTTCGTGGTATGGAGCCGTGCCCACAGATGGATATATGTGGTTGGCATACTGCTACTGTTCGGCATACCCATACAGCTGCTTCCGGCATCGGTCAAGCATAAGGACAGCTGGGATGGTGATGAAATCAACAAGAAGGGCCTGGTGGGTCTATATAATAAGACCATAGGCAGCAAGTGGTACCAGAGGAACAAGCAGTGGTTTGAATATCCTCTGGGAGGCGCATTCAACCTGTTCCAGAAACATGGCAGCGGCCGCCTGTCATTCAGCCATGAGGAGCGCCCGGAGGTGGTTATGCATGTATATGCCAATATGCCAGAGGGTTATACCGTGCAGCAGTTGAATGACATTGTGAGCGAGATGGAGAACTGGCTCCAGCAGTTTGATGAGATAAGCATGTTCCGCACCAGCCTGAGCGGCACATCAGGAACCCTTGAGATAAGGTTCAAGAAGGAGTATGAGTTTACAAGGTTCCCCATGCAACTAAAGCAACAGCTGTGGGCCAAGGCTACACGTTACGGCGGAGCCACCTGGAGTATTCCGGCTCTTGACGATAATGACCAGTATCTCACCAACAGCGTTTACCGTACAAGCTGGTCACACTCCATACAGCTTTATGGATATAACTATGACCTGCTGTACCGTTATGCTGAGGAACTGATAGATTCACTCAAGCTGAACCGCCGAGTGAACGGTCAGGCCGGATTCTCAGCCGGCTACAGTTCATATGTAAGGAATGAGTTCTGCATAGACTATGACAGGGAGCGGATAGCCCGTACCGGAATGAACCTTAACGGCTATTTCTCATTCCTGGGAGAGCAACTTTATGACAATTCAGCAGCCTCTGTATTTGACGGGCAGCGTGACGTACCGGTAAGGCTGGTGTCAAGTGAGCGTGACTATTTTGACCTGTGGCACATACGTAATGACATGATCAGCATTGACAGCATACAGACCCGCCTAAATGACATAGGCAGCATTACCAAACGCCGCACCGGACTCAACATAGAGCGTAGGAATCAGGAATATACCATAGCAGTAGGATATGAGTTCATCGGCTCCTATGACCTGCTTAACCGTATGGAACGTGACATCATCAAGAAGATGAATGACAGGCTGCCCATGGGATTCCATGTGGGTAGTGAGCGCAGCGATTATGGCTGGTGGCAGGCACAGAAACAGCGTACCGCACTTATTTTTGTGGTCATCCTGGTAATATTCATGATATGCTCCATGTTGTTTGAGTCACTGCGTCAGCCTTTGGTGATAGTGCTGCTTATTCCCATAAGCTTTATAGGTCTGTTCCTGGCATTCCCCACGTTCAGCGTCAACTTTGGTCAGGGCGGATTTGCCGCCATGATCATGCTGTGCGGTATAACAGTCAATGCCGGTATCTACCTTACATCAGAGTACCGTACCATATCCGGTGTCTCCGGGCGTTCAGACCTAAGGACCTACATCAAGGCGTTCAACCGTAAGATTGTGCCCACCATGCTTACTATCCTAAGTACGGTGCTGGGATTGATACCGTTCCTGTTTGACGGTAATAACGCCCCCTTCTGGTACAGTTTTGCCATAGGCGTAATGAGCGGTATGCTATTCTCAGTAATAGCTATCGTGATAGTGATGCCGGTGTTCTTCCCAATCAACACCAAGTTCCGCTAACCCGCTAGATAACGTATTGGAGCGATAACGGCCGGAGGGCCGCCTTGTTCGCTGTGGCGAACTAAAAAAAGGTATTTTCGGCCCCGACGGCGGGTATAAGAAAAGGGAGGCAAAATCGCCTCCCTTTTCTTATACCCCGAAGGATACCAGTTTTCAAACCAGATTCATAGAGGAGTTAGATGTACTGTGCAGACTGGCAGTGAAGTATATATAAGGGTATTAAATGAAATTGTCTTGCCCTAAAAAAAGTTGACTCGTAAAATCGAGTTAACAATGAAGAGTAATCGTACTGTTTTGAAAGATCAGTATTACCAAAAGGTTATTGATCTTTACACGAAAGAGCATCTGTCCATGTGGCAAATCGCAAGGATTATTCCAATAGACAGGTCAACAATATGGAGATGGATTTCTACCTTTGCAGC
>DBYQ01000005.1:0-16436 GCA_002310015.1 Bacteroidales bacterium UBA1182
AGCCCACTGGTGGACTGATACAGAGGACTCCCTTGCCGCTGCCGTTGAGGAGATGCGTCCAGGCTACGATCAGCTGATGATTCCCGTCATCGACAACATCCCTGTCCTGATTCTTGTCTACCTTATCACAATTCCTCTTGCAATCCTGGCAATCAGACTTTCCCTTGCAGACCTTGATGGAGTCAATTGCCATAAGTAGTGCAATGACGAACAGTAAGGATTTATCATTGGTGCTGCCGTTAAACCTCACGTGGCCTTGGTTTCCTTCTGTTAGGCGTTGTTCGTGATGCGGATGGTACCGACACTGTGAAATCGGACTACATTACAGCGTGAACCCAATTGGGTAAGTCATTTGTGTATTGCTTTGCTATTATTCCGTCTGAGGTTCTCAGAATCAGCTTTGGCGCGGCGTTTTCAACGGAATTGTCATATAAGTAAACTCTATCGGCAATCTTAATGGCTCTGGAGATATTCTTAAGAGAACTGTAATATCTTGAGATGGTCTTGGAGATAGGGACTTCATGGCCACCGTTAAGATAACGTTGTGCAATACGGTTTATGTTAATCAATGGGGATTCTGTGCACACATAAAAGATTCTTATAAAAAAGCCTGCATCCTTAGCCTTTTGAATGAAATCCATCTTTTCGGCCGATGAAAAAACTGTCTCAAAAACGAAATCTGTTCCGTTCTTAAGGCATTCGTATCGCTGTTCTGTTGCTTTCTGAGCTGCTTTCAGAACAGCTTCAGTTGAGTTCCAATCGCCAAAGATATCCTTTGCAATATTATCAGGATTGATGTAAAGGCTATCGGCTCCCCATTCATTCTTAAGCAATTGCTCTGTAGTTGTGGTTTTTCCCGAGCCATTAGGCCCTGCCACAATACACATAACCGGTTTCTTTTTCATAGTATTTTATTTTGTGGTTCTAATCTCTTCAAGTTTATTGCGCAGCACCTTTTGAGCTCGTGAATATGACTCCATGGCTGATTCACAAACCTGGTGCATAATCTCCTCAAGCATATAGTCCGATGGTTCATCAAGTGATGACAATCTATACTTTTTTATCTCCTGATTTGTGATGACATTGTCATTAACGCCACATGAAGCTCCAAAATAGGCAAGAACCTGGTTAACCTTGTCCATTCTAAGACTCTGCTTACCTTGTTCAAGTTCACGCAGGAACCTTAACCCAACACCGGCCTTTTGTGCCAACTCGGGCTGTGTAAGATGCTGTTCCTTACGGCAACTCTTTACATAATCACTGATTTGTTCCATAATTACACCCTTTAGGGTGCAAATTTACTAATTAGATTTGTAATAAATATACTTATCGGGTGTATTTTTCTTTGCAATTCTGATTACAGCCCTTCCACCCAGGTCTTGACTGTTGCCTTTGATTCATCGTTCAGTACTTTGCCCGGCTTCCAGTTTATGGCAGGGTAGGTTGCTGCAAAGTCTTTGTTTGCTTTATCAACGGTGCTTTCGCCCGATGTTGCAAACAATACCACTGTCATGCCCTCAAAACCGTAAGTCTCAATAAATGTGTTGATGATAGTTGGTGCAGTGAAACGATGCTTTGATAATAGTTGATTATATAGAACACAAAAAGGTTATACTCTAGGATTTTATTGTTTATAGACAATGAAAATGAATTTTTTTTGATTTTTATTGTTTATAGACAATGTTTTTGCATTATATTTGCGCCAGATAAAATAATAGTTTTATGGAGATATTGACAAGAAGGCATTATGCGGATATTGTTGATTCATGGATTGGGAAAGGCAATATCATTGCATTAACAGGTTCACGCCGCGTAGGAAAAAGCTACGTTCTTAAAGATTTCATCCAGCGTCATCAGGATGAGGCTGATATCAATATAATCTATGTAGATAAGGAGAAGAAGGCATTCAAAGATATCAAGACTAAAGATGATCTTGATGCATGGATTGAGGCTCATTATACCAAGGGAAAACACAACTGCATTCTGATAGATGAGGCTCAAGAGATAGAAAAGTTTGAAGAGAGTGTATGCAACTGGTATTCTGAAGATAATACTGACGTACTGATTACCGGCAGTAACTCAAAAATGCTATCTGGAGAGTTGGCTACCTTACTTTCCGGCCGACACGTAGAAGTACGTGTGCATCCGCTTACATATTCAGAATTCCTTCAGTTTCATAATCTGACAGATAGCGATGAAAGTTTAATGACCTATCTCAAATATGGTGGACTTCCCGGTTTAAGGAAAGTGGGCTTAAAAAGCGACGAACAGGTTTGGGCATACTTGGCCAGTGTATTCAACACCATTATGCTCAAGGATATCATTGAACGGCATGATATCCGAAACATTCCTTTCCTGAATAACCTCATTGCTTTCTATGCTGATACCACAGGAAAACTTACATCAGCCAACAGCATAGCAAAATACATGAAATCACAAGATGCGAACGTTTCATCCAACCTGGTTCTTCTGTATAGAGGCTTCTATGCTGAGGCTTTTCTGATTGATGTAGTGCCACGTTTTGACATACATGGGAAAAAACTATTTGAGTCTAACGAGAAAGTGTATTGGGATGACCTAGGCCTTAGAAATCTTAAGGCTGAAGGCGGTATGGATTCATATATTGAAAAGGTAATAGAGAACGCTGTATACAAACAACTGAAATATCTGGGGTATGAGGTAAGCGTAGGCGTCCTTAATGCAGGTGAAGTTGATTTTGTCTGTACAAAGCCAGGAAAGACCGTTTATGTTCAGGCTAGTTACATCATTTCTGATGAGACTACCCGTAAACGGGAATTTGGAACATTAGAGAAGATTAAGGACAATCATCCCAAGTATGTAGTCAGTGCCACACCACTCCTGACAGAGAGAAACGAGAACGGTATAACTCATCTTTCTCTAAGGAAATTTTTGAAGGAAGGATTCTGATTTGGTACCTACTTGGTACCGATGTTTTTTTCATGATTGTACTGTTCAGAGTCCTTCTAACCAAGCTTTAAGAGCGGCTTTTGATGTGCCGTTCAGTGTCTTGCGGCTTCCACTTGATTGCAGGGAAAAATGTACTCTAAATCGCAGTCTGGATACTATGTGGGGCCATAGCAACAACATGTTTCTTGACAAGCGTGAATGGGTGGCGTATCTTTGCGCCAACAATCAAATAAAAACGGAAATGGAAGTAAAAGAAATTTTGAAGAATCTGCGTGAAAAGAACAATCTGACGCAGGAGCAGATGGCAGAACGTATCAATGTTACACGTCAGGCTGTAAGCCGATGGGAGACCGGACTGACACAGCCAAATCCTGAGTTGCTCAAAGTCCTTTCACGCGAGTTCGGCGTATCTATCAATACTCTCTTGGGCTCACCGCAGACTCTCTATTGCCAGTGTTGCGGAATGCCGTTGTCCGATGATTCAATGATCAGCCAGGAACCCGACGGTTCATTCAATGAGGACTACTGCAAGTGGTGCTATACCGACGGCAAGTTTACATATGACAGCAAGGAGGCTCTCCTGGACTTCCTGATCCAGCATATGCCCAATCCCGATAATCAGCCCGATGCTCAGCGCCGCGCCTTTTACGATTCCCACCTCTCACAACTAAAGCACTGGAAAAGCTGACATTTAGTTGCGACCAAAGTCACTCCAGCCGGGTTGGAGTTTGTTGTTGTGGGTGTCTTGGATAAGTTTCTGGAGGGTCTTTTGGGCGTATTCGGGACGGTTGGTGTGCTGGTAGTGCTGGATGCGGTCAACCTTTATCCGGCGGTAGTTTTCAGGGAATGTGAGCCAGTTCTTCCAGGCTTGCTTATCGGCTTTGATGGCATTGATAACCCAATCTTCATAGACAAATTTTGAGGGGTCCAGATCGGGGGCTACGGCAAGGCCGGCGGGCGTCATCTCACCTTGTTCTACAAGCCGGCGGCATCGTACCAGATTATGCTCACACCAGTTGCTGCGCTTGCGGCGCGGGGTGAAGTGCTGTATGGGTTTGCCGTCATCAATACGCTTCATGGTGCTGTCAATCCAGCCGAAGCAGAGTGCAACCTCAACTGCATCCACGTAACGCACCACGCCGGGGCAATCGGCCTCCGCACGGTTAATGCGCAGCCAGAAATCACTTACCTTGTCATGGTTCTCCTGATACCACCGGTAGAGTTCGGCGCGTGTATGTATGTCAAGCAGATTGGTTACAATCATTTTATCATCTTTGTGTCGAGGGTGGGACCAGCGCCGGAGTTTTCATCGGTCAAGACTGATGTCACTAGATCGGAATTGAAGGCGCTGTAGTTGTAGGTGGGTATGAACTGTTCACGATTACCCCTTGACAACGTGATATCGTCTATTCCGGAACAACCTACAATGTTGATGTTGAAATCTGTGTCACGAGTATAGTCCTGTAATGCATTCTGCTTGGCCTGATTGCTTGTAAAGGCACAGTTTTCTACATAGATATTGGAATAAACGCCGCATCCGATACAATATTCGTAGTCATTGCCGTCATACAGGCAATTTATTAAATGTACTTTGCCAAAGCGGACACGTGGGCAGCGTCCTACACATCCCTCTCCCCACCAGCAGCAGACAAAGGTACAATTGAGATGACCTTCATCCAAATGGGTGGTTTCGTTACTGTTGCCTATAAGGTTGCAGTAGCAGTGTCTGTCATCCCCGCCTTCACCTGACCACGGTTCAATCAGATAACGGAAACGGGTCCAGCTGACGCAAATGCTGTCAGATCCTTCAACTATGTCAAAATTGCCGTCGATACCATCTTGTATGTCACAGTGGTCAACCCATACGTATTTTGATCCGATTAAAGAGATATTATCACTATAATTGGCGTCAATATCGTAGGCCCCGGGCCCAAGCAGGGTCAGGTTGCGTATTATGACATTATTGCTTCCATTCAACAGGAAAATGCCTGCATTCTCATTTCGGTTCAGGTTACTGATGGTGGCTCCCTTAAGACCGATAATAGACTTGTTGGAACCCACGGAGATCATCTGCTCCAGTGTGATGTCGCCCTCAACATACACGGTTGCCGGATTAGTGCCGCTTACGGCTTGTGCCAGTTCTGTAGATGTGCTTACTATGCTGATATTCTGGTTGTTGCCGCCTGTTATCCGTTCACCGAAACCTATTGGCTTTAGATTGTCGTAAATTGATGGCGTATCTTTATCTTGTGTGGAATTATCTTCTTTGGAACATGAAGAGAATGCAACTGTAATTGCAAGCAGAAAACCTGCAAGATTCAGAAACTCTGCACTATTATGTACCTTCTTGAACATCATGACTTCAAAGATAGTTCTTTTTGCATAACTTTGCGCGTTATGCAATTGTGCTTTCATCCTTTGACGCTCTCTGACCGGGAGGCGATGCAGGCTGTGACGCTTCACGCCGGGCGTCGCAACTGTAACTATACTTTTGCAAACCTTTTTGGCTGGCAGTTCTGGTATAAAACTGAGGTGTGCGTGCTACGGGATGCTGTAATCTTGCGTTACATATATGAAGGGGAACGTGCCTATTCTGTATGTACGGCCGGTAATTTGAACGAGGAACTGGTCAGAGCACTGTTTGCAGACAGTGGAGGAAATCTGACCATCTATGCCCTTGAGGACTCGCAATTCTCAATTCTCAACTCTCCGCTCGGCCCGAAGGGACGCTTTCACAAAGCGAAGCGACTGAAAGAATTTTCAATTAGTATAGAGCCTCTTCGTGACCTATATGATTATATCTACCGTCGTACAGATCTGGCCTTGCTGCAAGGCGGACATCTTCAGGCCAAGCGCAACCATGTAAACCGTTTCAAGGCCGATAATCCCGATTTTGAATACCGTCCTCTCACGCCGGAACTGTTTGATGAATGCCGCCGTCTTACCGGGATATGGCAGGGTGAGAAAGGTGCCAGTGAAACCATAGATGTTGAAAGGCAGGTTATGGAAAACATCTTCAGCAATTGGGAATCACTGGGCATGATAGGCGGCAGCATATTCGTAAACGGCCGTATGGTTGCATTCAGCTATGGCGCTGCCGTTACAAATGATACGTTTGATATTTGCGTGGAAAAGGCTGACCGCAACATTGAGGGTGCCTTTGCCATAATCAACCAGCATTTTGCCAGCCATCTGCCCGAGCAATATATCTATGTGAACCGTGAAGATGATATGGGCTTACCGGGCCTGAGAAAGTCCAAGTTGTCATATCACCCTGAAATACTGTTGAGTTTTAATGTGGTACGCATTTCAAAGCCGTACACATTACAAAGAATGACACCGGCCGATGCACCACTCACCGTAGATTGGATGGTGCGTCAGTACGGCTTTGACCGCGCTGAAGTTGAGACCTGGGTGCGTGACCTGCACTTTAACTGGCCACTCAGCGTCAAGGCTGTTGATGAAGCAGGAGAGGTTATAGGTCTGTTGAATATGAGTGACTACCGAATAGAAGAGGAGACTGAGCAGATTCTGACTGATGCTCCGGAACTTCTGGCCAGCCTGAACGCCCAGCGTTATACAGGCGTATTCTCATTCATAGTAGCGCCGGAATACCGCGGCACACGCCTAAACTATGATATGCTCATGTCAATCTTGCCGGAACTCAAGTCCCACTACGACTTTATATTCATACCGGTCATGCATCGGCTCAAAACCCACGCATACTGGCAGCGTTGGGGAGCCACTGAGTTCTACCGGGACGCAGAAAGCGTTTATTACAAATTAACTTGGGCTAAGATTTAAGCCGCTCAGAGATTGCTACGCGGTAGGATTCTCCGATTGGGATTACGCTGGCATTCTCCATTGTAATCTGTGTGCGGCTGTTGTTGATGATCCGTTTCAGGTTCACTATGTATGACTTGTGGACGCGGGCAAAACGGTCATCAGGCAACTGTTCAAGGATGCGTTTCATACTCATAAGCACTACCAAAGGAGTGGTGGCATCCAGATGGTATATCTTGAGGTATTCTCCCATTCCCTCAATGTAAAGTATATTCTCGGGCTTGACGCGTACTTGCTTGTAGTCTGTCTTGAATACAAGGTCGCTTTCTGCTTTCTGCTGATTCTCTGCTATACGGGTCAATTCTTCCAGTTTGTCCTGATGCATACGGTTCTGAGCCTCAAGATTCTTCATCTCTTTCTTAGTGTGGAGGCTGCGGATATATGCCATGACACCCAAGTCAACTCCAATCATCAGAATGGCCAGGAGCAGTTTCATGGTCTCTGGACGTAGGGGCCGATGCCCGTTATCAGGCATCATAGGCGGACGCATTCCTTCAGGTGGAGGAGCCATACCATCCATCGGCATTGGAGGAGGTACATCCTGCATCATTGGCGGCGGGCCCTGAAACTGTCCGGGCTGCATGCGGGAATCGGGCGGATTGCCCACATTGAAACAGTAAAAACCGAATGCAGTCAGCAGAACCAGAGTCACTGGAATGTAAGCGATAAGTTTCTTGCGGAAGAATAGGGGAGCAAGCAGGAAATGGTGCAGCAGGAACAGCAACAGAAAGGGTAAAATCTGTAGAACAATCTGCCAAATGTTATTTAATAGTCCTGTCTGAGCCATATCCATAGGGACAAATTTATAGGTTTTATCATTTGGATAAAGCCGTTTTGTTTAGGAAAATCGGGCGTTTGTATATTTTTTTTGCAAAGGGTGGATACCGGTTCTACTTTAGTGACAGGTTTTTCAAAAACAAACGCATTATGAAAAAAGGATTTTTTGCTCTAGTTATAATGTTGCTGGGTTGCGGAGGTTGTTCGCCAGACAGTCTTATTAACAATCTTGAGCTGATGACTCAGAACACAGAGACACAAAGCATCAGCATTAATGACACTACGACTGTGGCACCAAAATTTGATCAATCCTCTCTGTCCGGAGACAGCATATCCGGTACGAAGTTTGACAGGACCATACAGATAGTATTTGCCGATGGCGGCGCCCATGTTACGGGTGATATAAACAATACTGTAACTGTTGATGACAATTATGTGACAGTGAACAACACAACCGATGAAAAAGTAATTTATGAACTGTCAGGCACCTCAAATGACGGATCGATCAAACTCTATAGTTCCAAGAAACAGGCATTGGTCCTTGACGGCCTTGAACTGACCAGCACAAAAGGAGCTGCAATAAACAATCAGGGAAAGAAGAAGTGTTTTGTGGTTGTAAAGGGGATAAATGTCCTCAAAGACGCTACCACATATTCTTCAACGCCGGCCGATGAAGATGAAAAAGCTGCGCTGTTCAGTGAAGGAGAGCTCATATTCAGCGGTAACGGAACGCTGACCGTAACTGCACAGGGCAAGTCCGGAATAACCAGTGACGATTACGTGCACTTTATGGAATCACAGGTAATAAACGTGACTTCCAGTGCCGGACACGGCATCCGCGGCAAGGATGCGGTTATTATATCTGACGGAACTGTCAGTGTAAGTGTATCGGCCAATATGAAGAAAGGTATTACGTCCGATTCTCTGGTATGTATCAACGGCGGTGAAACTGTTATAAATGTTTCAGGATCGGCAGCATATGACAGCGAAGATAGTGAATACAAAGGAACAGCGGGTATTAAGGCTGACTATCTGTTTGAGATCAACGCAGGCTCTTTAAGCATAACAAACACCGGAACAGGAGGTAAAGGCATAAGCGGGGATATGACAGGCAGCTTCAATGGTGGTTATGTAAAGGTTATAACAAAGGGTTCCAATTATGGACAATCCTCTTCAAACCGCTACGGAAGCGGTTCTTCAAACAGTGTATCGGCCAAAGGCATAAAGTTTGACGGCAACCTGTTCTTTAACGGCGGAACTGTTATTGTAAACTGCTCAGCGCATGAGGGCATTGAGTCCAAAGTCAACATTACTGTAACCGACGGTGTGGTTTACAGTTATTCTGCCGCTGATGATGCCATAAATTCTGCATCTACATTCACAATTGAAGGTGGGTATGTTTGCGGATATGCGGTAAAGAATGACGGCCTTGACGCCAACGGTAATTTTTATATCAAAGGCGGTACTGTTTATGCTATAGGCAAGTCTCAACCGGAAGTAGGCATAGATGCCAACACTGAAGGAGGTTACAAACTCTATGTAACAGGCGGTACAATCATTGCTATCGGAGGATTGGAGTCTGGTTCAAGCCTTTCACAGAACTGCTATCAGGCATCATCATGGAATCCAAACATTTTATATTCCCTTACAATTGGTTCTGATGTGATTGTATTCAAGACTCCCTCAAGTGGCGGTACACCCCTGGTGGTATCTGGTGGATCGACACCAACTCTTATGGCAGATGTGACCGCTACAAACGGTACGGTAATATTAGAAGGAATGATAATCACAAACAGTTCAGTCAGTGGAGGTACCCAAGTTTCATTATCATCGTACACAGGCGGTAATGGCGGAGGGTTTGTTCCAGGAGGTCCAGGTGGTCCTGGAGGCCCTGGAGGTTGGTGATGCCATTGGATTAGAGCAGTAGCTCCATTGAGGTGTATCGGGGTTGGAGAATATTGCCAGTAGTTCACTGTCAGTGTATTTCTTACCCTCGGCACGGAACAGGTCCGGACGGCCATCATGGTGTACTTTCAGTACCTGTCTAAGCAGGCTGTTTACTGCCTCCAGGTCATCATATGTCGCTCTGCGTATCATTATACTTATATGAAAATGGTACAATTGGGGACTGTCCCCAATTGTACTATTTTGATTAGAATTCAAAATCTAGGCAGGAGCGCTGAATGGTGTAGGGGCGGACTTTGGTATCGGCCACGGCTACGTGAGCGGGGTGCTTGGCGTAGGCTTTGAGCGCCTCCTCGCTCTCCAGGGTGCTGTCCAACATGACATCGGCGTTTGATGAAGCCAGGCGGCCGTCAATCTGTACCTTTACGTCAATCAGTCCGGGAACCTTGTCTACAAGGCCTTCCAGCCCCTCTTTTATACCTGCCTTTACGGCCTTTTTCTGATCATCGGATAACTCCGGGTTCAATGTCCAAAGAATGATATGCTTTACCATATTTGTTTTTAATTTATTCGCAAAGATAATGTTAGTAATTATAAACGTGGAAGAATCTCTTTCTCAAATATATCCACTCAAAGGTATTAAAAAATCAAGTCGGCCTCAAATAAGCCGACTTGACTTTATGTTATTTACCTGGATCAGGGTGATTATTTAAAGTCTACCTGAGCCCAAGGAATCCACTTTTGAACCTCTTTGTCTTCTAAGGTTTCATCAACATACTGGATGATGGTGTTGGCGTCCTCTTTGCCGAGCAGGAACTTGTCAATGAAGGCCTCAACCTCAGGATACTGGCTCTTGGGTAACTGGCAGTGACCGTGCTTGCCCTGGATAGAGAATCCCATGCGGTCCTCGATACCGAACTTCTTCCATACCTCGCGGGCAGCTACGCATGATACGTAACCGGCTTCATCGGCCAGCCACTCGTAGTCGGTGTTACCCAGTACCAGGAGGGCACGCGGGCAAACCAGTGCGCAAAGCTCATGGTGATCCATGGGGAGTTTTGATACGTTCTCATCCTTCCAGTCCCACATTGACTCCTTGAACCAGTGAGGATCAGTGTTACCAAGGGTTTCAACATGGCCTAAAGTCTCTGATACGCGCCATGCAGCAGCACCGCCGCCACCGGGCTCCTGAGCGATTGTCAGAGCGATACGCTCATCAAATGCTCCAGACCAGAGGGCCATCTTACCTGCGTATGAGCAACCGGTTACGCCGATGTGTTTCATATCGATCTTGCTGGCTGCGCCTACAATCTCCAGACCGTCAATGATACGGCTTACGCCCCAAGGCCACATTGCATAGGCACCATTCTCAACCAGTTCGGGATATATCTTATTGATGGGCTCGCTACCCCGCTTCTGCTGATGAGCCATAACCTGACCCATGTTGAAGTTCATTGTGGCGATGTTACGCTCGGGGAAGAAATTACGCGGCAGGCTGATACCTGACATACCGATCATGAGAGGGAACGGACCGTCACCCTCAGGATATGTGATTTTTGAGGTAATGGTCAGAGTCTCACCGTTGCGATGAACTATAACTGTAAGTGTGTTATCCTCAAGTTTTGCCTTGATATCCTTCTTGTCAACCATAGGTTTCTCACCAACCTCATAGTGATAGAGTTCATGAATAATCTCAGCACGACGTTTCTCCCAATCCTTGAACTTCTTAACCTTCTTCTTGCCGTCTGAGAACTCAAAGGGGTTGGGCAGAGTCTCCAGAGTCTTGGCCTCATCTACTGTAGGATAGGCCGGCTCAGCATACTTGGCTCCCGTGAATTCCTGGTCATAAACCAGGGGGATGGATTTCTGTGCCATTGCAGGCATGACTGACATCACTGCGGTGGCGATAAAAAAAGATCTGATACTCTTCATAATTGTATTGTAAATAGGTTATTGATATCAGTTTTGTCTATGCAAAGGTAATCAAATACATGAACCTTTATCTGCAGTATTACTACGTTATTGATAGGTAATCTTCTGGATTATCTGACCGGGGTCGATTATGGAGAGGGTGATTGTGTGGTTGCTGCGGGTCCCGTCAAGGGGTAGGGTGAGTGTGAACTCCTTGCGGTTCTCCAGGACCTGAATCTTCCACTCGCGTCCCCATTCCTGGAATATGTTCTCACATACATGTGAGGGGCCGTTGTCAACGCTTACGGCAAAGCGGTTGCTGCGGTCGGTGGCTACCGGCCACATTGGTACTACTGATATGCAGAGCTGTATGGAATCGGCTTTCTGGTGGAGCGTTCCTGCAGGGATGGCTATGTCAATGCTGCCTTTTACATCCAGGTCAAGCGGCTGTCCCATCTGGAGTGCTTTCCAATCGGTGCCAATGCCTTCAAGCATACGGAACGGTCCGTTTGCTTTCACGGTTGATAAATCAATCTTGTGAAGGTATTCCGGATGGCGCTGGTTGTCTGGCAGACGGAAACGGGTTGTAGGCTCTTCAACGTATTCAGGTATGTTCTGGTAGAGGGCCGTATATCCTGGCGTGATTTCAGATATCATCTGGTTCCACTTGCCGTCCAGTTGGGTGTTGTAACGATTCAACAGATTGTCCAATTCGTTTATTGCGTGATTTGCCTGAAAGGCATACAATACATTGCCGGTTTCATGGTTTGCTTGGGCATAAAGGAACTTGCGGTTCATCTGATAGGCGGAATGCAGACTGTAACCAAGCATCTGGAATAGAGCCGGAACCATCTCCGGATCGACTGATCCCTCAATTATATCGTAATCAAAACATATATCTTGATACTCCATAAGTCGTTTCTGTGCACTACCGGTCTCGAATGAGAAGTCGGTGTCATAAAGGCGGCTGTACTCACGTGAATCCCATTCCATCTCATACCCCATGAATTCAGGCTTGCGATCCCACGCCAAGCGGTAATAATGGTCAAGTATGTTTTGGAATACAGGTTCCAGATCGTCGCCTTTAACGCCAAAAATTCCCGTCAGCCACTTGGCCTGCCACTTATTGACATTCTCATACGTGAATGAGCTGAAATCATAAGCCATCTCCATGAACATGGTCATTTCAATCTCCATGGGTTTGATGTCACCCACATTGAGCAGCCAGTAACGGTCTGCCCCGGCGGCGTAGGCCTTGAGAAGTTCCTCATACATGAGCATGGGCGCGGTGGTTGATATCCACAGGTTGTCATGAGGTACTCCGCAATAGCTCAGGTGATAATAGACACCGCTACCGCCGCTGCGTTTCTGCTCCTCAATATTACTTACACGCTTCATATAGCCGTAGTTGTCATCTGGCCACACAAGGGTTATGTCATCGGGCACACGCAGACCGGCATCATATATGTCAAGCGTCTCCTTATAAGGTACAAATATCTGCTGGAGTTTACTGGAGGGCTTTTTCTTGTACTTTTCAAGTATTTTGCGCTGCTCGCCAAATACCTTCTCAAGTGTACGGGCGCGGTCGGCGGGATCAGAACTGCCATGCATGGCCTCATCATGCAGGCCGCGCATACCCATGGTGTAGATGTTGTCATACTGGGCGGTCTCACGGATGCGGTCATCAAGTTTCTTAAGTATGGTGGTGCTGTTGGTCTCGTAGTTCCACTCTCCGTCACGCTCCTTGTTCCACTCCAGTGGCGATGCATTGTTGAACAGCAGCGGCTCACAGTGGCTGGTGGTAATCATTATGCCCCATTTATCGGCTACTACCTGGCTCTCAGGATGGCTGTAGAATGCGCCTGTACAGTCATGCATGGCAGGAGCCAGCATATTGCCCTTAAGACGCAGGATAAGTTCACATACACGGTCATATGTCTTGGGGCCGATGTCGCCTAGTTCCTTCTCATAGGTGTGTTCCGCCCACGTCTTAAGACCCCAGTCCTCATCATTGATAAAAATACCGCGATACTTTACGCTGGGTGACTGGCTCATATAGTTTTCAGTGTATTCAAAAACACGCTTGTTACTTTTGTCAATGGGGACATCGGCAAACCAGTACCACGGGTTTACGCCAATGGCTTCACTTACATGGAAAACGCCGTAAGCCAGACCTCTGGCATCGGAACCGGTTATGTATAAGTTACCTTCCTTGGTGTCAATGGCATAGCGTTCCCATGTGCCTTTCAGCTCATGGTGTCTGCCGGCTTTGTTTACTGTGCCTAAAAAGATTTTGGCTCCGCCGCCTTTACGCGTACTTACCTGTGGCCTTGTGCCCGATGTGCGCTCAATGTCATCGGCCAGCACCTGCGCCATCTGCCTGACCAGCGGCGCATCGGCATCATTGTACACTATTGTGGCCTCTGCCAGATTGACTTTGGCCGAATTACTCTGGGCTGCAGCCATCAATGTGGCCAGCACCGCACAAATGCTTAGTATGTTTTTTCTCATAAAGTTCTATTACAATATGACAAAGATAACTTATTTCCTTGTCAATCCTTAATTTATTTGCACCTTTGCGTAAATGTGATACGGCCAAAAAAATTGTATAGTGATATGAACGCTGTTTTTAGATATGCAGTGATTACGCTGCTGGCAGGTGCGGTTTGCACATCGTGCTCAGTAAATCCGCAGGAGGGCCTCAAGCCCAGGATTGTGGTTATGACTGATATTGGACCTGCCGATGTGGAACCCGATGACAATGAATCGGCCGTGCGCCTTATGGCATACGCTGACCGTTTTGAGATAGAGGGAATCATTACCACCATTGGCTGGAACTGTGATCCTTATCCTGAGGAGTGGGCTGTGTACCTTAAACGTGTGATAGACGCATACCAGGTTGATGTGCAGAATCTTATGAAGCGTTCCAGCCAGAACGGATTCCAAAGCATTGATAGGGAGAACGGTAGGCAGGAGCTTGGCTACTGGCCCAGTGCTGATTACATACGCAGCCGCGCTATGATGGGGAGCCGCCGTGCCGGTATCGGGGTGATAGGTCCGGACAATGATTCTCCTGGCAGCGAACTGCTTATACGATTGGCCGATGAGGATGATGACCGTCCCATCTGGCTCTGCTCATGGGGTGGGGCAAACACCTTTGCACAGGCGGTATGGCGCGTTAAACAGGAACGCAGCGAAGAGGAACTGAGAAAGTTCCTGCGCAAGTTCCGTCTTTACACAATCACTGACCAGGATATGCAGTACAATATGCGCATGAACAGGGCGTATAGTTCACACCAGTGGCTCAGGCGTGACTATGCCGATGACCTTATGCTGGTCTGGGATGAGAGCGCTTGGCTCAACCAGAATGAATTGGGCAAGTCTAACTGGGATAAGTACGAGAAACTGATACAGGGCAAAGGTGCAATGGGTAAGGTTTATCCTAAATTCCTGTGGGGCGTTGAGGGTGATACTCCCAGTTTCCTTCATGTGATGCCAAACGGCTTGAATAACCCGGATGATCCCACCCAGATAGGTTGGGGAGGCTGTCACCAGTTCGGCATATCGCCAGACCGCGAGACCAGTGCCTGGACCAACTGGCAGCAACCGCTAAAAGGCATCTCAAATACCTATGAACATAAGTTCTATCCCGATGAGTTCAATGATTTTGCCGCCCGCATGCAGTGGGCCGATACAGGCAGCGGTAATATCAATCCTGTGGCTGTGATAAACGGAAAGCGAGGTCTGCAACCAATGGTAATAAAAGCAAAAGCCGGCAAGCAACTCTCTTTCGATGCATCAGGCTCATCTGATCCCGATGGTGACAGTCTTACATTCAACTGGTGGTTCCAGGAGTTCCCGGGTCAGACCGATTATCCCGTAATTAACAATCCCCAAGCAGAAAAAGTGAGTCTTGTACTGCCCGAGAATGCCCAAGGCACCACATATCACTTAATCTGCGAGATTCATGACGACGGTCCGTTCAACCTTACGGCCTATCGCCGCGTTATTATCGTTTGCGCTGACTGACAAATATTTTTTATCGGAGACCAAATCCTTCAACCCAGGTCTTGAGGGAGTTCTTTGATGCTCCGTTCAGGGTTTTGCCCGGTTTCCAGTTGATGGCGGGGTAGGCTGCTGCGTGAGTTGCGGTTATGCCAGTCCAGGTCTGCATCTATCAGAGCAGGAACTTCAAAACCGCCTGATTGAATACCTCGGGATTTTTATTGGCAATAAAATGGTTGCCGGGGATTATGGAGAGTTGGGCGCCGGGAATGCTCTCTGCTATCAGGCGGGTGTGCTTGTCTTTAATCATATCCTTATTGCCTGCTATCACCAGGGTGGGGCATTTGATTTGTGAGAGCTCTGCTGGATCCACATTGGGGTCGTTCACCATCAGACCCAGTATCTCGGCATTATGCTTGGCCTCGGGGCTTTTATTGGCAAACATCCTGGCTATCCTGTAGCCTATCTCGATTGGAATCTGTACGCTTGGCTTTACGCCTTTGGCATTCAGGTTGGCGCCATTCAGGATAAGCTTTTCTATTCGTTCAGGATGGGCTAGGGCAAAGAGAATTGCAATGTTTCCGCCATCAGAGAATCCAAGGATATGTGCTTTATCTATGTCGTGTTCATCCATAAACTCCAAAAGGTCTTGGGCAAACTGGCGCATATTGAAAGGGGCATCGCCACGAGGAGTCTGCCCGTGTCCGCGGGTATCGATTGCAATAACTTTGAAATGCTCAGACAGAGGCTCCATCTGATGCTCAAAGTAACGGCTGTCCTCACCGTTTCCGTGGAGCAGGATGAGCGGAAATCCCGTTCCCTTTTCAATGTAGTGGTGCTTAATATCCATGATTATCCCAAAGGTATGAAAAAACTGAATACCTTTGTGCACCAAACAATGCCAACATGCAGATAATCCGCGCAACCAGAACTCCCCAGCAGGCGGGAGCATACTACGTCCGAATCCAGGCCATGGCCCGCAAGCATCACATAACCCTTGATGCCGAGTTTGATGAACACGACACGCCTCAGACCAAATACATAGTCATTGTTGATGACTACCTGCC
>DBYQ01000005.1:16470-22707 GCA_002310015.1 Bacteroidales bacterium UBA1182
GTCCTGCCTGAATATCGCGGCCAGGGCTTGGGTAGTCTGGTGGTCCGTGAGGCCGAAAACTGGGCACGTGAACTGGGCTTCAAAACCGCTGTCCTGGACAGCCGCGACAATAAAGTGCCCTTCTATGAGAAACTGGGTTACACTATTGACAGCAGTTGTAAAGAAATCCAAGGAGAAACCTTCTGCTGTATCCGCATGACCAAGAATATTTGAAGTGACAAAAAGTAGGCTTCAAGGCTGATTATTTCCGGTTGACTCTTTTTCATATTTAGTGTACGTATGTGAAGCGATAGCTTTGCATGTGGTTTAACACTGAAAACGTATGAAAAAGAGTTTCTGTTTTACATTGATGATCCTCTCCCTGACAGCATGCGGCAATAGGCAGACGCAGCAGGAGGAGACTGGTGTCAGTCATCAGACTATGGTTACCAGCCGCTCCGACATTGCTTTGGAGCAGAGTTATCCGGCATCGGTAGAGGGCCGTCAGAGTATCCGTATCATTCCCCGCGTTGAGGGGTATCTGGCTGAGATACGCATCCGTGAGGGGCAGCGCGTGAGCAAGGGGCAGGTGTTGTTTGTGCTTGACCAGGCCACATACAGGGCCGATGAACGTGCCGCCCAGGCTAATGTTGATGTTGCCCGCGCTGGCGTGGAGAGTGCACAGCTTGCGTATGACAGCCGTAAGCAGTTGAGAGAAAAAGATATTGTCTCTGATTTTGACCTTCAATCGGCTGCTACACAACTTGCACTTGCCAAGGCACAGTTGCAGCAGGCTCAGGCACAGTTGGAATCGGCCCAAAGCAACCTGTCATATACGGTGCTTACCAGTCCTTCAGACGGCGTGGTGGGCAGTCTTCCTTATCGCGTGGGTGATTACGTAGGTCCTTCAATACAGGATGGACTCACCACGGTTGCTGATAACTCACAGATGTATGTCTATTTCTCTCTTACCGAGCGGGATGTGACAGAACGCATGCAGGAGTGCGGCTCTATGGATAAGATGATTGAATCATTCCCGGTGTTACGGCTGCAGACTGCCGGTGGTATGGATTATCCTGTGGAGGGTAGGCTTGAAAGCGTGAGCGGCGTGGTGGACCGTAGTACCGGAGCACTATCGGCCCGCGCGGTATTCCCTAATCCTGATGGAATGCTGCTTAGCGGCAGTACCGGAAAGCTTGTGGTTTCAAATACGCTTAAGAATGCCATTGTAATACCTCAGGCAGCCACTTATGAGATTCAGGATAAGGTATATGTATATAAGGTTGTTGATGGTAAGGCGCAATCCGTAATAATAACTGTCATGTCCATATCGGACGGTCAGAACTATGTCGTTACCGGCGGACTGACTGAGGGTGAGACCATTGTGGCCAAGGGCGCATCATATATTAAAGAGGGAATGGAGATATGACTATAAGAACCTTCATAGACCGCCCGCTGCTGAGCATCGTCATCAATGTGATGGTGGTGTCATTGGGCATAATTGCCCTTACAAGGCTTCCCATTGAGAAATACCCTGATATCGCTCCACCTACGGTTTATCTGTGGGCCAGTTATCCGGGAGCCAGCGCCGAGACGGTGCAGAAGAGCGTGCTTGCACCGCTGGAGCAGGCCATCAATGGCGTGGATAACATGACATACCAGTGCCCTGCGCCTTAAAAGGTTGATAGAGAGTGTTGGCAGCAATTATACTGTTATCGGAATGGTTGCCAGCAATGCCGAGGCCAAGACTTTCTTTACCTCACAGCATCCGGTAATAGACCTTATCCTGTCCGATATCCAGTTGGGCGACGGGCTCAGTTTTGAAGCTCTGCGCTGTGCACCTGTTGGCGTTCCGGTCATCTTTACCACCGCATATGACCAGTACGCGGTTCAGGCCTTTAAGTTCAACAGCTTAGACTATCTGCTCAAACCCATTGATGAGACGGAACTCAGAGCCGCCTTGCAGAAAGTCCAAACTATTAAAACCACTGCTACCAACACTGACGCAATTACTCAATTGCTTGATGTATTGGGCAAGGGTCCTATACGTTACCGCGAGCGTTTTCTCATTCCCCACAAGGCCGATGAGTTCCTTATCATTCCGGCCAGTGAGGTAAGCCATTTCGTCATTCAGGACGGTGTGGTCAGGTTATGTACTCTGTCTGGAGTCCGTCATCAGCTTGGTATGACTCTCGATGAGGTTGAATCGCAGCTTGACCCACAACGTTTCATGCGCGTAAACCGCCAGTACATAGTGAACGCATCGGCCGTAGATAAGCTCTCCGCCTGGTTCCAAGGCAAACTGCGTATCTACATCAAGGGATTTCCCGATGATGAGATAACAGTAAGTAAGGAGAAAGTCTCAGCCGTCAAGCGCTGGCTGGATTCCTGATTTAAACTTTTATTTCCTGGTTAACCAAGACAATTTCCGCTATAGCTATTTCTGATTGGGTTTGCCCGGAGTGGGAGTGCTGGTGTAGGCAATCTCGCAAAGGGCGTCATTGTCATTGCCGTCGGGCAGACGTACCAGCGAGTAGGATGGGGCTGCTGTTGCGCCCTGATTCATGCCGCGAGGCATACGCATCTGTGGAACTTCGGCCAGGCAACCACCTTGTGTCTGCTCTCCTTCAAGCACAGCCAGATCCGGACGGGCAATTGTGCCGTTGGCGCTTGAGTTGCTCTGCTTGGAACCGTAGATTACAGCATCAATCAGTACGTTTCCGTGATACAGCGCAATGGCACATGCACGGGTGGAGTAGGTGTAACTGTAACTGCCATCCTGTGCCAATTTAGCTGCGGGTCCCGATATTGCATCGCCGCTCATGTGGTCATACTTGAGGGCTGGGGTGAACTCAATGCCTGTTCCGAATGCCCATACATCGATGCCGGCAATCTGGTCAATCGTAAGTGGCTTGTCTATCTCTACAACGCCCGGCTCATGCGGCTGCGACTGCTGTCCAAAACGTCTTGGAGCAGGTGCCTCAGATACCTTTACTACCTTGGTAACCTTACGGACTTCTTTTCTCTGACCGGTGCTTATCGTTATTTCCATACCTTCTGTAAGGTTTGCAGTCACCTCCAGGTTCAGAGTCTTGTCACCAGCCTTGGCCGGTCCTACAAGTGTAGTTTGGGTACCGGGAGTGCCAACTTTTGTAATTGTTACCTCCTCATACTTGCCGCCTAGGTCAATACCTATCTTCTGTCCGGCCTCAAGACTTGATACCGATGTTACGGGCAGATTCGTGCTTCCTGCTTTGAACAGATGCTTGGGATCTGTCGATACGGGGATGAATATGTTGGTGAGAGGTGCTGCATCAAAAGCCAAAGCATCAGCATTGGGACGAAGCACAAGGAAATCCTTTGCCTTGATTACGGTGCCTGCAGGCAGGCGTGCCGCACGCACTGGAGCCCATCCGCTGCGTGTTATCTCAACCTCCCATCCGGACAGGTCAACAGGCTGGTCTGATGCGTTGTAAAGCTCTATGAACTGTTCACTGCCCAGGCTTATCTCATTGATACTTACCGCTGCTGCGCTGCGTACTCTGATTGGCTTGATTTCTGTCTGGCCATTGAAATCGGCACCTACTTTGACAAACAGGGTCTGATCTGCATCAGGACCGGTAATTCTGAACTTTGCCGAAATCTCCTGACCGGGCATTATCCTTTCAAATTCCTGAGTGTACATACAATCAGAGTTCCAGTCATTAGGAAATTCCATCCAGACTCCAAAATCAGTTATGGGTTCTTTAGTGTTATTGCGGAATGTCACTACAAGTTCCTGCGATTCTCCTTTCCGGAAAGTGAGCAGGCGTGTGGTCTTGAGTGTTGGCTCTGCATATTTTGCCGCGGCAATGTTTGCCTGTACAGCCTTGACTGCCTCAAATGAAGGATAACCAGCCGTAATGGCTCCCTCATAGAATGTACCGGCCGATCCGTTGCCGTTGTCACCACCGTTGGCCAGCAGCAGGCCTCCTTTTTTGCTCATGGGGAAATAGACGTCATTTGGATCAGGCGATGAAGGACGCTCGCCTTCATAGAATGTTACAACATCCGGCTTGGTGGCGTCACCGCCGCGCAGGTCCCACTTGTTCTGACCGCCACCGTTCACATAAGCCGATACAAAACGCCAGTCGGTAATGCTGGGTACGTCATTCTTCTTTGCGTTGAAG
The DNA here is from genome assembly GCA_002310015.1 of Bacteroidales bacterium UBA1182. GTDB lineage: Bacteria > Bacteroidota > Bacteroidia > Bacteroidales > Bacteroidaceae > Colenecus. The sequence goes on from DBYQ01000005.1 coordinate 20,619, forward strand.
CCAGAGAACAGGCCAGATTCCATATCGGCCATGATCCATGGACCGTCACCGTTACCGCTTCCCCAGTTGGTGGAAGTGCCAAAGTATGTGGTCTCCATTGTGCCACGTCCTACAGCCTTTCCGTTAGTTGATGAGTTTCCGTAGTCAAAGCAGCAGCCGCTGTCATAGTGGGTGCCATCCACCACATAATAGATGCCCTCAGGTTCGTCATTGATTGGCATATATGATGCGTTGTTGTTGCGCAGTCCCATTCCAGGCATGAAATATGCACCATATACCTTGTTGCCGTCAAGTGTTGCCGGGGCCATATCGGCTATAGGCAGGGTGTTGAATTCACCCTTGGCCGGGCCCTTGAACGTGCCGGGCGATGCCTGTATCAGGTCATTTCCGTGACCGGTCTGGTCATAAATTATGCTGATATATCCGATGGTTCCCTCAAGGAATGCATCCTGTGCGGCTGCATCGGCATAGCCACCGTCAATGGTACCTATGTCAAGAGTCTTGCCGTCAGAGTCACGCACCACCTGATATAGCGGTCCGTCATACTTGGAATACAACTTTCGTGTGGTGCTGTGCGCAGCCACGCATTCAGCGCCATACTTCTCATAAATATCACACGGTCCATTGACCTTGCCGGCACATCCGGTCAATAACACGCCTGTAAGCAGAATAATGCAATGTTTCATATTTGGTTGTATTTGGTTTTACTTGCAGTTGATTATGCAAATATACAGAATGGCACAGAAGGGACAGTCCCCATTGTGCCATTTTTTTAGTATTTTCGCGGTGTATGAAAACAACATTCCTGATACTTTTTGCCATTGTGCTGGCCGGGCTTGCGTATGAGGTCTGGCATCTATGGAGGCTTACTCCGGCCGGATGGCCCATGAAACTTGCTGTTACGGGCCTGTTTGTGCTGTGGTTTGGCATCATGATGGCCGGATTCCTCTATACGGAGCGTTTCTCTGTCAGGTTTGCCACATTCCTTTATGATGTTGGTAATCCGTGGCTGGTGGCATTCGTGTATCTGCTTATCATATTCCTTTTGGCTGATATCGTATCGGTCTGCAAAATCCTGCCTAAAACATACCTGCATGACAGCGTAATAGGATTTGTAAGTGTAGTGGGGGTGATAACTGTTCTTATGACAGCCGGATGCATACACTACCATCACAAATACCGTGAGGAACTGACCATTCATACAGACAAGCCACTTGACAAGCCTCTGACTATAGTCCTGGCCAGCGATTTGCATATAGGTTACCACAATCGCAAGGGTGAACTGGGCCGATGGATAGACCTGATGAACGTCGAGAATCCGGACTTGGTGCTCATAGGCGGCGATATTGTGGACCGTAGCGTAAGGACCGTCCTTGAATGCGGTTTTGCCGATGAATTCAAACGGCTCAAGGCACCAATCTTTACCATTCTGGGCAATCATGAGTATTACAGCGATGTTGATGGCTCACGTAGGTTCCTGAGCGATGCCGGAATCACTCTGCTCCGTGACAGCGTTGCAGAATTTGGTAGTTTACAGATAATAGGGCGCGATGACCGTACAAACCACAGGCGCAAACCTCTGGGCGCATTGGTTAAGGATACGGATGCATTCACCATCCTGCTGGATCACCAGCCGTATCACCTTGAGGAGGCAGAAAACGCAGGCATAGATTTCCAGTTCAGCGGACACACTCACAGAGGTCAGTTCTGGCCATTATCATGGATTACCGATGCCATGTACGAGAAATCATGGGGACAACACACCCGCGGCAACACCCGTTACTACATCAGCTCTGGCCTGGGCATCTGGGGCCCCAAGATCCGCATCGGCACCCGCTCCGAGTACCTGGTCCTGCACATCACCAATTGACCCATTGGGGACTGTCCCCCTGTGCCATTTTTGTGAAAAAGGGGACAGTCCCCTTTTCCACATGAAGATCTTCTTCATGACGCAAAGGGGTCGTTTCTTTTAGTCGCTTCGCTTGGTAAAAGCGTCCCTTTGGGCCGAGCGCTCTTTGCGTCACTTTTGGGGATGGCGGATAAGGTTGACCGATGCGATGTCTGGGAGGGGTTCCCTTTTTACCCACTG
>DBYQ01000005.1:22762-27068 GCA_002310015.1 Bacteroidales bacterium UBA1182
TCATTTCGGGGCTATGTCCCACACTCACCGCAGCGAGAATACGCTCTAACGCGGGTAGGTGTGGGACACTTTGGCGAAAAACCTTACCTTTGCAGCATACTGAAATATTGTACTAACATGAAAGTACTGATGATAAACGGCAGCCCCCGTCAAAAGGGCAATACGAACGTGGCGCTTACGGAGATTGCGCGTACTCTTGAGTCCGATGGCATTGAAAGTGAGATTGTCTGGATTGGAAACAAACCGGTAAGAGGCTGTATCGCCTGTGGCAAATGCCGGGAGTTGTCTGGTGCCTGCGCATTCAACGATGATATATGCAATGTCATCGGCGCCAAGTTCAGTGAGGCCGATGCCCTCATCGTGGGATCACCGGTCTATTACGGACAGCCCAACGGCGCTCTGCTGGCTGTCTTGCAGAGAGCATTCTATTCAAACAGCATCGCCATCGCCGGCAAGCCCGCGGCCGTGGTTGCCGTGTGTCGCAGGGGAGGGGCATCGGCCGTATTCGAGACCCTGAATATGCCGTTCCAGATGCTCAATATGCCTGTGGTAACATCGCAGTACTGGAATATAGTCTATGGCCGCGAACCCGGTCAGGCCGCTCAGGATCAAGAGGGGCTGCAGACCATGCGTGCCTTGGCGCACAACATGGCCTGGCTGCTTAAGGCCACCGGCGGCAAACCTGCGCCCGGACGCGGCGATGAACCCTGGACTCCCATGCACTTTGTCAGATAAAACGCCGCAAAGGGGTCGTTTTTGCCAATTTAATTATATCTCTGGGGCCGATGGCAAATTTGGGGTAGCCGTTGCGTGAGCAGGCTATCATGGAGAGGGCCACCTCGGTCATACTGTTGGCGCCTCCGAACAGACGGGTGATGGGGTAGAACGGGATGAACCAATACTGCATTTTCTGGATGTGTCGCTGCCCTTTGGCCCAGCGCATGAATGCCGGCCTGTAGGCAAATGCGTAACGGAACCCGGCTTGGGCGATATACTCCTCTGTTGCACCTTTAATCTTCATCCACCACTGACGGCCATTGGGATTAGTGCCTGCGCCGCTCAGGTAGATGAATGTCATATTCTCCTTGCCCGGCATGATATCGGCAAAGTGTGTGGGGATATCGTATGAGATGGTCCTGTAAACATCCTCGGGGGCACCGATGGAACTGATGCCGGCAATAAAGAACACGGCATCATACCCTTCAAAACGGGGATCGGCCTCATTCAGGGTCATCATGTCATCTACTATGTACTCCTCAAGCTTGTTTTTCTCATCGGCCGATAAGCAATCATATTTGTCTGTCTCAACCGGCCTGCGGCTTACCGATAGCACTTTCTCTACCAGCCCGGAGCGTAACAGCTCCAGCATTACACCTTCACCCACATAACCTGTGGCTCCTGTCAGAATGATTTTCATATTATTTTCTTGCTAAGATACAAAAATGACGCAAAGGGAAACGACCCCTTTGCGTCACTTTTAAAGAGATTTTAACCACTTCTCTACTTTGGATTTGCCGGAGCGGACCTCGTGGCCGTAGATGCTGAATCCCTGAGTTACTTTGGCCTTGGGGAATTGTTTCTTTACATCGCTTGCACATGATGCCAGGCCGCTGCCTTCGTGGGTGGTAAACGGGATTACGGTCTTTCCGTCCAGATTGATGTCCTTGAACAGCGTGAACATAACCTGGGGGTAAGTGCCCCACCATACGGGACCGCCTATGAATGCCGTGTCGTATGCAGCCAGGTCCGGAGCTTTGCCTTCGTACGGGGGTAGCTCACCATCGGCCGCCTCCTTCTTGGCCAGTTCTATTAGCGGAGTGTATGCCATGCCGTCATACTTGTGAGTCACTATCTCAAACTGGTCGGCGCCGATAATATCTGTTATGTAATCGGCCACGATCTTTGTATTGCCAACCTCTACGTTTCCCACGCTGTAGTTATCACCGGCGTGTGAAAAGAATATTACAATTGACTTACTCATCTTATCTGTTTTTTGATTGTTTGTCTGTCCTTTGCAGCCCGATGCCACGCAAATAGCCAGCATTGTTGCAATAATGTTCCTGAATCTCATGCCTTTTGTTTTTTAAAAATAGTACAATTGGGGCCTGACCCCTTTTGTATCATTTTAGTTTGTCGTAGATTTGGTCGGTGACGGGCTCAAGCCACTCGTTCGATGCGTCGGGCTGAACGTCCTTGTGGTAGGTGAGATGCTGGAACCATGAGTCCTTTGCCGCACCGTGCCAGTGCTTGACCTCGGCGGGGATGGCTATTACGGTGCCGGGAGTCATGGGTACAGCCTCCTTGCCCCATTCCTGATACCAGCCGCGGCCGGCAACACAGATAAGCACCTGCACCTGCTTGTGGTGGATATGCCAGTTGTTGCGGCATCGGGGCTCAAAAGTCACATTGTTTACACCGCCGTCCATCGGAGCCAGATAGCTGTTGCCTGTAAAATACTGAGCGTATGCGGTATTGGGCTCACCCTTTGGCCAAACCGAAAAATCAACTGTTTCCACTATCATTGTATCTGTTTTGGTTCTTATGAATTTCTGATCTGCGGCGGTAAGGTCCTCATCGGCCCTGTGATAACGTTCGGCTCTCATGGTGAGGTCATACTTTTCACGCAGGGATGCTATGGTCTGCATCATAGGTGTGGCATGGTGTGCGTCAAGCGCCTCCTGGCTTGCCCAACTGTCTATCAGGAGTACGGTCTCGGGCTGATCCTGTGAGATATAGTACTCGTACCGCAGGTTGCCCTCCTCCTGCCGGATGGCATCGGCCGTACCGGTAGATTCCATCTCCTGTATAAACTTGAGTGCGTTGCCGTTCTGCCCCGTGTAGTACAGGTTCATCGTGATGGGGCCGTTCTGCTTGCATGACATAACTATAACCGATAATGCTAATAGTCCGATATTCAATAACCTGGATTTCATTTCAGATTTGCTTTGAAGAATGACTCAATCTTGTCATAGGGGATTACTCCGGCTACGTCATCGTAAAGGTCCACGTGCGATGCACCGGGGATAATCATGAGTTCCTTATTTCCCTCTACGGCCGATACACCCTCCACATGCCTGCCGGTCATGCGCTCAAACGCATACTCTGAGAAATATCGTGAGTGGGCCTTCTCACCGTGGATNNAGCAGCACCGGATTCTCAATCTCCTGAGCCCATGCCAGCAGAGGCTGGTTCATGAAACTCTGGCATCCAATTACGTTCCAGCCGTCGTTGGAGTTGCCGCTGCGCTTGTGGTAACCGCGCGGAGTCTTGTAGTATGCGTGGTAATCCTTTACAAACCAGGGCGCATCGTCGGGTAGGGGGTCAATAACACCGCCTGCGCGCTTGTAAGTGCCTGTCTTAAAATCCTTTGTGCGCTGTGCCGCAATGGCCTTGCGCTTTTCCATACGCTGAGCTGGGGTGTCCTCGCTGGCAAAATAGCCCTCCACGTTCACCTTGCTCATATCGTACATAGTGGATGCCACGGTAGCCTTGATGCGCGGATCAAGTGCTGCTGCATTCACGCCCATACCTCCAAATCCGCATATGCCGATTATGCCGATTCGCTCGGGGTCAACGTTATCCTGAACGGACAGGAAATCAACCGCTGCCAGATAATCCTCGGTGTTGATATCGGGCGATGCCATACGGCGGGGCTCGCCGCCGCTCTCACCGGTAAACGAGGGGTCAAAGGCAATAGTCAGGAATCCGCGCTCGGCCATGTGCTGTGCGTACAGACCGCTTGACTGCTCCTTAACTGCGCCGAACGGGCCGGTCACGGCAATCGCTGCCAGTTTGCCCTTGGCATTCTTGGGTGTGTACATATCGGCCGCAAGCTCAATGCCGTAGCGGTTGCGGAAAGTAACCTTCTTGTGGTCAACCTTATCACTTTTGGGGAACGTCTTGTCCCACTCCTGTGTCAATTGCAGTGTAGTCATATTATTGTCTGTTTTTGTTTGTCCGTTACCTGTGCAGCCCGTGAGCATTAAGCCCAACAGTGCTGCGGATAAAATAATCTTTTTCATATCTTCTTACCTAATTCAAAAGCCTCATCAAGCTTGGGGTTGCCCTCAATATCGCGGGCGTCGTTGACATCGCCGCAGAAAAGCGTTCCGGCCAGACGGCTCTTGGGGAAGCACTCTATCCAGCCCATCAGGCCCGATTCGGCCCGTTTGGGAGTCTGCTCCTCATTCTCGGCTGCGGTTGTGAGCAGATAGACGTCGCGGAACTGATAGTCCAGCGGATACATTGCGTTCATACGGTCAATAAGTGTCTTCATCTGGCCGCTCATCTCATAATAGTAGATGGG
>DBYQ01000003.1 GCA_002310015.1 Bacteroidales bacterium UBA1182
TTCACAAGCCCACGGGCGGCCATGGTTTCCGATACCGATACCTCAAAAGTTCTGTGCACCTTGGATTATTATCAATAGGGCACAGATAGAACCTTCCCTATTGCGCCCTTTCAGCAATAGAGGTGAAGGTCCTCAATGGTTCTGGCAACTGATGCCGGGACAAATTCATTTATAGGGGTTCCGTCCTTTACCATTTGGCGGATCTGCGTGGATGATATATCCATAAGCGGACAATCAAGAATGAAAACATTCTCTGATACGCTGTCTATCGGATAGTCTTTGCGGGGATAGACTATTATCGGGTAGTTCTTAAGGATGAAATCAGCTTCTCTCCAGTTGTGGAACTTGACCCAGTTGTCAGCACCTATGGTGAGAATGAATTCACGGTCGGGGTAATCGGCGCTTATATGACGTAAGGTGTTGGCTGTGTATGAGGGTTTGGGCAGATTGAACTCATAGTCCGATGCAAACACGTTCTCCATATCTTTGACAGATGCGGCAACCATATCGTAGCGCAGCCTGTCATCGAGCAGTTTCTGGTCTGATTTCCAGGGGTTGCAGGGAGTCACCAACAACCAAACTTCATCAGCTAATCCCTGTTCCAGCACGCTTTTGGCAATAGCCAGATGACCATTGTGCAGAGGGTTAAACGTACCTCCAAATAGTGCTGTCCTGATGGGTGCTGGCATGGAATGGATTTGTCAGATTTGCAGGAATGACTTGATAGTGGAGAGTGCTTTCTGCTGTGCCTCTTCAAGATTGTCATTTACTATTACAACGTCAAACTTGGGCGCAAAGGTGAGTTCGTAGCTGGCCTTGGCCACGCGTTTGGCTATCATCTCAGCACTGTCTGTGCCGCGGAACTTGAGGCGGCGCTCCAACTCCTCTACCGATGGGGGCTGGATGAATACGGAAAGAGCCTCATCACCGAAATATTCCTTGATGTTGCAGCCTCCAACCACATCTACGTCAAACACAACGTTCATGCCCTCGTTGAGGCGTTTCTCCACCTGCTCCTTAAGAGTGCCGTAGAAACAACCCTGATAAACCTCCTCATACTCCAGGAAATCACCTTTGGCAATGCGGGCGCGGAACTCATCGGTGGTAAGAAAGAAATATTCCACACCGTTCTTTTCTGTACCACGGGGCGCACGGCTGGTGGCCGATATGGAGAATACCATCTTGAGTTCAGGGTGGGTGAGCAGCCAGTTGACTATGGTTGACTTACCAGAGCCTGAGGGAGCTGAAAAAATCAAACATTTGCCGCGCATAATCACATCACGTTGAGAACCTGTTCCTTTATCTGTTCCAGCTCATCCTTCATGCGGACCACAATGTTCTGCATCTCGGCCTGGTTGCTCTTGCTGCCTAAGGTGTTGATCTCACGTCCCATCTCCTGAGCTATGAATCCTAACTTCTTGCCCTGTCCGTGACCCTCCTCAAGTGTCTTGATGAAGTAGTCCAGATGGTTTGTCAGGCGCTGTTTTTCCTCGCTTATGTCCAGTTTCTCGATGTAGAATATCATCTCCTGCTCAAAGCGGTTCTCATCATAGTTCTTACCAACGGCATCAATCATAGAGGTGCGCATACGCTCTTTTATCTTGGCAACACGCTCTTTCTCATAAGGCTCTACAGATGCCAGCAGGGCCGATATGTTGGCAATCTTCTCGCGGAACTTCTTTTCCAGAGCCACACCCTCAGCCTTGCGGTAATCAACAAGGGCATTGATAGCCTGGTCAACGGCGGCCGATACAGCCTGCCACTCCTCATCGCTTACCTCTTCCTGCTGGTTGGTACTGAGTACCTCAGGCATGCGTAGGATGACAGGGAACAGATCTGCAGGCATAGGTGCGCCGGTCTGGTCCGCAACTGCCTTGATCTGCTCAAGATAACTCTTGAATACAGGTATGTTTATTGCCTGTGCGCCCGATGTGGCTGCGGCATCAATGTAGAGTGCAAAATCAACCTTGCCGCGCTCTAAAGCCGCAGTGATGCGGGAGCGTATATCGAGTTCCTTGTCGCGGTAGGCGGGGATAATCTTGGTTGAGATATCCATTGCCTTGCTGTTGAGCGACTTGATTTCAACTATCACTTTCCTGTCTCCGGCCTGGGCCGTAGCCTTGCCGTAACCTGTCATTGACTGAATCATATTATGCTATAATATTTGAGTGCAAAATTAGTGAATTCCCGTAAAATATCATATATTCGCAATCTGACCATTAACAAACCGATTAATACAGAAGGATTATGAAAAAGAAATTTATCTGCACCGTATGTGGATATGTACATGAGGGAGATGAGGCACCAGAGCGCTGCCCACAGTGTAAGGCACCGAGAGAGAAGTTCAAGGAGTTAGTTGAGAACGGCGAATCACTACAGTTTGCCTGCGAGCATATTCTTGGCGATGGCCAGGTTGGATCGGCCGAGATGGTAAATGACCTGCGTATGCAGTTTAACGGCGAATGCAGTGAGGTAGGCATGTACCTTGCCATGAGCCGCCAGGCTGACCGCGAGGGATACCCCGAGGTAGCCGAGGCATTCAAGCGTTACGCCTTTGAGGAGGCTGAGCATGCAGCCAAGTTTGCAGAGCTTCTGGGTGAGGTTGTCTGGGATACCAAGACCAACCTTGAAAAACGTATGAAGGCTGAGCATGGTGCATGCGCCGGCAAGTTGGAGATTGCCAAGACTGCCAAGGCCCAGAACTGGGATGCCATCCACGATACCGTTCATGAGATGGCCAAGGATGAGGCCCGCCACGGTAAGGGATTCGAAGCTCTTTACAAACGTTATTTCGGCAAGTAATTCCGGATTATAGACGTTAAAACAGGCTAAAGGCCGTATCTGGGAGGAAAATAGAGCCCGATACGGCCTTTTCCTTTGGAAAAATATCCTTATTTTTGCAAGTTAATAGGGTGACTTCTTGAGATGAGTGTAATTCTGCACATAGAGTCGGCTACTGACGGTTGTTCAGTGGCAGTGAGTGATGAAGGCCAGCTGGTGTTTGACAAGGCTGACCGTGAGGGACATAACAATGCCGTATCATTGGGCGTGCTGGTTGATGAGGCTCTTGCCCTGGTTGACAGCCGCGGGCTCAAACTGGATGCTGTGGCAGTGAGTGAAGGCCCAGGTTCATATACCGGACTGCGCATAGGCGTTTCTATGGCCAAGGGAGTATGCTATGGCCGTGGGCTCAAGCTGATATCGGTTTCCACTCTCAAGCTGCTTTGCGTACAGCCGTTGTTAAGTCTTGAACTGCCGGATGACGCATTGCTCTGCCCAATGATTGATGCCCGCAGGATGGAGGTATATTCCGCTATCTATGACCGTGCACTCAATGAGGTGCGTGAGATTCGTGCAGACATCGTTGACGGGGATACTTACCGAGAGTTTCTTGATAAGCATCCGGTATGGTTCATGGGTAACGGAGCGGCCAAGTGCCGTGAGACCATCAATCACCCCAATGCCCGTTTCCTGGATGATATCAACCCTGAGGCCCGATGGATGTTCCCGCTTGCCGAGCAGTCAATGAACCGTGAGGAGTTCCGTGATGTGGCCTACTTTGAACCCTATTATCTGAAAGATTTTATTGCTGTTAAACCTAAAAAACTGGTTTGATGAACTACAATACCCAAAGAGAGAAGATGCCTATGCCCGAGTACGGACGTGCCGTACAGGAGATGGTGGAGTATGCAGTGACAATACCTGACCGTGCCGAGCGTCAGCACTGTGCCAATACCATCATCAACATTATGGGCAGCATGTTCCCCACATTGCGTGACGTGCCCGATTTCCAGGGCAAGCTGTGGGACCATCTGGCATTCATGTCGGATTATAAGCTTGACATTGACTATCCTTGTGAGATAACCCGCCTGGAGAAGACCCAGCAGAAACCGGAGCATATTGATTATCCGGCAGGTGACATACGTTACCGTCATTACGGTCATATAGTACCGTCATTGATCAAGGTAGCAGTGGATATGCCTGAGGGTCCCGAGCGCAGCCAGCTGGTACGTCTGCTTGCAGTGCAGATGAAAAAGGACCTGATGACCTGGAACAAGGAGTTGGTCAGTGACGAGCGCATAGCCGCTGATATTGATTACTTCTCACACGGACGCATCCGCCTTCAGGATGGTGACCTGGACGTACAGTTTGCACAAGCACCGCCGCAGCAGCGCGCTCAGCAGCACGGAAAGAAAAAGAACAAACGCAGATATTGAAATTATGCCGTCATTTCTGATAGAGGGAGGCCATAGCCTCAAGGGGGCCATACGTCCGCAGGGTGCCAAGAATGAGGTGCTCCAGATACTCTGTGCCGTTCTGCTTACGGCCGATGAGGTGACGGTGCAGAATGTTCCTGACATTCTTGATGTAAGGAACCTTATTGATATGCTGGCCCAGTTAGGAGTAAAGGTAACCAACATAGCTCCCGGATGCTGGGCATTCAAGGCAGATACCATAGACCGCAATTATGCAGAAAGCATGGACTTTGTGACTCGCAGCGCAGGTTTGCGCGGCTCTGTCATGCTGCTTGGTCCGCTGTTGGCCCGTCTGGGACATGCTACAGTAAGCAAGCCCGGAGGTGACAAGATAGGCCGCCGCCGTGTGGATACCCATATCAAGGGTTTCCAGGCGCTTGGTGCTACTTTCAGTCTCAATGAGGTTCGCGGTTATTATGAACTCAAGGCAGATTGTCTGCGCGGTAATTACATGCTGCTTGATGAGGCATCGGTTACAGGTACGGCCAATATCATTATGGCAGCCGTGATGGCTCAGGGCGATACCGTAATCTACAATGCCGCCTGTGAACCGTACGTACAGCAGTTGTGCCGTATGCTGGTGCGCATGGGTGCCCGCATTGAGGGTATCGGCAGCAACCGTCTTACCATTCACGGCGTAAAGGAACTGCATGGCACAAAACACAAGGTGCTGCCCGATATGATTGAGGTGGGCAGTTTCATCGGAATGGCTGCCATGACCGCCAGTGAGATAACCATCAAGGATGTATCATACCAGAACCTGGGCATCATACCTGAGAGCTTTGCACGTCTGGGTATAAAGATGGAGCAGCGTGTTGATGACATATACATTCCTGCTCAGGAGCATTATCAGATAGAATCATTCATTGACGGCTCCATAATGACTTTGGCCGATGCACCTTGGCCGGGACTTACCCCAGACCTTCTGAGTGTGCTGCTTGTTACAGCCACGCAGGCCAAGGGTAGTGTACTCATACATCAGAAGATGTTTGAGAGCCGCCTGTTCTTTGTGGATAACCTGATTGATATGGGTGCACAGGTGATACTCTGTGACCCGCACCGAGTGGTGGTGATAGGGCATGACCGCAACTTCCCGCTTCAGGCCCGCCGCATGTCATCGCCCGATATACGTGCCGGTATTGCTTTGCTTATAGCTGCAATGAGCGCAAACGGCACCAGCCGCATAGATAACATCGGTCAGATAGACCGCGGTTATCAGGATATTGACGGCCGACTGAATGCACTAGGTGCAAAAATAACGAGAGTGGAGTGATATGATAGAACTGAGTGAGGTACAGAGGATAGGCACAATAGTCAAACCGCACGGAGTAGGCGGTGAGATGGCTGTGTCTGTACCCGCTTCACTCTGTTGGACAGATGATCTGGATTGTCTGGTCTGCTCGTTGGACGGTATTCTGGTGCCCTTCTTTTTAGAGTCAATCCGAGAGAAGAGCAGCACTGTCATACTGGTCAAGTTTGAGGGTTATGATACGGTCGAGGCTACCAGCCGTTTTATGGGCGTGACAGTATATATGCCACTCCGTTATGTGGCTGAGGGTGATGATGAGATTCCGTCATGGAGTTCTTTCCTTGATTGGAAAGTAGTTGATTCCAAGGCAGGAACGCTTGGTGCCGTACATGCCGTTGATGACAGTACACCCAATATCCTGTTCCTGGTACGTGACGGTGAGCGTGAGAGGATAATCCCGGCCAATGCAGAGTGGATTACCAAGGTGGACAGAAAAAACAGGACGTTGTATTATAAACTCCCTGAAGGGCTTGCAGAACTGTAGAATATGAAGAGTATCCGTCAGAGACGTAAGGAAGCGGGGCGTAAGAGCCTGTTGCGCAGATTCGTTTACCTGTACAGGCTAACTGTGGTGAATGAGGATGAACAGCGCAGCGTGTTCCGCATGAGAATATCTCACTTTATTCTGACCCTTGCCGTTATTATCATAGCAGGGCTCGGCGCATGGTGCGGAATAGAGATATATCGGCACTCACCCAAGCAGAAAGGTACTACCCTTGAGGATTACAGGATAAGGCAGACCATTGTGAATGAGGCCTTGCGCATTGATTCACTTGAGCAGGTGTTTGAACTTCAGAACAGGTATGTATCGGTTTTACAGGATATAATATCCGGAGCCGTATCACTTGATACCGTATATTCTGTCGATTCTCTGGCACGGGTGCGCACTGAATTGCTGATGGAACGCACTGAGCGTGAGGAGAACTATATCAGGCAGTATGAGGAGGCGGAACGTTATAATATAACGTCTCAGTCCCAGCCTGTAAATGAGGTGCTTTCCATGAGTATGTTCCGTCCTACTGCAGGATTGGTTGCCAGCAGTTATAATGATCTTGACCAGCATCTTGGCGTTGATATTGCTGCCAGTCCCAACCAGAGTGTGGTGGCAGTGCTTGACGGAACAGTGCTTCTGGCAACATATACGTCTGAGATGGGTTATACTATATGCATAGCCCATCCGGGAGAACTGATTTCAGTTTATAAGCATTGTGAGTCTCTGATTAAGAAATCAGGTGACCGTGTCAAGCAGGGTGAGGTGATTGCGCTTGTCGGGCGCGGAAAGGACCATTCCAAGCAAGGCTCACATCTGCATTTTGAATTGTGGTATAAGGGTCAGCCTCTTGACCCCGAAAAATATATTTTGTTCCAGTGAAACAGATAGCCATATTAGGTTCAACAGGTTCCATAGGAAGGCAGGCGCTTGATGTGATTGCCTCACATCCTGATGAATATGAGGTGTATGCGTTGACTGCCAATAACAGTGTCGATTTGCTTATAGAACAGGCCCTCAAGTTCAAGCCTGAGGCTGTGGTTATAGCAAATGAGGCACACTATACTAAACTTCATGACGCATTGGCCGGCCACCCCGTCAAGGTATATGCCGGTACTGATGCTCTCAGTCAGGTGGTACAGGCTGATCCCATTGATATTGTCCTTGCTTCAATGGTGGGATTTGCAGGCTTGTGTCCTACGATAGAGGCCATTAAGGCAGGTAAGGTAATAGCTCTTGCCAATAAGGAGACTATGGTTGTGGCAGGTGAGCTTGTCACCTCATTGGCTATGCAATATAAGACTCCTATTTTGCCGGTTGATTCAGAGCATTCGGCCATATTCCAGTGCCTGAGCGGAGAGACTATGAATCCTGTGGAGAAGATACTGCTCACCGCCAGCGGCGGGCCGTTCCGCATACTTGGCAAGGAACAGCTCAGAACTGTCACTAAGGCTCAGGCTCTTAAACATCCCAACTGGGATATGGGCGCCAAGATAACCATAGATTCCGCCTCAATGATGAACAAGGGTTTTGAGGTTATTGAGGCCAAGTGGCTGTTCGGTGTACCTTACAGCAAGATCCAAGTGGTGGTACATCCGCAGTCTGTGATCCATTCCATGGTGCAGTTTGCCGATGGTGCAGTCAAGGCTCAGCTCGGCGCTCCCGATATGCGTCTGCCCATACAGTACGCATTCTCATATCCGCGCCGTCTGCAGGCCGATTTCCCCAGGGTTGATTTTACCAAGTTGGGCACGCTCACTTTTGAGGAGCCTGATACGGAGCGTTTCCGTAATCTGGCACTCGCTTATCAGGCAATAGAACGCGGTGGCGATATGCCGTGCATACTGAATGCTGCCAATGAGGTATGCGTAGCAGCATTCCTGCATGACCGTATAGGATTCCTTGAGATGAGTGATGTGATAGCAGAGACAATGGAGCGTGTGCCGTTCCGCCGGAAATCCACACTTGAGGAGTATATAGAAACCGATGCTGAGGCCCGCAGGGTTGCTGCATCACTTATAAAATAAACTGTTTAAACAATATAGATATGTCAACATTTTGGATCCGTTTTTTCCAATTAGTACTTTCTCTTACCATTCTTGTAGTATTCCATGAATTCGGACACTATCTGTTTTCACGTCTGTTTGGCGTAAGGGTGGATAAGTTCTATGCATTCTTCAATCCCAGTTTCTCAATTGTCAGGATAAAAAAGGTCAACGGCAAGATCCGTGTCAAGTTCTTTGCCAAGAATGTGCCTGACAGCTATGAGGAGGAGAAACATTACAATTTTGAGGGTAAAGAAGAGATAACATACAAGCCCATTGACCTGGAGTCACTTCCTGAGGATGATTGGCGCCGTTCTCCAGAGAACACGGAGTTCGGTGTCGGCTGGGTGCCGTTTGGCGGCTACTGCAAGATAGCAGGCATGATTGACGAGTCAATGGATATTGCCGCCATGAAACAGGAGCCCAAACCGTGGGAGTTCCGTACCAAGTCCGCTTGGCAGCGTCTGCTGATAATGGTGGGCGGTGTCCTGTTCAACTTGATCCTGGCATTCTTTGTCTATTCCATGGTACTCTTCAAGTGGGGTGACAGTTATGTTCCCGCACAAGGCCTGAAACATGGTATGGAGTTCAATGAACAGGCCGAATCCATAGGATTCCGTGACGGCGATATTATCATTGCAACAGACGGCAAGCCCACAACTGCATTTGACGGAGACTTGTACCGCGCCATTGCCGCAGCATCCAAGGCAACTGTACTGCGTGACGGACAAAAGGTCGAAATCGATATTCCTGAGGAGTTGTCTCTGTTTGACTTTACACGCACCATACCGTTTGTGTCAATACTCAGTCCAATGGTTATTGACAGTGTAATGACTGATGAGGGTATCAGTGGCGCATACACAGCCGGTCTTATGGCAGGTGATACTATACTTACCGTGAACGGTATGAATGCAGCTACCTGGACATCTTTCCAGACCGTCATCTCTGACTTGCGTACACGTGCGGAGAATGCTTATGTAAGCCGTGATCTTGATATTGTGATTGGCCGTCCCGGAATGGGCAGGGTTGCTTTAAAGGTAACGGCCGATGATAATTTCAGGTTAGGCATCATGCATTCTACTGATGAATATGAGCCTGTATATATTGAATACGGTTTCTGGGCCTCAATTCCTGCCGGTATCAAATACGGATGGAACACTCTGAAAGGCTATGTAGGTGATTTCCGTTATGTATTTACCAAGGAGGGCGCCAAGAGTCTGGGCGGATTCGGTACAATAGGCAAGATCTTCCCTGAAAAATGGAACTGGCATGCCTTCTGGCTTATGACGGCATTCCTCTCAATCATACTGGCTTTCATGAACATACTGCCTATCCCTGCACTTGACGGCGGATATGTGCTGTTCCTGCTGGTAGAGGTAATCACCGGTAAGAAACCGGGTGACAAGTTCCTTGAGGTGGCCAATACGATAGGAATGATAATCCTGTTAGGATTACTCATTTTTGCCAACTTGAATGATATTTTAAGGTTATTCTGATGGAAAACAAACCGCGTGAGACATTCGACAGCCGTATGGGTATGCTTCTGGCCATGGCAGGTTCCGCCATAGGCTTAGGTAATATATGGCGCTTTCCATATACGCTGGGTAAGAACGGTGGAGCGGCATTCCTGCTGCTTTATGTCATCATGCTGGTGTTCATCTGCCTGCCGGTAATGATATCGGAGTATCTCATAGGCCGTAGGGGCGCTTCAAATCCTTTCCGTACTTTTGATAATCTGGCTCCCGGCTCCAAGTGGCGTTGGATAGGTTTCATTGCGGTGCTGGCATCGGGTTGCATACTCTCGTTTTACTGTGTGGTAGGAGGCTGGTCAGTCAAGTATCTGGTTGATGCCGTATCGGGCTCACTGATGTCATACGGGGGTGATTATGCTGATTTCTTCGGGTCATTTATAAGCAATCCTTGGAAGCCGCTTACTTTTACATTGATATTTCTTGGTATTACGGGGCTTATAATAGCATTTGGCGTACGCAAAGGTATAGAGCGTATGTCCAAGATTATGATCAGCGTGCTGTTCGTAATCATAGTGCTGGTGGTAATACGCTCACTCACTCTGCCGGGAGCATCGGCAGGCTTGAGGTATATGTTTGTCCCTGATCTGAGCAAGATTGACGCCAATACTTGCGTTGCGGCCATGGGACAGGCTTTCTTCTCGCTAAGCATAGGATGCGGTTGCATACTTACGTACGCATCGTACGTCAAAAAGGATGAAAACATTGCCGCTTCAGCCGGGTGGATTTCTTTTTTCGATACAGGATTTGCCGTGATTGCCGGGTTGGCCATCATTCCCGCAGTCTATGCCATTGCGGCCATGAACGGTGTTGAGCCCGATGTCAATGCCGGTCCTGGACTGGTGTTCATTACGCTTCCGGGAGTGTTCAGTTCCATGCCTTTAGGTGGTGTGGCTGCAGTGTTGTTCTTCCTGGCGCTGTTGTTGGCTGCAATAACATCATCCATATCATTGATGGAGGTGCTGGCGGCATATATCATAGAAGAACTGCGTAAGTCACGTGCCATGGCCGTTATTATAAGTTTTGTGCTTTGCGGCGTGGTGGGTACGTTCTGCTCGCTCTCATTCGGTCCGCTTGAAGGTTTCAAACTGTTTGGCCTGAGCGTGTTTGATTTCTTTGATTACATCACATCAAACATAATGCTGCCTGTGGGCGGCCTGCTGCTTGCCGTATTTGCCGGCTGGAAGCTGAAACGGGCCAATTATCTTGATGAGCTCACCAATGGTGGTTCGCTCAAGTTGCCGCGCTGGCTCTGCCTGACCATATACTATCTGGTCAAGTTCGTGGCACCTATAGCCATCTCAGTTATTTTCCTGAACTGCATTCTCAATTGATTCATCCTTCATCTTGGAACGGATGAAAGTGAGGTGACGTTCTGCCTCGGCACGCAGACTGTTGTGTTCCTCAAGAGCCAGAAGTATCTGTGACAATTCATAGAGCTGTGCTATGGCGTAACGGTCATCCTTGGTCATCTTGAGGTTGCGATATACCGGACGGCTGCTGTCCGGTCCGGTCTGGCGGTAGAGCGTGAAAAGGATATCGGCATCCTTATTGGCACTTATGAATGCGGCGGCTCCGCCGTCATTGCCGTTTATAAAGCTTACTCTCTCATAACAGACGCCCAGGTCTTTGAACTCATGGCGGTCATAGGAAACGGGAGTATCTACGTAGTTGTCACCTACGCTCAGCTTGAGCCAGTCATGATGAATGTATGAACTGCCACGGTAACTTGATATCAATGTCATTTTGCCCTGCTCATCCACTTGTCCACGTATGTATGTGCGGTCAATGTTACGGTTAGGTGCCTGGCTCTTTATGGTAAATAATCCTACATCCTGATACCTTTCATCTTTTTCAAACGTAAAGTTGGCCTTTATCTTCTCAAAGGCGGCCGTGGCTTCAGCAATCATTCCATCCTCATACTCAATTACCTGTAGCTGCTCCGCCTCTTCAACCTGCTGCATCAGTCTGATGCCTTGCCTGCGGATCTCAAATGCATTTGGATAAAGAATCCTTATGCTGTCAATCTCCTGTTTGGCAACATTGTAATTACCTGTGCTGAACGCCTCTTTTGCGTTGTCCAGATGTTTTGCCGCCTTATCTTCAATATTCTCTTTGCAGGATATGGCCAAAGTAATAACAGCCAGTATAATCAGTGATTTTCTCATATCTTATATACCTTGTTTATTGTCCGATGCAAAATTACTACTTTTGTACCATATATGAAGATATATAGTGATGAGGAACTGGCCAGACTGCTTGACCGCAAGGAGTTCAGGTTGCTTTCTGAGACCGCCGATGGTCTTGGATTGGAGTGTTATGTAGTGGGCGGATATGTGCGTGACCTCTTCCTGGAGCGTCCCAGCAAGGATATTGATGTGGTAGTGGTAGGCAGTGGTCTGGAGATGGCCAAGGCATACGGCAGGGCATTGGGCCGCGGAGCACATGTAAGCCTGTTCAAGAACTTTGGTACTGCACAGGTCAAGAAAGGTGGTCTTGAGGTGGAGTTTGTGGGAGCCCGCAAGGAGTCATATCACAGGGAGTCACGCAACCCCATTGTAGAGGACGGCACTCTTGAGGATGACCAGAACCGCCGGGACTTTACCATAAACGCCATGGCTATCTGCCTTAACGGTGACCGTTTCGGCGAACTGGTTGATCCGTTCGGTGGTATTGATGATCTGCAGGACCGTATTATCCGCACTCCGCTTGATCCCGAGATTACTTTCAGTGATGACCCCCTGCGCATGATGCGCTGCATCAGGTTTGCCACACAGCTCAATTTCTAC
Source organism: Bacteroidales bacterium UBA1182 (assembly GCA_002310015.1). Lineage (GTDB taxonomy): Bacteria > Bacteroidota > Bacteroidia > Bacteroidales > Bacteroidaceae > Colenecus. Next base: position 12,419 of record DBYQ01000003.1, read on the forward strand.
ATAGAAGATGAGACATTCAGTTCATTGGAGAAGAACCGTGAACGCATAGGCATAATATCAAAGGAACGTATAGCTGAGGAACTTAACAAGATACTGCTTGCACCTATCCCTTCAAAAGGATTCATTGACTTGGACCGATGCGGCTTGCTGGAACTGATATTTCCGGAACTCACTGCCCTTGAGGGTGTTGAAACGGTAAACGGTCGCGGACACAAGGATGTGTTCCTGCATACGCTTGAGGTACTTGATAACGTGGCCCGTAACAGTAATGACCTGTGGCTTCGCTGGGCTGCCCTGCTGCATGACATAGGCAAACCGCGCACCAAGAAATGGGAGCCTGAGCATGGCTGGACATTCTATAACCACAACTATGTGGGTATGAAGATGATTCTCGGCATATTTGAGCGTATGAAACTGCCCAAGAACGAGAAAATGAAGTATGTGCAGAAGATGGTTGAACTGCATATGCGTCCCATAGCCATTGTTGATGATGTGGTTACTGATTCCGCTGTACGCCGCCTGCTCTTTGATGCCGGTGATGATATAGATGACCTGATGACCCTGTGTGAGGCAGACATCACTTCCAAGAACGAGCAGAAAAAGAAACGTCACCTGGAGAACTTCAAGCTGGTACGCCAAAAGATGGTGGATCTTGAGGAACGTGACCGCATACGTAATTTCCAGCCTCCTGTTGACGGACTTGAAATAATGCGTACCTTTGGACTGGAGCCCACGGCAATAGTAGGTGAGTTGAAAGCTGCCATTAAGGATGCAATCCTTGACGGAGTGATTCCTAACGATCATGATGCTGCCTTCAACTTCCTGCTTGAGGAGGCACGGAAGCGTGGGCTTGAAGCCAAATGTTGATTTTACTAACCTGACAATACTAACCTGATTATGATTAGAAAAGCGTTTATTCCTATTGCCTGTACCGCATTGGTGGCATTAGTAACCGTATCATGTAACCGTGAGATAGAGTTCGGCAAGTCACCTGTAAAGAAAGTGGTGGCCGCCATGACCCTTGAGGAGAAGGTAAACCTGCTTGTAGGTGTGGGTGCCTGGAACGGCAATGACATTGCACAGGAGATAAAGGATGCCAAGAATCTCATTCCCGGATGTGCCGGTCAGACCTATCCTATCCCGCGTTTGGGTATTCCCTCTGTTATGCTCCCGGATGGCCCAGGCGGACTGCGCATCAATCCCACGCGTCAGAATGATGAAAAGACATATTATTGCACTTCATTCCCGGTTGCAACGGTGTTGGCACAGAGCTGGAACCAACAGCTTGTGGAGGAGGTGGGCGTAGCTATCGGCGATGAGGTTAAGCGTTACGGAGCCGACTGTCTGCTTGCTCCTGCACTCAACCTGCACCGCAATCCGCTGCTTGGCCGTAACTTTGAGTATTACTCAGAGGATCCTGTGATATCAGGCAAGACAGCAGCCGCAATGGTACGAGGCGTGCAAAGCAATGGGGTAGGTGCCACCATCAAGCATTATGCTCTGAATAATCAGGAGACTAACCGTATGGCCAATGATGCCCAATTGGATCAGCAGACTGCACGTGAACTATATCTCAAGGGGTTTGAGATTGCCGTACGTGAATCACAGCCTTGGGCCGTCATGACATCGTATAATAAGATAAACGGCACATACGCACCGGAGAACATAACCCTTATTGACAGCATACTGCGTCAGGAGTGGGGATTTGAGGGCATGGTTATGACGGACTGGGGTGGTGGACGTGATGCCATCGCTACCGTGAAGGCCGGCAATGACCTGCTTATGCCGGGTAGTGCCAATCAGATAAAAGCCATAATTGAGGCTGTTCAGAATGGTATCCTTGATGAGAAGATCATTGACCGTAATGTAGCCAAGATACTGGCATTCATTGCCCGCTCTCCCAAGATGCAGGGCTATGAGTTCCAGAATGATCCGGATCTGACCGCACACGCACGTGTGTCACGTTCCAGTGCCACAGAAGGTATGGTGCTGCTTAAGAATGAGGGTGCTCTGCCGCTTGCCAAGAATTGTAAGATGATTGCCCTGTATGGGGTGAGTTCATATGATATGTATGTAGTAGGTACAGGCAGCGGCAGTGTGAACTATAAACATGCAGTAGGTCTGGATGAGGGCCTCAAAGCTGCCGGTTATAAATTGGAGCCATCCGTCTCAAATTCCTATGGCAAGTATGTTGAGGAGCATAAACAGGCTTCACGTCCTGGTAATTTCATGCGTACCAACCTTACCAATCATGTAATACCGCAGTCACTGGTTCGCAAGCCTTATCAGTATCGTGCCGATGCCATTGCCAGCGATATAGCAATTATTACTATAGGCCGCAGCTGCGGTGAATCGGCTGACCGTGGTTATGAAGGCGATTATACCCTTACCGAAATAGAGCAGGGTCTTATCAAGGATGTATGTGAAGCATTCCATTCCAAGGGAAAGAAAGTCGTGGTGATACTGAATATAGGTGCCCCCATAGAAACCGCAAGTTGGAAATCACAGCCTGATGCCATTCTTCTGGCAGGTCTGCCGGGCCAGGAGGCAGGTTACGCTGTAACTGATGTGCTCAAGGGTGATGTTAACCCGTCAGGAAAGCTGGTTGATACCTATGTGGTTGATTACATGGACATCCCTTCAACCGCCAACTTCCCTGTCAATGCACGTGAGCTCCAGATGCAGGTGCGTGCAAATCGTGGCAACTCTGATGCAAAGCCTGTGGCTCTTTATGATTACACCGAGTACAAAGAGCGCCTCGACATAGGCTACCGTTACTATGACCGCCATCCCGAGCAGGTTTCCTATCCGTTCGGATTTGGATTGAGCTATACCACATTTGCATATAGCGAACCTAAGGTTTCTGTTGAAGAAGGTGCGGTAAATCTTTCAATAAAGGTTACCAATACCGGATCTGTGGCAGGAAAAGAGGTTGTTCAGGTGTATGTGGAGTCTCCCAAAAGCATCATGAAAGATTTGACTAAGGAACTTAAGTCATATGGCAAAACTGCTTTGCTGGAGCCTGGTGCAAGTGAAGTGCTTGAATTCAAACTTTCCGTTTATGAACTGGCCAGTTTTAATCTTGCATCTTCATGTTGGCAGACACTTCAGGGTGAATATAAGGCAGATTTTGCAGCTTCATCTCAGGATATCCGTTGTCAGGCCAAATTTAACATAGCCAAGACTTATGGTTTTCCTGTTTACGGTTCACTTTGATTTTTTACCTTGTCAAGGTGAATTTCAGTGTCATGCCAGCGTCATGAGTTGATGTGGGGAATGCTGTTGTAGAAACCAGCGGGAAGTTGCTCTGATAATCGTAGTAGAAATTCATTGTGAGCATCCGGCTGTATGTGTAGTCGGCTTGGAATGAGAATTTGATGGCGCGGTTGCCGCTGGTAGCCTGTGTGCTATGGTCACGCAGGTTACGGCACAGCGCGTTCTGATTACGGAATGAGAAATCAGCTCTCAGATTGAGGTCATTACTTACCTTGTTTCGTCCTGTACCCTGTTGCGCTCCAAACAGTTTGAGCCCGTTTATTTTATAGCCGGCACCTGCTATTATGTCATCAGATGTGGTTTCTACTAGCTGTACGGCGGTGGTGCTGAGAGTAAGAACGCGTGTCTTACGGTACTCAAACTTGGCTGAAATATCATTCTGGAAGGTCATATTAACGCCGCATAATGGAGCAAAAGATTCGTTTATTGAGACCGAACTGATATTGAACATAGTACTTGGTATGGGATTGCCGCTTGTAACATCTTCTATGAATCCACGTCCATTCATATACTCCATATAACTGTTGAAAGTGTTGAAACTGCCTATTGAATATACGCTTTTGTAAGCATGTGTCAGGTTGAAGCTCTTGAAATATTTCTTGAAGAACGGAATCTTGCTTAAACCGCTGTATGTAAATGACCAGTTAGGCAGCATGTTCAAAAAGCCGGGTAAAAGGTCTAGTGTCGCATTTCTGGCATTACGGCCTGTGTATGCAGACAGGAAAGCGGGAATGAGGACGTCTGCAGAGTACATGTCAACACCTCCATTATCCTTATTATATATATCGCCGGCAAAAGCGCTCCCGGCGGGATAGCGTGCGCCCTCATACAGGGATTCTATTCGATCACGTATTATTGGCAGGTTGTTGATGAAACGGTCAAAGCTGCGAGAGTGGTAGTTATTGCTTGCAGAATGTATCTCAAAAGCACTTCCTATTGATATGGTAGTCATGCTGAAACTCCCCCCTCGAGTAGTTGGCATACCTGTGTACATATATTGTATGCGGTTTGAACCTGACTTGTTCCAGCTGGCGTTGGCATCAATCTTGATATCACTGAAAGGTTCAATTGAAAACTTGATTTGTAGGTCTTCTGTTGCGGTAGATGATGCTGTATGAGCTATGCTGTCACCTGATAACAACCACCCGTTATCCATGGCTTTGTAAAGATAGTTGTCTCCTGTGAAACCAAACGCAAAGTCCAAACCGGGCGCAAGCAGACCTGTCGAGTTGTTCTGTCCGAACATTTTGGAGTTGGGCAAGAATCCCGGGAGTGACATGGAATAATCATTACGATAGGATACAGATATGTTTCGGACCATCATAAGCAATCTTAATCCATAGTCTATGCCTTCATGAAGGGTGAACTTTCTGCTTATATCAGGAACATCAGGATCTTGTATAATCTTGATTACTACGTTTAGTGTATCCTTAACTTTAATAGAAATACTGTCGGCACTCAGTTTACGAAACTTGAGTTTAATATTACTGCCGTCTTTGGTAGTAGCTGTCAGTATAGGGTGGCTTGCTCCCAGACTATGAATAATGACATTCGGTTTACCTGGTACAAGAGTTATCTCTTGTTGAAATCTCTTGTTCCGGCTTGTTGTATTGTTGCTGGTTGTCTTTTTTGACGCATACCGGACATTTAATCTGTGCAGATACGTTATCTTGTTATACATGTTAATCATATTGAAACGTCCGTTAAGTGCGATAGACCGTCTGGTTGAGATGATATTTCCATATGATACTCCGTTGGAATATGTAGTACCGCGGTTCCATGAGTATGATGAGTTGAAACTGGCATCAGCGGTAATCCAATCGGTCAATGGAATCTTGTTTAAAGGAATGCTATATGATGCATTGAATGACTGGCTGTAGTCAAGAGGGCGTCCCATATTCAAGAGACTCATTTTAACTGAATCTTTCCAGAGTTGATACTGGTCAGGATATAGATCCTTGTTTACTACTGTATAAGGCTCTTCTATTTCAGCTTTTGTTTTGGCATTGAATGAAAATCTGAGAAGTTGAAGAGGATTCCAGTTTACAGATAGGTCACGACTCCAATAGAACTGTTGGGAGAATGTTACAGGAATGCCTTCAGATCCTTCCAGGTCACGTTCCTGCAGTTCGTGGTAGTTACGCTGCAGTCCGGTGTTGAATGAGAAACTTTGAGGCAGGAAATTAATCTTGGTGTCCTTGATTATACTGAACCACTTTGCATCATATTCAATATCAGCGAAAGGAGCCCATCCTTTCAGTCCTGGTGAATAGTTATAATCAATTGATGCTCTCCAATTCTTGTCACGCTCATATTCAATCGTACTGTTGCTCCGGTTGCTCACATTTTCAGAGAAACTGAATGAGAAGTTTGCGGGATCATACGGCATAGGTTTTTCACTACTAATATTGACCTTTGCATTTGATATGCTGAAGTTGTGACTTTCTCTAAGATCCTGCGTAATGCTTCGGATAGAATCACGGGCGTTTCCTTCAGGGTAAGACTCAATAACATCGTCAAGTATAAGATCAGTATCATATGGACTATACTTGGGTGAGGTCTTTTCTTTGGTGACAGAGTAGTATATAGGCACTGAGATACGTGCTTTCTCTGGTAAAAAGCGTCCGATATTTGTACTGGTGGTTACAGAGTATTTGTAATGGTCATCAGTTTTACGGTCCTTGATGCTTTGTTCCAGACCACCATATCCGGCTGTAGTCATGGTTCCTGAAAGGTCAACTGAAGCCAGGTCAGACAGTCTGAGCCCCAATGTGCTCTGTGCTGCAATACCTCCATTGCTTTCATAACCTACTAAACGCAGTTCATTAACCCAAACCTCAGCATTTTTGGCACTCATTGAGTTATTACGTACACCTATCATTATGGCGCGAACATTGCCAATAGAAGGGTTTCCTACTACGCTAATCCGGTTTTCTGGGTTGTTCGGATCATATTCACTATATACAGATGTGCTGCTTATTGCTCCCAGATTCTGCTGTACATTGCGGTTGTTCTTAACTTGTGTGAGTATATTGAAGTCTAAGTCAAGCATATTCCGGTCTGGCCATACAATACGGCGGTCATTCTCGTTGGTGCCGCTATAATGTCCGGCTGGTGTCAGGTCAAGTGGAATTTCGTACTCATAATAGTTTCCTGAATAATCGGAACCGAGTCGAATAAATACAGATATGTCACCATCTTGCAGTGTGCCGTCATCAGGTACTACGGCTTCAGCATGAGTGAACATCTGAATTCGTTTGTATTTACGTAAGTCCAAGGAGCTCTTCTTATAGATGCCGCGTGCCTCGCCTGCGCCAAGTCCTATTACCTTAAGGCTCATGGCTTGTTCATTGTCCTGTACCAGTTGAGTCTGACTGGGATCTATTACACGGCTTATTCCAGGGGGTACTACATAATTCACCGGAGATCTGTCACCGTTCTCTTCAATATTGACTGAAGTGGCGGAGAATTTGCCTGAAATTGATGGCGCACGGTTTGATGCGCTATAAATAGGTTGTTCGTAGTTGCGCCACTGACTGGTCATAAGTTCAAGTGAACCGAAACGTACATGTACCTCTTCTGAGAAGTTGGTTAAGTACATTCGCATGAATCTTATGGAACTGAAATCGCGTATGCCGCCCTCAGCTTTCTCATATTCTGTAACAGGTACTCGGAAACAGTACCAGTTTACAGTCTCAGTATTACCGTTGCGCAGTTTAACCTTTACCTCACGTTTGTCTGAAATGTAGTTACGTCCTATTTCAAGGTCTGCCGGACGAAGCGAGATGCGATACCGGAAGAATTTTTCATATTCGTCCATTGTGTAATCACCATTTACATCCTCTACATCCGGGGTTGTACGGGCAGACTGGTCATACTGGTTGCCGCTTTCTGCAGAGTTTGGAGAGTTTCCTTCAGTTCCGTTATATTTACGGTAACGGTCAAGAACGGAAAGTAGAGCATCGTCATAGTCAGAACCTCGATAGTAATGGTATGTGTCAGCAGCGGGATCATCATAGAATTTCTGATAGACATCAGGCTTGAGTTTTCCTCTTATGGCATCAAGATATGATGCGTATGCAGGCCAGGTGCGTTCCTCCTCAGATGACAGTCCGTTAAGGCCTACATCCTGCTTGTCACGTGCATTTGCATCTGTGTTATCAAAAGCATAAACAAGACTTTTTCCTGTAGGTACCTTTCCCCATGCGGTTTTTGTCCACTTGGTAGAATCGTTGTTCACGGGCATACCGTTCTCAAAAAACTTCTTGCCATCCAATAGAATGTCCTCTGAAACCTCACCCAGATTCAGATAAAGGTCACCGCCTGCAGCACCTGGATTGTAGATGAAAGGATCTAACATCCAGAATTCTATATACTCGATATTTGCTGCTTCAAAGTCTGTCGTGGTCAGTTTCCGTGTTATTCCTCCCCAGTTATCCTGCGGGTTGCTCAGATGACCGTCTGCATCCAAATCAGGATTCAAGTTGTATGGTCCTCGTTCATTAGGATAGTATGCCAGGTTTAGAATAGGGAGTGTTGTTGACTCGCTTGAAGTAGACTCTTTATTCGGATATAGTTCACGATCATATACCTCACGGACATAGTGATTTGACAATTGGTCCAAATCTGTCTTTATGTGTGATGGCGTCAGTGGCGAGTTTCGACGGGTGAATAACGGGTCTATGGTGAACCAGTTGAGTAATGCACGGTTATAGCCGGATTCCACTTGACCGGATTTTCCGTATCCTTTCATTCCCTTGGGTACAGATGACAATGACCATGCCCCTGGCAGTATAATGGAGATTCCATTTTCTGCGGCTTCAAAATCATCTATGTAAGAAGCTTGTCCCTGTACTTTGTCTGATACGTCTGAATGCAAACCAGCCATCTCTGCTTTGAAGTTGATAGTTGAAGGTTGGGTGGCATTTACAAACGGAATCTTATCAATAAGACTTGTCAATGCTTGGCTTTCATGCTTCCAGTTGACATTGAGTCCGTACATGGTGTTGACCAATGGCTCATCGCCCATTGTGACCTTGCTGGTAAGTGGTTTCTCATTCAGATGCATGATAGTGCCGCCTAATTGGAAATTGTTGCTGAAATCATACATCCAATTTAGTCCAGCCATGGTCTTGCGTTGCATGCTGTATTCAGTATTGCTTTCCAATTGAACACTCACACTGGTACCTGCGTCAATAATGCTTTGATTGATGATAGTTACAGTACCCATGCTGTAATCTACAGTATAGTCTGTATTTTCAACAAGAGTTACTCCGCCAGCTGTCACATTTACAGACCCTCGTGGAATATTAATGGAACCGAGTGTTATGACATTGCTGTTGGTTCCGGAGAATTGACCCATAAGAATGAATTTGTCCTTGTCAGCTATGCGTTTGGCTACTACTCGGGTTGAATCATATAGTTCTTGGAATACATACTTGTCAGCTACAGCGTCATTGCCAATAGCCTTTCTTAAATGACTGCCGAATGGCTCAATAACTGGAAAGATTATTTTTCCATTTGATGCCTGAACGGTATATCTGTCTATGAAATCAAACTTTCCATTGGGGTGGGGATTGTTGTTTTCATCCAGACGGTCCATATTCAAAAGGTAAAGCAGAGGTGAATTCTTCAGTTCCGGTTCAGGAATATATGTAAGTCTGCTTCCTGTACTGTCACTGTTATAGTAGATACCCAATTTGAACTGTGAATTCAGAATGTTTCCCTGTGTGATGGAATAGACATTCTTCATCATGAGGTCCCATGTGCCGCTTCCCGGTGAATTTGAATTGGATTTCAACAGTTTTACAAACAGCGCCTGGCTGGCATCGGTTTTGTCTGATGAGAATTCGCCCACTTGATAACTGTTTCCTCCATATGTGTATTCAAATGCTACTGCAAGAACTTCATCGGATGCAAGTGCGTTTTTGAGTGAAATGTATCCCAATTCAGCGTTGAGTGTGTAGTCTGATGCGCTAAGCTTACGTGCATTTGATAGTTTCTCATAATCAGAGCTTCCTTCCAGAAAGGATCCGAGCGTAACGGCCACCTGATCTATATCCCGCGCTTCAGGATAATTTCCTGTGATGCGACTGTAGAGGTCATTTGCTCCGTTTGCAGGAACACGGCCTCCCTGTGAAGTCCATATGTTGTTACTGATATGACTCGTTTCTCCCATATCAGTGAATGCTACTATGTTACGCGGGTTGTCAAAGTCACTTTTCTTGTTTGTGACCCAAACTTCTATTCTGGTTATCTGTATTCCAGACACTATGCTTGGTAACATAGCCATGTTTGCATCATAGTTGTCACGGAAGAAATGTGCCAGAAAGAAGTGCCGGTTCTCATCATAGTTGCTTGCATCAATCTCAAAGTCAGTTATCTGCTGTCCGCCTTGAGAGTTGACTGTTGATGATGACGACTCCTTTTGTGATAGAACCATCTGCAGCTTGAGCTTGCCGAACTGGAGGTCAGTGCGGATACCGAACAGGGAAGATGCGCCTTGTATCAGTGATGAGTTGGTGGGGAAACTTATGTTTCCGGCTTCAAGCAGACGTATTATTTCATCCTCCTTACCCTCATAACGCAATTTGATCATTTTTGCATCAATGTCAAACGTGGCCTCAGTGTTGTAGTTGAGGTTCATGTTGACCTTGTCGCCTACACGGGCGCTGACGTTAAGGTTTATCTGCTCATCAAAATCAAAGCCTCCCGTAGAACGGTTCTGTACGGAGAGTGAGGGATTATCTACTATATTACGGTTGTATCCGAACTTGATGGCTGCTGATCCACTGGTTTTGACCTGAACTCCTCCAGGTCCGAATATCTTCTCAGCCGGTCCCAAATCAAATTTCATGTCAGTGAAGTCAAAATGATTGTCGCCCTGATTCTTGACCTCTTCTGAGTATTTGTTAAGATAGTATGACTGCATGGAGCGGCGCATGAGCATGCGGTTGTACTCATCAGGAGTCATAACTGTAGGAACCTCAAGATAACTGTCTCCCAGTTTATAACCCATGCTGAAGGTTTCATCCTCTTCATCATAGGTTATCTCTTCAGTTATGTTTTCAGGGTTAGGAAGAGTCTTTACCTGGTTCTGTGCATAAAGCCGGTTAAGGCTCCCGCACAAGCAGGAGCCCATCAGCAGTAATGCCCAGGCAAGGATTTTTCCCTTTGTCATCAGATGTAACGGATGTTTTTTCAAATACGTTTCAAGGCTTCACGGATAACGGCTTCAACACTAAGACCATCCTGTTCCTTGAGTATGGCCTGCACCACTTTCTGAGATGCGGCTTGTGGAAAGCCCAAAGTAACCATGGCGGTGATTGCTTCATTTGCCACCTGCCCGGTCTGTATTCCTGTCTGGAGATTCAGAGGCATCTCTTCTGATTGTGTCTTTGCTATCTTGTCATGCAGGTCCACAATGATGCGTTGCGCGGTTTTGGCACCAATGCCTTTTACCTTCTTGAGAAGAGAGTCATTTCCTGAAGAAACTATTCCAATTAGTTCTGAAGGTGAAAAAGAGGAGAGTATCATTCTGGCCGACGCACCACCTATGCCTGGAACGGATATGAGCATCAGGAACAGTTCACGCTCCTGCTTGCCGCTGAAACCGTACAGGATGTAGGCGTCTTCACGTATGGCCTCATATACGAACAGACGTGCCTCATCCTTGCCTTGAATGGCAGAATATGTGTAAACAGATATGTTCAGATCATATGCTACACCCCCGGCGGTAAGCAGGACTGCCTGTGTGGGTGTGAGTTCCTCAATCTTTCCTTGAATAAATTCAATCATCTGTGTATGTCATTTGAGTTACTATAAATAAACGTTCTTTATAACCTATTATTGCACGTGCGCATGTACATGGGACCGGATTTTTTAATAATTTCGCAGCCGTAACATAAAAATGAATCCTATGGAAAAGATAAAAGCAGCGATTGTAGGCTACGGAAACATTGGTAAATATGTGCTTGAGGCACTTGAGACAGCCCCTGATTTTGAGGTGGCAGGAATCGTTCGCCGTAATGGTGATGCGGATTGCCCCAAAGAGTTGCAGGGCTATAAGATTGTAAGGAAAATTACAGAACTTTCCAAGCCCGATGTGGCTATTCTCTGCGTTCCCTCACGTAAGGCTGAGGAGTATGCAAATGAAATTCTTCCACTCGGTATCAATACTGTTGACAGTTTTGACATACATACCCTTATTCCGGAAACCCGCAAGCGTCTTCAGCAAGTTGCTGCTGAGGCCGGAAAGGTTGCTGTAATATCTGCCGGATGGGATCCGGGCACTGATTCTATTGTCCGTGCTCTCCTTCAGGGTATGGCTCCCAAGGGCGTAAGCTATACAAACTTCGGTCCTGGAATGTCAATGGGACACTCTGTTGCCGTAAAGGCTGTTCCCGGTGTCAAGGCTGCCCTTTCCATGACAATCCCCGTTGGCACCGGTATTCATCGCCGTATGGTATATGTTGAGATTCTTGACGGTTACCGTTTTGAGGATGTGGCTGCAGCCATCAAGGCTGATCCTTACTTTGTAAATGATGAGACACATGTTATGCAGGTAGAGTCTGTTGATGCTCTCAAGGATATGGGACACGGTGTCAACCTTACCCGCAAGGGCGTATCGGGCAAGACACAGAATCAGCTCTTTGAGTTTAACATGAAAATAAACAATCCTGCCTTGACTGGTCAGATTCTGGTGTGCGCCGCCCGCGCTTCAATGCTTCAGAAGCCTGGTTGCTATACAATGATTGAGATTCCTGTCATTGACTATCTGTATGGTGACAGGGATGATCTGGTAAGACATCTGGTTTAAGCCAGCTTGTATATGAATTTATCCCAGGATGCTTATTGGCATCTTGGGATTTTTTATGCTCAGAAACAGAGACCTAAGCCCATGAAAAGACCTTCACAGTTTCCGTATCCCACTCTGAATGATAGGTTGAGCAGGTCTGACCGGTCTGGCGCGTAATATCGTTTGGCTACTATGTCTGAAAAGACCCTGTAGCTGAATCCGCATCCTGATGCCTTTTCACGGTAATAAAACTCATTTGATCCAAAGGGACTTCCTTGTCCGCCCCGGCAGTTCCTGTATGTTTTGTCAATGGTGATACCTGCTGAGCCTCCCAATGTGATATTTCTCCATCTCCATCCCAATTCTCCAAGTATTTCTATCTTAGGATATGTCTTTTCAGTAATCACCTCATCCATGTATTCGTCCCATTTTACATATATCACCAACACATCTTGGTCAGCCTCCTCATCGTATTCATAACCAAAAGCGTCCTTGCCTTTTCCATGGGAAGCAATGTCCAAACCTAGGCAAAAACCCAGGAACGGACCTTGTGCCGGGCCAAAATCAAACTGTAGGGAGAGTAACTGTCCCCAACCGCATGAAAAGCCGGAATAGGTAACGATCCCTTTTCCGGGTTCCGTCTGTTCCTCTTCAGACAACAGGTCCTCTTCTGTTATTAACCCCCTGTAAATATCATAATAGACGTCATAGCTTGATGTCAGGTAATAGTCATTATGGAAATAACCCTTGTATAGCGTGTTGTCGCTGGCATCGTAATAGACTCCCGGTCCCTCTTTAAGGTCATTTTCCCACTTTCCTGTATAGGTACTTCCGTCAGAATAGTTCATGGTGCCGGAGCCGTTGAACAGTCCATTCTCCCAATAACCTTCATAGCTGCCGCCGTCAGCATATTTGTATGTGCCGTAACCGCTGAATTTGTGCTCCCTGAACTCTCCGGAGTAACTGTCGCCGTCTGGATACAGAAGTTCTCCTTTACCGTTCCACAGACCGTCTTTCCATTCCCCTTCATAAATGGTCTTGTCAGCATAAATCATCTTTCCCCTGCCGTTGAAAAGCGAGTCGGTTATCTGTCCTATATAGACTGAGCCGTCTTCAAAACAGATGGTATCATTATGAGCCTGTGCATGTAAATTAAGGACACATGGAAGCAATAATGACAATATGAAAAGGTGTTTGAGTGACATATCGGTGTAAAGGTAGGGAAAAAACATTAACTTTGCAGATTGACAATTAAAAATCCGGATTGTATGAATGAGAAGCAGGATTTGGTATGCGTATTCAAAGGCCAGCCTTTTGAAGCCGAGATTGTGAAAGGACGTCTGGAATCAGAGGGCATTCCGGCTATGATTATGAATAATTCAATGAGTGCTATTTTTTCAACATACACCGTTATGGCAGGTCCCGTCAGTGTGCTTGTTAATCCGCAGGATGAGGAACGTGCCAAACAACTGTTACAAGAGCAATGAAACAACCCAAAAGAATAGCTGTCAAGGTAGGCAGCAATGTACTTACACGTCCGGACGGACGTCTGGATATAGCGCGCATGGCGGCTCTGGTGGACCAGATAGCAGAACTGCGTCACAGAGGTATTGAAGTCCTGCTGATCTCATCAGGTGCGGTAGCATCCGGCCGTGGCGCCCTGCCCAGTCTTAAGGATGAGAGTGTAGCAAGCCGTCAGCTGTTTGCTGCTGTTGGTCAGGCTAAGCTCATAGAGCATTATTATGACCTGTTCCAGGAGTACGGTATTATTGTAGGGCAGATACTTACCACAAAGGAGAATTTCATCAACGAGACTCTTCATGCCAATCAGATGCGTTGCATGACGGCAATGCTTGACAACGGCATTGTGCCTGTCATCAATGAGAATGATACCGTATCGGTGGAGGAACTCATGTTCACAGATAATGATGAACTGTCAGGCCTTGTGGCACGTATGATGAAAGCTGAGCTGCTCATCATTCTGAGTAATGTTGACGGTGTGTTTACCGGTAATCCTGATGAACCCGGCTCAGAACTCATTCATGATGTATATCCTGATGATGATTATACGCAGTATGTGAGCAGCAGCAAGTCAAAATACGGCAGGGGTGGTATGCTTACCAAGATGAATACTGCACTTGGTGTTGCAGCTGACGGCATTGAGGTCCGTATAGCCAACGGCCGCCGTCAGGATGTGCTGCTTGAAGTCCTGACAGATCCTGAGAATGCCCGTTGCACACGTTTTCACGCTTCAAAGAAACAACAATGATAGAGAATACATTAAAACTACTCAGAGATGCCTCATACGACCTTGCTTTCCTTGATGAGAGTAAAGTCAATGAGGTGCTGAACGACGTAGCTGATTCCATAGAAAAAGAGTCAGAGTCACTCCTGCGTGCCAATGCACTGGATTTGGCGCGTATGGATAAGTCAAACCCTATGTATGACCGTCTGCTGCTTACGCCAGAGCGCCTCAAGGGTATTGCCGATGATATGCGCAAGGTATCGGAACTGGAGAGTCCTGTAGGTAAGGTCATTGATGAGCGTGTACGCCCCAACGGCATGAAACTTACCCGTGTACGTGTTCCGTTTGGCGTTATCGGTGTAATATATGAGGCACGTCCTAACGTAAGCTTTGATGTGTTCTCACTCTGTTTCAAGTCACGCAATGCCTGTGCTCTCAAGGGTGGCAGTGACGCCTTTGATTCAAACAAGGCCATTGTTGAACTCATTCACCGCGTGCTTGAGCAGAAGGGTGTTGACCCGCACGTGGTTGAACTGCTGCCTGCCGGTCATGAGGCTGCTACGGAACTCATGAAAGCTGTAGGCATGGTGGATCTGCTCATTCCGCGCGGCAGCGCACGTCTGATCAGGTCAGTGCGTGAGCAGGCTCAGGTTCCGTGCATTGAAACCGGTGCAGGCGTATGCCATACCTATTTTGACAAGGAGGGTGATCTTAAGAAGGGTGCCGATATAATATTCAACTCCAAGACCCGTAGGGTGAGTGTGTGCAACGCACTTGATTCACTGGTCATTCATGCTGACCGTTTGGCTGACCTGCCAGAACTGTGCAGCCGCCTTGTCGCAAAGGATGTGGTAATTGAGGCCGATGAGCAGGCATATGCAGCACTTGACGGCAAGTATCCCGCTGCTCTGTTGGAGCATGCCACCGCAGACAGTTTTGGTAAGGAGTTCCTGGCATACCGTATGTCAATAAAGACCGTATCATCATACGATGAGGCTTTGCTGCACGTTCGCCGCTACACATCACATCACAGCGAGTGCATTGTGACAGAGAATTTGGAGCACGGTCGTAAGTTCCAGCAGTACATTGATGCAGCATGCGTCTATGTGAACGTATCAACCGCATTCACTGACGGCGGCCAGTTCGGTCTGGGTGCAGAGATAGGCATCAGCACCCAGAAAATGCATGCTCGCGGCCCCATGGGACTTGAGGAGATAACCACTTACAAATGGCTGATTAACGGTGACGGCCAGACCAGAAGTTAAACAATACATTATATGAGACATTTTACTTGCGTAAAGGATTTGGGTGACCTGCATCAGGCTTTGCAGGAGGCCCTTGAGATAAAAAGAGACCGCTATAAATATGTGGAGCTGGGCCGTAACAAGACCTTGTTGATGGTGTTCTTCAACTCTAGCCTTAGAACCCGTCTCAGCACCCAGAAAGCAGGTCTTAACTTAGGCATGAATGTGATTGTACTTGATGTAAATCAGGGTGCATGGAAACTTGAGACCGAGCGTGGCGTAATCATGGACGGTGATAAGTCTGAGCATCTGCTTGAGGCCATTCCTGTCATGGGCTGCTACTGCGATGTTATCGGAGTGCGTTCATTTGCACGTTTTGAGAGCCGTCAGGATGATTATGAGGAGAAGATACTAAACCAGTTCATACAGTACTCAGGCCGTCCGGTATTCTCAATGGAGGCTGCTACGGGGCATCCGCTCCAGAGTTTTGCAGACTGGATTACCATTGAGGAGCATAAGACCGTGGAGCGTCCCAAGGTGGTAATGAGTTGGGCTCCGCACCCTAAGGCTCTGCCGCAGGCTGTACCAAATTCATTTGCGCAGTGGATGGTGGCCGCAGGTTATGAGGTTGTCATTACACATCCTAAGGGTTATGAACTGGATCCCAAGTTCACGGCAGGAGCCAGGATTGAGTATGACCAGATGAAAGCTTTTGAGGGCGCTCATTTTGTATATGGCAAGAACTGGTCAGTGGCCAGTCCTGAACATTATGGTGAGGTACTTAACAAGGATCGCAGCTGGACTATCAGTGACCGTCAGATGGCTGTGACAGATAATGCCTTCTTTATGCACTGTCTGCCGGTACGTCGCAACATGATTGTGACCGATGATGTTATTGAAGGCCCGCGTTCACTGGTAATACCTGAAGCTGCTAATCGTGAAATATCGGCTACGGTTGTACTTAAGAAAATACTTGAAGGGTTGAAATAACCTTATCTATAGACAAGTTTCTCGACACAGTCTCCTTCAAAGCTTTTGTAGCTGAATAAGACTGTGTCGTTTTTTTGTATGTTATGAACAGCCAGTGGTATCGACAAATACACATCCTTTGTATAGACTGGTTTGTCACCATGTGCGTTATGATAGAGCTCGAACCTGATGTGCTCAGCGTTGTTTTCTACCATGTATCGTAAGTTGTGCTTAATCTGCTCGTTTTTAGTCATTAAGCCTAATACTACGTTCAGATGCCCTCCGCCAATATATATGCTTTTAAGTTTTATTGAGTCACGTCCTTTATCGCTTTCAGAAAGATTATCGGGTGCAACTTCTGAAATAGCAGCTATTTTACTTGCAATAACGTATTTCCCGTTGTCTTCTGTATACACGGTGGCTACTACGCGGATTGCAGTATCATAAGCCATATCATATTTCATTGTCTTTGAATTATAAAACATGATCAAATCATCATCCTTTACATTATAAATGTTGCCCATATCATCTGTAAGTTTGTATATATGAGCTTTGCTATCGGTATTGGCTGTAAAGAAGCCACTGATGTTAAAAGGAATAACATCTATATCCTTTTTGCATGATGATATCAGGACAGATGCTGTAAACAACAGTATGAATATATGGATGGTTGTTTTTCTCATGATTACATTACGCTTAATTGATTTATAAGTGGATTTGCATACATGATAAGAATCCTCTCCTTCAGATAATCCCAATCAGGATTTGGTATTGTTATTTTCTTGAGCTGACCTTCCAGATATTTTTCAAAGGTTTGCTTGTCCTTAGCAGTATAATATGCGGATTGGGCGTTGTCTCCACGTAACATATCAAGCGCGATTCTGTTGCTTGGGTATATCTTATAGCCTTTGAAAATATGTTTGTCAATGACAGCGGCAACCTGATCAAGGAACTGATTACGCGGTACAGAGTCGTCCATAAGCGCAATCTCCTGATCAATAGGCTCCGAAACCTGATAGTGGATATGTCCTTTGTATCCTGACATACCTGTCTTCATATTGTCCAGGTCATCCTGCTTGCTCTTTTTATAATCCGCACTATCCCTCTTGAGCTGAAACTCCTGAGCCTTAAGATAATCACACGGATCGAACTCATAGCTTATGGTAAGAGGTGTTATGTGTAAAGACTTCAGGCGTTCTTTAAGTGATCCTTCACCGGACATCGTAAGCATTTTGAGAACGCTTTTCTGGGTGCGGTCATCAGAATCCTTGGCACGTCCTTCACGCTGTGCCAACCATACGGGTTTGTGTTTCTGAGTAATTACAAAACGTATGTACGATGACAGGTTCTCTGATGTCTTGATAAGCTCTGCAGCACTGGCTGAGCGGTTTACGACAAAACTGCGGTTAAGCCTTACAAGTGTCTCTATCCAAGGATAGATGAGCAGGTTGTTGCCTATGCCTATCTCTACCGATGACTTACCTCTGGGGAGTAGAATATAATCAAGGTATGCGGAATCAAGAACAATATCCCTATGGTTTGACAGGAACAGATAATCTTCACGGTTCTTAGGCATGACCTTTTTGAAATTGTGCGAGAATCCGCTGGAACTATCCCTGAGTATTTTTTTTAGGACAAACGGGTAAATTACTCCTCGCTGAAAGCCGTCAATGGTCCTGAATAAGCTCAGGTAAAGTTTTATCGCCCACATGGGAATACCTTTCAGTATGCCGTCAAGAACGGTTTTTCTGAACCTTGTATCTTCAAGAAGACTCTTGATGGCACCTTGTACCTCTGAATCTTCAAATGATCTCATTGATTCAAATTCCTGTGGTATTTCCATAGTCAATCATCTTTATGGGACAAACATAAAAATTTTTAGAAACTGTCTTCAATAATTTCAGTGAAAACATCAGTCAGATTCATTCCGGCAGCCCTGATCTGCTGGGGAATGAAACTGGTGGCGGTCATACCCGGGGTGGTGTTCACCTCAAGCAGGTTTATCTTGTCACCGTCAGTAATGATGTAGTCATTGCGTATAATGCCGTGGCAGCCAATAAGGTCATAAATCTTAGCTGTCAGGTCCTGTATGCGGTCTCTGAGCTCATCAGGAATGCGGGCCGGGGTAATCTCTTCAACCTTACCGTTGTACTTGGCATCGTAGTCAAAGAAATCACTCTTGGGTATCACCTCGGTTACAGGCAGTTTCACTTCACGCTTACGTGTCTTGAAATAGCCGTTGGTAACCTCTGTACCTTGCATGAATGACTCAACCATAATCTCACTGTTCTCCTTGAAAGCCTCCTCAACGGCAGGGATAATCTGTTCGCGTGTCTTGACCTTGGTGGTGCCAAAACTGGAACCGCCGTCAGTGGGCTTGATGAAGCAGGGCAGTCCTACCTTACGTACCACGCGGTCCGGGTCAACCGTGTCACCCTTACGTATGCGGATGGATGGCGATACATTCACCTTGCAACTCTTCATTGTCTTGTTGAGCACAAACTTGTTGAACGTAAGGGCCGATGCCAGCACATCGCAAGTGGAGAAGGGGATACGCATAAGCCTGAGGTAACCTTCAAATACTCCGTTCTCACCCGGAGTGCCGTGAATGGTTATGTAAGCATAGTCAAACACTTTACTGGTGCCGTTATATGTAAAACTGAAATCATTGCGATCCACGGGAACGGTGACGCCTTCCTTGACGTGAACCTCCCATTTCTTGCCTTCAATCTCTACGATATACGGTTCATACCTCTCCTTGTCCATATTTTCAAGGATTGTGGCGGCACTTCTCAGTGATACGGGATTCTCGCTTGAATCACCTCCTGCAACTATTGCTATAACACGTTTCATCTGTATGTTTTTATTTATCAAAGTCTCTTGATTTTACATAGTCACGCCATCTCTCTATGAGCGTGGCCATATCCTGTGGCAGTTCTGAATTAAAGAACATCTCCTTGCCTGTAATAGGGTGTACAAAGCCGAGAGTCTTGGCATGCAGGGCCTGGCGCGGGCATATCTCAAAGCAGTTCTGCACAAACTGACGGTAACGGCTGTAAGTTGTTCCCTTCAGGATCTGGTCTCCACCGTAACGGCTGTCACTGAACAGCGGATGCCCTATATGTTTCATGTGTACTCTTATCTGGTGTGTGCGTCCTGTTTCCAGACGGCACTCCACGAGTGAAGTATATCCAAATCTCTCCAGTACGGTGTAGTGCGTGACAGCATGTTTTCCCACCTCCGGGTCAAATGACACTGCCATCTGCAACCTGTCCTTGGGATTACGGGTTATCTGGCTTTCGATGGTGCCTTCTGCCGGTTCCGGAACACCCCAAACCAGAGCCTGATAGGCGCGTTTTGTGGTCTTGTCATAGAACTGCTTGCCCAGACTTGTCTTGGCATCGGGGGTCTTGGCAACTACCAGAAGACCCGATGTGTCTTTGTCTATGCGGTGCACCAGGCCCACTTGAGGGCTGTTGGGGTCATAATCAGGATTGTCACGCAGATGCCATGCTACAGCGTTCACCAGAGTGCCGTGAAAGTTTCCGCATCCTGGATGAACCACAAGTCCTGCGGGTTTATTGACAACCAGAAGGCTGTCATCCTCGTAAACTACATCAATAGGAATATCCTCCGGTTCTATATCGCTGCTGTAGCGCGGACGGTCCATCATTACCGTAATCACGTCCAGCGGCTTTACCTTGTAATTGCTTTTTACAGGACGGCCGTTTGCCATGACCATTCCGGCATCAGCGGCTTTCTGTATGCGGTTGCGTGACGAGTGCTCCAGATGGTCAAAAAGGAACTTGTCAACACGGAGCAGGCTCTGGCCCTTATCGGCCACCACGCGGAAATGCTCGTACAGCTCTACCGCATCAGGAGTGGGTTCCAGGTCATCAAGTGACTCCTCAATTTCGTCTTCCAGGTCAACCATGCAGATTACTCAAAGAAATCCATATCTATGACTATGGTTGAATCAGCCTTCTCAATTTCCACAATCGGGTTGCCGTTTCCTGCCACAATGGTCAGCGTAGAGCCTTCAGGAATCTCTGTTCCGGCCTTAATCTCCTCACCAAGATATCTTATCTCATAAACCCAGTCCTGATCGCCGTCCACGTATTCCGTTTCAGTGAGTTTGAATCCGGCGGCTCTTAATTTTGACTCGGCGGCGCGAAGTGAACTGTTGTCTGCTACATCCGGTACCGCTCTTAATGGTTCCTTTCCTGAGTTGAGTGTGAGATATATCTTACGGTCTTGCTTAACGAATGCGCCTGGCTTGGGCTTTTGTTCAATGACGCCGCCCTCAACCATCATCTTGTCAAACTTGTAGTCCGATATCTCATAATTCAGTCCGGCCATGGAAAGGGTTTGTCTTGCTTCTTCTTCATACATTCCTGTTACATCCGGTACCGTGATGTACTGCCCGTGAAGAGTGTATGATTTCATCCACTTGAATGTAACAAGAACCAATAATATAGCTATGATGACCATAGCCGATATGTTGACCAGGATATAAAAAACTCCTCTCTTTTTATTGCCTTTTTCTTTTGCCATTCCGATAAACGCTTTAATCTGCAAATTTAATCATTTAACAGGACAAAGTACAAACTAACAGTCGGGAAATAAGTTTTGAAAAGCTGATAAGTATATAAAAAAAGAGCAGGACGTTCAGTCCGGCTCTCTTTAGTATTATACCTTATTGTAAAGTATAAGGATTACTTCTTGTTACCGCAGTACTCATCAGATACTGTCAGTTTCTTGCGGCCTTTTGCTCTGCGTGATGCAAGTACCCTGCGGCCGTTGGCTGTGGCCATTCTCTCACGGAAACCGTGTTTGTTCTTTCTCTTCCTGTTGGAAGGCTGAAATGTTCTTTTCATTGTTATGTCGTTTTTATTGTTTTCGGAAATCGGAGTGCAAAGATACTCTCTTTTTTGATAATATGCAATAGACGTTTCTTTTTTTGTCTAAAGTTTTGTCTATTTGTGTCATTGCACTACTTTTGCAAACTGAAAAAACATTTTATTAATAAATAGAACGATTAGACTTTTATGATTCTTTGTCAAGACATTAAGATCGGTACCTGCATCAATCTGGAGGGCCAGCTTTATTTCTGCATTGATTTCCTGCATGTTAAGCCTGGAAAAGGTAACACATTTGTACGCACCAAGCTTAAGAATGTCGTTAACGGCCGCGTGCTGGAGCGCACTTTCCAGATTGGTTTCAAACTGGAGGATGTTCGCGTTGAGCGTCGTCCTTATCAGTATCTGTATCAGGATGATATGGGTTATATTTTCATGAATCAGGAGAACTTTGAGCAGGTTACAATCATGAAGGACCTCATCAACGGTGTTGATTACCTTAAGGAGGGTGAGGTTGTTGATGTTGTTACCAATGCCAACACAGGTGAGATCCTGTTTGCAGACCTGCCTGTCAAGGTTGTTCTTAAGGTTGTTTATACAGAACCAGGCCTTAAGGGTGATACGGCTACCAATGCCACCAAACCCGCTAAGGTTGAGACCGGTTGCGAGGTTCGCGTACCTCTGTTCATCAATGAAGGTGAACTCATTGAGGTTGATACCCGCGACGGATCATACCAGGGCCGCGTAAAGGCATAAAAGAATGAATGATTAAGCCAGACAAGCTGAATCTTAAACAGTGGGCCACAGAGGATCGCCCCCGTGAAAAGATGAAGCAAAAGGGTGCAAAAGCACTTACAAACGCTGAGTTATTGGCGATTCTGATACACACTGGAAACACTGAAGATTCGGTGGTGGCTTTGACACAAAAAGTGATGGCTTCCTGCCGCAACAGTCTTTCCGAACTTGGAAAACTTAGCGTCGGGGAGCTATGCTCTTTCAAAGGGATAGGTGAGGCAAAGGCTATAACCATTCTTGCGGCCTGTGAACTTGGCAGGCGCCGTAAAGAGGAAGAGCCCTTATTGAAACCTCAGATCAGGACTTCACGTGATGTCTATGACTATTTCTATCCTGATATGATTGACCTTCAGGTTGAGGAGTGCCATGTGCTGTTCCTTAACCAGTCGTCAAGAGTGATTGACAGCATGCGTATCAGTCAGGGCGGCCTGTCGAGCGCATCGGTCGATATACGTCTTATTCTGCGTGAGGCGTTTATGCACAGGGCAACAGGTTTGACTTTATGTCATAACCATCCGTCGGGTACGGCATTGCCCAGCAGACAGGATGATGAACTTACCAGGTCAGTGGCACAGGCATGCCGAACGGTTAATGTGCCGTTACTTGATCATGTGATTTTTACCGAGAACGGGTACTACAGTTACGCCGACAAAGGCCGATTATAAAACAGTATGGCTGAAAAGTTTGACATAGAGGAAAAGATAGTAGAGGTACTCAAGACGGTATATGACCCTGAGATACCGGTTGATATCTACAACTTGGGGCTGATATACAAGATAGATGTCGATGATGATGCTAATGCAGTCATTGACATGACGCTCACGGCTCCAGGATGCTCTCTGGCAGACTTTATTGTTGAGGATGTACGACTCCGTGTGGAGGGTTTGGAGTGTGTTAAGTCCGCTACGGTAAATCTGGTGTTTGAGCCGGAGTGGAACAAGGACATGATGAGTGAAGAAGCAAAACTTGAGCTTGGACTGGAATGAAAAACGTCTATTTTATATCCGATGCCCACTTAGGTTCCTGGGCGCTTGACCACAGGCGCATGCAGGAGCGCAGGTTGGTGCGTTTCCTTGATGATATCAAGGATAAGGCGCAGGCTGTCTATATGCTTGGCGACATGTTTGATTACTGGTACGAGTATAAGTACGTGGTCCCCAAAGGCTATACACGTTTTTTAGGCAAGATATCGGAACTTACTGACCATGGAGTTGAAGTGCACTATTTCATCGGCAATCATGATATATGGATGTACGGTTATCTGGAGCGTGAGTGCGGCGTTGTTCTTCACAAGGAGCCTATAACCGTTGAAATCATGGGTAAGGAGTTTTTCCTGGCCCATGGTGACGGAATGGGTGATCCGAGCCGTATGTTCCGTTTCATGCGTAGCATATTCCGTAACCGTCTGTGTCAGTTCCTTTATTCATTGTTACCTACTCGATGGAGTATGTGGCTTGGACAGCGTTGGGCACAAAAGAGTATGGTTGACCATCGCCTTGAAGGAGGTGACAAATACTTGGGTGAGGATAAGGAGTTTCAGGTACTTTATGCCAAGGAGTATCTCAAGACTCATCCTGATATAAACTATTTCATTTTCGGACATCGTCACATTGAACTTGACCTTATGCTCAGCCACTCCTGCCGTATGCTTATCATAGGTGATTGGATAAGCCAATATACCTACGTTGTGTTTGACGGCAAAACCCTCACCATGCACAACTACCTGGAAGGAGGAGAGAATATATAATTGAGAATTGAAAATTGAAAATTGAAAATTACACGCACCTGCGTAAAACCCGCGACATTAAAAAATGACGATCCGAAGGACCGTCATTTTTTATAATTTTCAATTTTCAATTTTCAATTGATCAGCGCAAGAGTATCTTGCGCGATCATCAGTTCCTCATCGGTGGGTAGAACTACTACCTTGACTTTTGAGTCCGCAGTGCTGATGATTCCGTCCTTGCCGAACATGATCTTGGCGTTCTGCTCCTTGTCAAGCTTGATGCCCAGGAACTCCATGTTCTCGCATACGGCCTCACGAACCTCATGACGGTTCTCGCCAACGCCGCCGGTAAAGATGATTACATCCACGCCACCCATTGCGGCTGCGAATGCGCCGATGTATTTCTTAATACGGTAAGCGTACATCTTCTTGGCCAGGGCAGCTCGCTCGTTGCCGGCCTCCATTGAAGCTGTAACCTCACGCATATCAGATGATACGCCCGATATTCCCAGCAGACCTGATTTCTTGTTCAGCAGATTTGACATACCGGTGCTGTCCAGTCCCTCCTTCTCCATGAGGAATGTCACTGCGCCGCCGTCAATGTCACCGCTGCGGGTGCCCATCATGATGCCCTCAAGCGGAGTGAGGCCCATTGTAGTGTCAACGCTCTTGCCGTCCTTTACTGCAGTGATTGAACCTCCGTTTCCAATGTGGCAGGTGATAACCTTTGAGCCCTCAACCGGCATATTCAGATACTTGAATATCTCACCTGAAACAAAGCGGTGTGATGTTCCGTGGAATCCGTAACGTCGAACTCCGTATTTCTGATACAGTTCATAGGGGATGGCGTACAGATAAGCGTAGTCAGGCATGGTCTGATGGAAAGCGGTATCAAACACACCTACCTGCGGAATGTTGGGGAGTAACTCGCTTACTGCGTTCACGCCCTTAAGGTTGGCGGGGTTGTGCAGGGGAGCCAGGTCATTGCATGCTGCGAATGCCTCAAGCACCTCTGGGGTAAGCAGAACGCTCTTGTTGAATTTTTCGCCTCCGTGCACCATGCGGTGACCTACGGCGTTGAGCTCGTTAAGTGACTTGAGCACGGCATACTTACCGGTTGTGAGCACCTCAAAAATGAACTTTACTCCGCATGTATGTTCCGGAATCTCCTTTTCGATGATAACCTTCTCGCCATTGGCATCGGTCAATTTGAGGAAAGAACCCTTCATTCCAATCTTTTCTATTCCACCCTGTGCGATGACATCATTCTTGTCCATGTCAAACAGCTTGTACTTGATTGACGAGCTGCCGCAGTTCAAAACCAGAATCTTCATAGTGATTATGCCTTTTTAGCTGCCATTGCCTGATTGGCTGTGACAGCAATCATCTTATATACGTCATCAACTGAGCAACCGCGTGACAGGTCGTTCACGGGGCGTGCAATACCCTGAAGGATTGGGCCGATGGCCTCAGCATTGCCTATGCGCTGAACCAGTTTGTATGCTATGTTACCTACCTCAAGGTTGGGGAATACCAATACGTTGGCCTTGCCTGCAATCTCTGAACCGGGGGCCTTGCTTGCGCCTACAGAAGGAACGATAGCGGCATCGGCCTGGAGTTCACCGTCAATTTTGAGGGTGGGGGCAAGTTCCTTTGCTTTCTGGAGTGCAGTAGTAACTTTGTCAACGACCTCATGCTTGGCAGAACCCTTGGTTGAGAAACTCAGCATAGCCACGCGGGGCTCTGCGAATCCTGCTACGGCTGTTGCTGTTCCGGCTGATGCAACGGCAATCTGTGCCAGCTGGTCTGCATCAGGAACAGGGGTAACGGCGCAGTCTGCAAATACCATTATGCCGTTCTCACCGTACTGCGGGGTCTTGGTCAGCATGATGAATGCGCCTGATACCACTGATATGCCGGGAGCGGTCTTGATTATCTGGAGTGCAGGGCGGAGCACATTGCCTGTGGTATTACGTGCACCAGCCAACTGGCCGTCGGCATCACCGTTCTTTATGATGAGGCAACCCAGGTAGAGGGGATCAAGCACTTTCTTCTGTGCTTCTTCAATTGTCATGCCCTTGTTCTTTCTGAGTTCAAACAGCAGGTTTGCATAATAGTCTTTCTTGGGGTTGTTCTCAGGGTCAATGATTGTGGCCTTTGAGATGTTCTTGAGACCCCACTCGGCGGCAAGTCCTTCAATCTCTGATTTGTTACCAATAATAATAAGGTCTGCCACACCGTCTGCCAGAACCCTGTCAGCTGCCTTGAGCGTACGTTCCTCAGTGCCCTCTGGCAGCACAATGCGCTGCTTGTTTTTCTTAGCCCGCGCAATAATCTGCTCCATTAATTCCATAGCGATATATATTAAATTGCAATCTCCACTTAGCAAAAGCGCCACAAAATTACACTTTTTCCCAATACCCCCACCTTAAATTATAATTAATTGAGAATTGAAAATTGAAAAATGAGAAAACGCAGGTACTGACGTATTGGGGCGAGCGAGTCCTCGAGCGAGAGCGGCCGGAGGCCGCCAAGCTCCCAAAGGGAGCGCATTTGCTGTGGCAAATTAAAATGAGACCCGAGGTCCCGAATTTAATTCTCGGCCCGTCTACAAAAAATGGAGGCCAATGACCTCCATTTTTGTAGCGGGACCGAGGATTGAACTCGGGACCTCATGATTATGAATCATGCGCTCTAACCAGCTGAGCTATCCCGCCATCACTTTACTTAAGCGGGTGCAAAGGTAATGTTCTTTTTTTATATCTGCAACTTTTATCTGTCATATTTTTGTTTGAAAAATGTGTCCGATTATTTTGGAAATCAAACTATTTTAATATTTCTTTGCAATTAGAACCTAAGCGGGATCTGGACGTGATGTTTTGTCCCGCCAAATGAAAAATTATTGCTATGATTACGGAGAAAACAATACCTGCCAAGACTAAGGTCGTTTTAGAATATGTGTTGAGTTCGCAGTCTGTCCCTATGATTTGGGAAACAATAGCTACTGCGCCGGGTCTTACCTCATGGTTCGCGGATAATGTCCAGGCTGATGGCAAGAACTTTCAATTTACCTGGGGAAAACATGAGTCACGTGTGGCAGAACTGATTAATTGTCGCCAAAATACGTATGTGCGTTTTCATTGGCTTGATGATGAGCCGGGTACTTACTTTGAGATACGCATTGCTAAAAATGACTTAACGTCAAATTATTCTCTGGAAATAATTGATTTTGCTGATTCTGGTGCTGAAGATGAGGTTCGTAGTCTTTGGGATACATCAATGGATGCGTTGAGGCGCTGTGGTTTGTAAAACACACGGTCTTTTTTTGCATAAGTTTCCTAATTGTAGTACCTTGAGGCTTCGCCAGAAAATACGCGTCGCCTCGGAATAAAAAATGACCTTGTCCTTTTTTCTTCTCTCGGCTTGTAGTATCTTTGCAGGTTGGAAATTTTTGCATTCTTGAATGAGACCGAAAAGACTTGATATTTTTATTCTTAAAAGCTTTTTGCTGCTGTTCGTGGCGGCATTTGCCATCTGTCTTTTCGTGTTGTTGATGAATGTGCTCTGGCGTTTTGCTGAGGACATAGTCGGTAAAGGTCTTGATTTCCTTTTTCTTGCCAAATTCTTCTGGGAGTTCGCGCTTACGCTTGTACCGCAGGCATTGCCGCTTGCCGTGCTGATGGCGTCACTCATTACTTTTGGTAATTTTGGAGAGCGTCTGGAACTATTGGCTATGAAAACCGCAGGCATACCCTTGCTCAGGATAATGCGCCCGGTTTTGCTGTTCTCTGTTTTTTTGGCTGGCGTCTCATTCTACTTTCAGAATGTGACGGTGCCTCGTGCCGCCCAAAAACTCTTTTCCATCATATTCTCAATAAATGAGAAGAGCCCGGAACTGGAAATACCTGAGGGCGTATTTTACAGTCAGATCAAGGGTTATAATATGTATGTCAGGCATAAGAACTTTGATACTGGCTTTATGTATGATGTCACCATATATGACTTCAGTGACGGGTATGACAAGATGAGCGTTATCGTATCGGATTCCGCTAATATGGAAACTACGGCCGATAGGCAGCATATCTATCTGCATCTGTACAGCGGAGAGCAGTTCGGTCAGGATGATAATGTGGAGAGCCAAGGCAAGCCGTACAGACGAGAGGGGTTCCGTGAAAAACATATCCTGCTTGAATTCAATTCTGACATGAAAGAGGCACCGGAGGGATTGGTCAGTTCTCAGGCAATGAGCAAAAATATGAATGAAATAAAGCAAACGATAGATTCATTATCTTCTAATCAGGACAGTATAGGACGCGGTAATCTAATTGATTACAGAGCTGCGGCTTTAAGTACATTCCGGATGAACAAGTCTGATTCGGCGGCATTTGAAAAGTTGGTCTCAAAAACCATTAATGCTGATAGCGTTTATGTGGTTTCAAGCCGCAACAGGCAGGTTGACATTAAGAACGGTATGCGTACAAAGATACAGAACCAGGCAAGTGAATTGGCTATAAAGAGTACCAATATGTATGTTGGCGACAGAATCATACGCAAGCACTGGATTGAATGGATGAAAAAGATAACCAATGCGCTTTCCATATTGATATTTTTCTTTATTGGAGCTCCGTTGGGTGCTATCATCAGAAAGGGAGGTTTGGGCGTGCCTGTAATAATATCGGTATTTACATTCATACTTTTCTATATTACATCCGTATCAGGTGAAAAGATGTATCGTGAAGGTGAATGGAGTATTGTGGGATGTTGGTTCAGCGTAATGGTCCTGTCTCCTCTCAGCGTGTTCTTTACGGTAAAGGCAAACGGTGATTCCACTCTGTTCCAATGGGATGTTGTTTTAGAGTTTTTCCGTTACTGGTTTGGAACTAAGGTGAACCGCAATATTGTACGTAAGGATGTGGTGATTGATGAACCTGACAGGGAAAAGTGTATTGAGGCTCTTTACGACATAAAACGTCGTAGCGTTGCGTTAGCGCAATCCAAGATGCTATGCTCGGTACCCGATTACCGTAAGTTGTTCTTCGGTTCTGTCGATGCATCTGAACTGACGGACTTGGGAGCGGAGTTGGACAAGTTGATTATGGAGATGGGTAATAGCCGGGACAGGGTTGAGTTGGATTTCTTGAATGGTTTTCCTATCTTGCAAATTCATGGTGTTCTGCCTCCTTTTGCCAAGAAATGGGCAAATATGATGGTAGGGATAGTCTTTCCGCTTGGGCTGTTGTTTGAACTCAGGGCGTGGCTGTTTACCCGAAAACTCAAACGGCAGATGGTCAAGACTGCTCAAACGGCAGAGAATCTTATTGAATATATGACAAACAACAAATAAAAAAATGGCACAGATTTCAGATCGAGTCAACAGACTCGCGGCATCGGCAACTTTTGCCATGTTGCAGAAAAGTAACGAATTGTCGGCACAGGGTGTCGATGTTGTTAACATGAGTGTAGGCGAACCGGATTTCAATACGCCTGATTATGTGAAAAAGGCAGCTGTTGATGCTGTGGAGCAGAACTACTCAAAATACTCACCCGTTCCGGGTTATATGTGGCTGCGCAAAGCTTGCTCTGACAAACTTAAACGTGAGAACAATCTTGATTATGCACCCGCAGAGATATTGGTTTCTACAGGAGCCAAACAGTCTCTCTGTAATGTGATTATGGCTATAATAAATCCTGGTGATGAGGTACTGCTTCCTTCTCCCTGCTGGGTTAGTTATCCTGAGATGGTTAAACTGGCTGGCGGCGTTCCCGTTGCTATCCGGGCAGGTATTGATCAGGACTTCAAGGTTACTGCGGAACAGGTTGAGGCAGCCATCACACCTAAGACAAAGGCTATTATGATATGCTCACCTTCTAATCCTACCGGTTCTGTTTACAGTAGGGAGGAACTTGAGTCTATAGCAAAGGTTCTTAACAAATATCCCGATGTATTTATTGTATCGGATGAGATATATGAGCATATCAACTTTATCGGCGGTCACCAGAGTATGGCTCAGTTCGTTGACAAGGATCGTATTGCCGTTATCAACGGTGTTTCCAAGGCTTATGCAATGACGGGATGGCGTATAGGTTTTATGGCTGGTCCGGAGTGGCTTGTCAAGGCTTGTAACAAACTGCAGGGTCAATATACAAGTGGAACATGCTCTGTAGCCCAGAAGGCTGCTCAGGTCGCATTTGACGGCCCGCAGGATGATGTGGAAAAGATGCGTCAGGTGTTCCAGAAACGTCGTGACCTGATTGTTTCCTTGGCTAAGGAGGTTCCTGGTTTTGAGGTTAACAATCCTCAGGGTGCATTCTATCTGTTCCCCAAGTGTGATTCTTACTTTGGTAAGCGTTATGGGGACAAGGTGATTAACAGCGCTGAAGACCTGGCTATGTACCTGCTTGAGGTTGGTCATGTGGCAACAGTAGGCGGGACGGCTTTTGGCTCTCCTGAGTGCATACGTTTCAGCTATGCTACAAGTGAGGATAAGATTAAGGAGGCTTTCCGTCGCGTAAAGGAGGCACTTGCCAACCTGAAATGAAAATAAAGGTGCTCAATACGGGCACCTTCATAATAAAAGCGAGGATTCCGGATGGGATCCTCGCTTTGTGTCTGTTTTCCTCCTTGGAATTATTCTCCCGGATGGATAGCTTCTGACGGGCAGACGCCGGCGCAAGTGCCGCAGTCTACGCACAGATCAGGGTTGATTGAATACTTATCGCCCTCAGAGATAGCCTCAGACGGACATTCATCGATGCAAGTTCCGCAAGCGATGCAGTCGTCACCAATTACGTATGCCATAGTTGTCTTTTGTTTTTTGGTTTGTGTGGCGCAAAAATACATACTTTTGAGTACTCCACCAAATGACACGCCTGTTTTTACAATATCTTGAATGATTCATCGTTTTTACAAATATGACAAAACACCGACATATCGGGATTACGCCTTTTGCGTTGGCTATTCTGTTCATGCTTGTTCCTTTGTTTGGAGCCGGCAGCCTTTTTGCGCAGGAACGCAAGATACAGAACAGACCATTTCTTGATGACCGGGTCTGGCATTACGGTTTTCTGGTGGGCTTGAATATTCAGGATTTTGATATAGCAAACAAGGGGTTGCCTTATATCAATTCAGATGGTATGGCGGAATACTGGTATGCAGATGTTCCAGAGTACATTCCGGGATTCAGCGTTGGAATTCTGGGTGAAGTTAAGGCAAATGATTGGCTTTCTGTCCGGTTAATCCCTACAATGCATTTTGGTGATAAGAAAGTTGTGTTCAAGGAGCAGCGTACGGGTAAGGTTACGGAACAATATTTGAAATCCACTCTCCTTTCTGTTCCGATAGATCTTAAGATAAGTGCTGTCAGGTTCAATAATTATAGACCGTATGTGGTGGTAGGAGCGGCACCGACTTTTGACCTTACTGTAAAAAAAGGAAAGGAACTGCTGGTTAAGCCGGCAGACCTTTTGCTTGAGATAGGTATGGGTTTTGATTTATATTATCCTTTCTTTAAGATGATTCCTGAGCTGAAATTCAGCTTCGGACTAAAGGATTTGTTTGTGCCAGGCAAGAGCCGTACAGACTTGAAAGATGATGTTCTTTTGAAATATACCAATTCTGTCAGTGAGGTTCGCAGCAGCATGATTTCACTAACCCTCTATTTTGAATAATACCATATCTTGGGTATTTTCACAAAAATATTTTTGCACAGAAAGAAAAAGGCGCTATCTTTGCGCCGCTTTATGCGATCGCTGTCAAGGAAGAGTAACTTGGTATGTCGCTTAAGGTTCAGGAAAAACTACAATTTTTGTAAAGATGGATTTAATCAAAATTGCAGAAGAGGCTTTTGCTACAGGTAATGAGGGTAAGTTTCCCGCATTCAAGTCAGGTGACACAGTAACTGTAGCATATCGTATTGTTGAAGGTAACAAGGAGCGTATCCAGCTGTATCGTGGAGTGGTCATCAAGATCAGTGGCCATGGTGACAACCGTCGTTTCACTGTTCGTAAGATGTCTGGTACGGTAGGTGTAGAGCGTATCTTCCCTATTAGTTCACCTGCCATTGACAGTATCGAGGTCAATAAGGTTGGTAAGGTGCGTCGCGCAAAACTTTACTATCTGCGTAATCTTACCGGAAAAAAGGCACGTATTCGTGAAAAGAGGGCAAATGCCTGATTATTCGGAACTCGAGACAATAAGCGGCAGCCACAAGGTTGCCGCTTTTTTTGTGTTCTGATCAGATTGTTTTACCTTTGAAACAATAAAGGTAATTCCCAATAAAATTCAATACAGTGGGTTCAAAGATAAAATCAAGGTGGTTGATGCTGCTGATAGCAGTGTCTTTTAATGTATTTGTCTTTGCTCAGAAAGATGAATCCTTTGGGAGTATATCAAAAACACAGATTAAACACAACTTGGAATATCACCTTGAAACTGTTGCTTTGACCGGCAGTGGCCCAATTGCTCCGTTTTGGCATACTTCAAACCGTCAGGGACTTCCGTCTGTCAATAATAACAGTGGTTATATGCATTTTGCTGCGTTGGGCAGTATGTCTTTGCCAAGTGGCATTGTTATGGACTATGGGGCGGATTTAGGTGTAGGTGCAGGGGGGCAGTCTGATCTGTTTGTACATCAGTTGTATATTGACCTGGATTATAAATGGCTTAATTTGTCTGTTGGCATGAAAGAACGATGGGGAGAGTTGAAAAACTCCAGGCTCAGTTCCGGTGGGCTTACGTGGTCAGGAAATGGACGCCCGATTCCCCAGGTACGTTTGGGGCTTCCTGAATTTGTGCGGTTACCGATATTGGATAATTGGTTCTCTGTCAAAGCGCATATAGCATACGGAAGGCTTATTGATGACAGATGGCGTAGTGAAAGGGCTGCCATGCCATCCATGCAAGGTCGTTATACTGACAAGATTCTCTTCAATAGCAAGGATCTGTTCCTTAGGGTCGGTAATCCAAGCCGTATTCCGTTCCAGGTTACATTGGGCATTGAAATGTATTGCTTGTTTGGAGGTACTATGCACAATCGGCCGCTTACCGGTTTAGAGGTATATGAAGAGTACAATCTGCCGTCAGGACCTGCTGCCTATCTTACGGCTTTAGTTCCGGTTAATGAACCTGGAAATCAGGGTAAGGAAAATGGAAATAATCTGGGCAGCTGGCATTTGTCATTAGATTATTTGGGCAAGGAGTGGGGAATAAGGGCTTATTACGAGCATTTTTTTGAGGACCATTCCAGTATGATTGGAGTGGAATACAAGAGTGACTTGGATGGAACAAAGAATCTCGTTTATTATGGTTTCCGGAGAAACTGGTTTGACGGTCTGTATGGTTTGGAAATAAGTTTGCCGGAAAGATTCCCTGTCAGTAATGTGCTCGTGGAGGTGTTGAATACCCGTGGTCAATGCGGTCCTATCCGCAAAGATCAGGTTTACCCTATCATAGAAGGTGTAGATGGCAGGGATGATATGTATAATCATGATCTCTATGATTCATACAGTATGTCGGGATATGCATTAGGTAGTCCGATATTGGTTTCTCCGGTTTATAACAATGACGGTAACCAATGTTTCAGAAGTAACCGTGTGCTGATGTATCATGTAGGCATAGATGGAGGATTCGGTGCCAGATGGAAATATAGGGCCTTTTTTACAAATACCACTCATTGGGGAACTTATGAAAATCCGTTCAATGAGATACAGGATGTTACTTCCTGCCTCTTTGAGGGCTCATATCTTTTCTCTGATGTCAACAAATGGAGGATTGGACTTTCTGTCGGATTTGATTTGAATGATGGTGATTTGATTGGGAATAATACCGGTGTCATGTTTACAATCGCTAAATCATGGAAAATACTATGAGAAAGGTCTTGCTTAAAATAACTGCGGCACTATTGGCGGTTTTATTCCTGTCATGTGAAAATGTATTTCATAATGATGCCCTTGACTATATGTGGAGGCTTGATAGTGTGGAGTATTTAGATAGTCTTGATTTTTATGGCAAGCCATGTCTTGAAGAGTCTAAAGAGGGGCTATGGTTCAGCTTTGCCAGAGATCTGATATGGTTGGAGAGCAGTAACAGTGGTTTTTCTGCAATCGGGATTATGATTGACAAAGGAGATTACCTTATTTTTGATTTCTCCATGTATAATGAGGAGAATTGGAAAGGTATAAATGACGGTCTTAATATCTTTGGAATCGGTTCCAGGGTGTCTGCTTTCAATGTTACTGAACTGAACCGGAAACATTTGATTCTCACAGGGAGAAAGACCGTCTTGAGGTTTACCAGATGGTAGTTATCTCGATATAACACCATCCAGGAGATGAATAGTCCGGTCTGTCATGGATGCCAATGATTCATCGTGCGTAACTATTACGAAAGTTTGTCCCAGTAAATCCCTAAGTTTGAAAAAGAGATTGTGAAGATCATCCTTGTTCTTGGTGTCAAGGCTGCCCGATGGCTCATCGGCCAGGATTACGTCTGGCTTGTTTGCAAGAGCCCTGGCTACGGCAATTCTCTGTTTTTCTCCACCTGACAGTTCTGACGGCTTGTGTTCCGCCCTCTCTTTCAGTCCAAGCATTTCTAACAGTTCGCAAGCGCGTGAGGATGCGTCATGCATATTCTTACCGGCAATCAGCATGGGGATCATTATGTTCTCTTTTGCCGTGAATTCCGGCAGCAGCTGATGAAACTGGAATACGAACCCGATATGGCTGCCTCTGAATGATGAGAGTTCTTTCTCGCCCATGGCGGTGATATCCCGTCCGTCATATAGTACGCGTCCGCTGTCGGGTTTGTCAAGCGAACCCATGATCTGCAGCAGAGTGGTTTTTCCGGCTCCGCTCGGTCCGGTTATGCTTATTATTTCGCCTTTGTTCACTTTCAGACTGATGCCTTTGAGCACCTGCAGTGACCCGAAACTGCGCGTAATGTTTTCCAGTTCTATCATCTTATCCTCATCGCTTGTTTATGATGCAAAAATATACGCTTTAGGTTGAATTTGCTCTATTGTTATGAGTTTTTATACTTTATAAGATGTCTAATTTGTGCGGAAACACTAATTTTGCGCCCAAATTATCAAATAACTAAATAATATCCTATGCGAGTAGCAATTGTTGGAGCCAGCGGTGCTGTAGGACAGGAGTTCCTGCGTGTGCTGGAAGAGCGTAAATTCCCGCTCGATGAGTTGGTTTTGTTCGGGTCATCCCGTAGTGCCGGATCTTATTACACCTATGGCGGTAAGAAGATTCAGGTCAAGCTTCTTCAGCATAACGATGATTTCAAGGGAATAGACATCGCATTCGTATCAGCCGGCGGCAGTACATCTGAGGAGTTTGCAGAGACTATCACCAAGTACGGTGCAATCATGATTGATAACTCAAGCGCTTTCCGTATGGATCCTGATGTGCCTCTGGTTGTTCCTGAGGTTAACCCTGAGGATGCATTGGTTCGCCCCAGAGGTATCATTGCCAACCCTAACTGCTCTACAATCATGATGATTGTGGCTCTTAAGGCTCTTAATGACCTTTCGCCTGTAAAGAATGTTCAGGTTTCAACCTATCAGGCTGCCAGCGGTGCAGGTGCTGCTGCAATGCAGGAGCTTGAGGATCAGTACCGTCAGGTGCTGGCCGGTGAGGATGTCACCGTTAAGAAGTTCGCTTATCAGCTTGCTTATAACCTCATTCCCCATATTGACGTTTTCAAGGATAGCGGATATACCAAGGAGGAGGAGAAGATGTTCTATGAGACCCGTAAGATGTTCCATAACGATATCAAGTGCAGTGCTACATGCGTACGCGTTCCTGCACTCCGCTGCCACTCAGAGGCTATCTGGGCTGAGACAGAGGAACCTGTATCAGTTGAGGCATTCCGTGAGGCTGTAAAGAACGGTGAGGGTCTTGTCCTGATGGATGATCCGGCCAAGAAGGAATATCCCATGCCTCTCTTCCTGTCGGGTACAGATCCCGTTTACGTAGGCCGTATCCGTAAGGATATAGCTAATCCCAACGTGATGTGTTTCTGGATCGTGGGTGACCAGATCCGCAAGGGTGCAGCTCTGAACGCCGTTCAGATTGCCGAATACCTGATAAAACAGGGCGTGGTTAAGTAAATTGAAAATTGAGAATTGAGAATTAATACTAACGCACCTGCGTTGGGATATAATAAAAAAATCCAGTCGGTTTCGGCTGGATTTTTATTATTACGCAGGTTCTGCGATTTAATTTTCAATTTTCAACTTTCAATTCTCAATTATTTTTTCATCTTGCTGCGCCACAGAGCGCTCATCTCCTCCAGGGTCTTACCCTTGGTCTCAGGAACCATCTTCAGTACAAAGATTGCTGAGAGGATTGAGAATCCTGCGTAGATGAGGTATGTGCCTCCAACGCTCCACTCGCAGAGTGAGGGGAATGTGGATGAGATGATATAGTTTGAAATCCACTGTGCTGCAACGGCGATAGCCACAGCGTTGCCTCTGATGGTGTTGGGGAAAATCTCTGAGATGAGTACCCAGCAGATGGGGCCCCATGACATCATGAATGAGGCGGTATAGATGATGATGAATACCAAAGCGGCCATTCCGATGACATCGCAGAATGAAAGAACGCTCAATGCGATCATACCTATAGCCATACCAATGGAACCGATGATCAGCAGAGGTCTGCGTCCCCACTTGTCAACTGTCAAGATTGCTACAATGGTGAACAGAATATTTACTACACCCATCACGACGGTCTGTATCATAGCGGCGTCACCGCTAGAACCCATGTTTTGGAATATACGCGGGGCGTAGTAGAGTACGACATTGATACCTACAGCCTGCTGGAAGAATGAGAGCAGTACGCCTACAATAATCACAAGGATACCGTATGAAAGGAGGCTTTCTTTCTTCTCAACCAATGTGTCCTTAATCTCCTGAAGTATCTCCTGTGCTTTGCTTTCACCGTTAATGCGGGAAAGTACGGCCATTGCCTTCTGGGTATTGCCACGCATTACAAGATAACGCGGAGTCTTGGGAACCAGCAACAGTAACAATCCGAATGCGCCGGCCGGGAATGCCTCGCTTACAAACATCTTACGCCAGCCGATGTTGATCATTGCTGCCTGGATGAGTTCAGGGGTGTCGGCCAGTCCGCTGCGGATAAGAGTGTTGATGGCATATACGACCAACTGGCCGAAAATGATTGCAAACTGGTTGCATGATACGAGTGTTCCGCGGATGTTTGCAGGAGCTACCTCTGCAATATACATGGGGCAGATAGCTGATGCCATGCCTACACCGATACCTCCCAGTATGCGGTAAAGAATGAATGCCCACATAAGGCTCTTGGTGGCCTCACCAGGCTGGAAGAATTCAAAGTTGGGGCGGAACAGGAACTCCGGCATGTAGCTTCCCAGAGCTGACAGGAAGAACAGGACTGATGCAAATATCAGCGCGTTCCTTCTACCCAATCTGGTAGCCATTATACCTGAAATCAGACCACCTATGATACATCCTATAAGGGCTGATGAAACCACGAATCCGTGAAGGCTGGTTGTGTAAAAATCTCCAAGTCCGCTTGCAAAAAATTTCTGTAATGCCTGCTCGGCACCGGATATGACGGCGGTATCATATCCAAACAGCAGACCGCCGATGACGGCTACTGCGCAGATTCCATACAGATAGGCTTTGCTACCTGTCTCTTTGTAATTGCTCATAAGCTGATTATTAAAGGTTTAAATTAATGGTTTCTTGTGATAAATCCAATGTTGTCGGCATTTGCTGACTGGCAACGGAATACAAATATATAAAAAATCGGAATAATGTCATGTGAAAACAGAAACATGATTCGGGCAATTCCTGATTACCGTTTCCGGACTTGTTTGAATGTTTTGTTGTATGTAAGTAAAAATTACTATATGTCCAATTTAATTTGGGATTACTGTTGTCTGTCTTGTGCAAAAGGGTTAACTTAGCGCCACAAAAACAGAATCATTAAAATGGAACAGAAAGGGAACGGGCAACAGCAGTTGCAGATTGAACTTAAGGAAGAGACAGCCCAGGGAGTTTATTCCAATTTGGCTATGATAACCCACTCTTCGTCGGAGTTTGTAATGGATTTTATAAGCATACTGCCAGGTATGGCAAAGGCTCAGGTCAGGTCAAGGGTGATTATGTCCCCCGAGCATGCCAAACGTCTTCTGATGGCGCTTCAGGACAACGTGTCAAAGTATGAGAAATCATTCGGGACGATTGAGATGAAGGGTCGTAAGGATACTTATATGCCGCCCATTTCTGATTTTCACGGCGAGGCATGACCTTGCGGTCTGAAGTGTTGCGGATATAGGCGTTTTTTAGTTTTAAAAGGCGGGCTTTTTTGATTAAGCCCGCCTGTTTTTTTGCCTTTTTGCGGTTATTTTATCAAAAACTATGCGTTTTCGCTTGTATTATAAAATAAAAGCCGTATCTTTGCACGCCAAAAATT